>JBOHCG010000013.1:0-37257 GCA_050698735.1 Streptosporangiaceae bacterium | reverse complement strand
CAGGGCCAGGTCGAGCAGGCGATCGCCGCCATCTGGGCCGAACTCCTCGGCACCGGCGCCATCACCCGCGACCAGAGCTTCTTCGCCCTCGGCGGCGACAGCCTCCTGGCCACCCGCCTCATCGAGAAGATGGGCGATGCCGGGATAGCCGGGGGCGACCTGCGCAACCTGTTTGCCTCACCACGGCTGAAGGACTTTGCGGCCTTGCTCACCCTTGGCCAGGCGGCTTCCGCTGTCGGCCCGGTGATTGCCGATCCCGCGCACCGTCACGAGCCATTCCCGGCCACGGACGTGCAGTATGCCTACTGGGTCGGCCGGGCAGCCGACTTCGCACTTGGCGGCGTCGGCTCGCACTGGTACTGGGAGTTCGACGGCGCCGGCGTCGACCTGGACCGGATCGAGGAGGCATGGAACCATCTCATCGAGCGGCATGAGATGCTCCGTGCGGTGTTCTGCCCCGATGGCCGCCAGAGCATTGTGCCGCAGGTGCCCAGGTACGAGATCGCGGTGACCGACGTGGGGCTTGAGCAGGCCGGAAGCGTCCTGGCCGGATTGCGGGAGTCGATGTCACATCGGGTCCCCGATCCCAGCCGGTGGCCCTTAATCGAGATACGCGCCGTCCGCTACGGCGGCAACAGGACGCGGCTGGCCTTCAGCTTCGACTACATCGTGGTTGACGCGCTGAGCATCTTGCTCCTTTTCGCCGAGCTGTCCGACCTCTACCGGGATATCGACGCCGCGCTGCCTCCCATCCGGCTGTCCTTCCGTGATTACGTGCTCGCTGCCCAGCCTGGACCCGGCCAGATCGCCGCGGCCAGGCAGCACTGGCTGGAGCGGCTTGAGGATCTTCCGTCGGCACCGCAGTTGCCACTGCGCGAAGACCCGGCCCGTGTTGTTTCGCCGCGGTTCACCCGGTGGGAGGCCCGTCTGCGGCCGGAGAAGTGGCACGCCATCACCGGCAAGGCGCGGGCCCTCGACCTTACCCCGGCCGCCGTGCTCGCCACCGTCTTTGCCGAGGTGCTCTCGGCGTGGAGCGCCCGGCCCGAGCTGACCCTGAACCTCACCCTGTTCCACCGCCGCCGGGTCCACCCGGATATCGACCGTGTTCTCGGGGATTTCACCTCGCTCGTGCTGGCGGCTTTCACACCGCAAGCGGGTGAGAACTGGACCGATAGCGCGCGGCGGTTCCAGCAGCAGATCTGGTCGGGCATGGAGCACAGCGCGGTATCGGCGATATGGGTCATGCGCGAGCTGGCACGGCGGTCAGCGGGCCCCGCCGGATCCATGCCGGTGGTTTTTACCAGCGCGCTCGGCATGCCGGACGAACTCGTCAACATGTCGATGCCCTTCGGCGAGCAGGTCTGGGGACTGTCGCAGACGCCGCAGGTGTGGCTGGACTGCCAGGTGACGGAGCGGGGCGGGGGGCTTTTCGTGAATTGGGATGCGGTGGAGGATTTGTTTCCCGCCGGTGTCCTTGACGGGATGTTCGGCGCCTTTACCGGGCTGCTTGACTGGCTGGCTGATGGCGATTGGGGGGAGCCGGTCGGGTCGCTGCTCCCGGCCTCGCAGGCGCGGGTCCGGGCCGCGGTGAATGCGGTGCGGGGGGCGGAGAGCGGGCGGCTGCTGCATGCGGGGTTTTTCGGCTGGGCGGCGAGTGAGCCGGGCCGGCTGGCGCTGGCCTGGGGTGAGGATGGCCGGCTGAGCTACGGTGAGCTGGCCGGGTGGGCGTTGCGGGTGGGTGCGCTGCTGGTGGCCCGGGGGGTGGTGCCGGGTGAGCTGGTGGGGGTGACTGCGGCCAAGGGCCCGGGCCAGGTGGCGGCGGTCCTGGGGGTTCTGGCGGCCGGCGGGGTGTATGTGCCGGTGGGGGTGGATCAGCCGATGGCGCGGCGGGCGGCGATGTATGCCGATGCCGGGGTGCGGTTCGTGGTGGCCGGGGCGGCGGAGAGCTCGGCGCTGGAGTGGCCCGAAGGGGTCGAGGTGGTGGCGGTGGATGGGCCCGCCGCCGCGGCGGCGGCGCCGTTGGCGGTGCCGGTGCCGGTGGACCGGGAGCAGCTGGCGTATGTGATTTACACCTCGGGGTCGACGGGCGCGCCGAAGGGGGTCATGGTGAGCCACCGCAGCGCGGTGAACACGGTCGAGGATGTCAGCGGCCGGTTCGCGGTGCGGGAGGGCGACCGGGTGCTGGCCGTTTCCGCGCTGGATTTTGATCTGTCGGTTTATGACATGTTCGGGCTGCTGGGTGCGGGGGGCGCGGTGGTGCTGGTGGGTGAGGACGAGCGGCGGGATGCGCGGTGCTGGGCGGAACTGGTCCGGCGCTGGCGGGTGACGGTGTGGAATTCGGTGCCGGCGTTGCTGGACATGCTGCTGGTCGCGGCGGGTGACCGTGGCCTGGGGGATGGGCTGCGGCTGGCCCTGGTGTCGGGTGACTGGGTGGGGCTGGACCTGCCGGGCCGGCTGGCGGCGGCCTGCCCGGGGTGCCGCCTGATCGCCCTGGGCGGGGCCACCGAGGCGGCGATCTGGTCGAATGCGTTCGAGGTGGGTGAGGTCCCGGGGCATTGGCGGTCGGTTCCCTACGGCTACCCGCTGCGCAACCAGATGTTCCGGGTCGTGGACGCGCGGGGCAGGGACTGCCCGGACTGGGTTCCCGGGGAGCTGTGGATCGGCGGGACCGGCGTGGCCCGGGGATACTGGCGCGACGCGGAACGCACCACCCGCCAGTTTGTGCCCGGCGAGGACGGCCGGCGCTGGTACCGCACCGGTGACCTGGGCCGCTACTGGCCGGATGGGACGCTGGAGTTTCTGGGCCGGGCCGACTTCCAGGTGAAGATCCGCGGTCACCGCATTGAGCTGGGCGAGATCGAGGCGGCGCTGCAGGCTCATCCGCAGATTGCCCGGGCGGCGGTCTGCGTCGTCACCGGCCCCGGCCCCGGCGCGGGAACGCGGCGGCTGGCCGCCGCGGTGGTGCCGCGGGAACCCGGCGCGGGCCCCGATCCCGCGGCGCTGCGGGAGTTCCTGGACAGCCGGCTGCCCGGCTACATGGTCCCGGACTGGGCGGAAACCGTTTCCGCCTTGCCGCTGAGCGGCAACGGGAAGGTCGACCGCACCGCGATCGCGCAGCTGCTGGACTGCACCGCCCGGCCCGCCGCCGCGTCCGGCCAGCCACCGCAGGGCCAGGTCGAGCAGGCGATCGCCGCCATCTGGGCCGAACTCCTCGGCACCGGCGCCATCACCCGCGACCAGAGCTTCTTCGCCCTCGGCGGCGACAGCCTCCTGGCCACCCGCCTCATCGAGGTGATCCGCGTCCGACTCGGAGCGGAGATTTCTCTGCGGGACTTGCTGGACGCGGCCACGCTGACGGAGCTGGCCGGCCTGGCCGTCGCGCACGGGGCCGACACCGGCGCATTCGAGCTCGAGGAAGGTGTGCTATGAGCACGGCAGATCTCATCAGCGAACTCCGCGACGCGGGCGTCCGGCTTTGGGAGGAGGACGGCCAGGTCCACTTCCGCGCGCCGCACGGGATCATGACGCCATTACGGCTGGAGGCGCTGCGCAGCCAGAAGCAAGCCGTGATCGATCACCTGCGGGCCAGCTCTGGCGCGGTGACCGTGGTGCCCGAGCCCGCGGCGCGCCATGATCCTTTCCCGCTGACCGACGTCCAGGGCGCCTACCTGCTTGGCCGGGGGACTGCCTTCCCCTACGGAAGGGTGGCATGCCACGGCTACGGCGAACTGGCTGTGCCCTCGCTCGACCCTGGTGAGCTCGAGGCAGCCTGGCAGACGTTGATCACGCGGCATGACATGCTGCGTGCGGTCATCGACGTGACCGGGTCGCAACGGGTCCTGGCCGACGTGCCGCCGTATCACATCCGGGTCAGTGACCTGCGCGGCGCCAGCCCGGACGACGTCGCAGCGGCCAGAGCGGCCACCCGTGCCGACATGGACCACCGCGTCTACCAGCCGGGTGAGTGGCCGCTGTTCGACCTGCGGCTGACGCTCACTCGCGACGGCGCGTTCCTGCACATGTCCATCGACTTCTTGATCGCGGACTTCGTCAGCATCGAGCTGCTCCTCGGCGAACTCGGCCGGCTCTGCCACGGCCGGGGTGCGCCGCTGCCGCCGCTTGAGATCACGTTCCGCGACTATCTTCTCGCCGAACGTAAGATCCGTGAGACCGAGCGTTACGAACTCGACCGTGACTACTGGCTGCGGCGGGTCGATGAGCTGCCACCGGCCCCGGAACTGCCGACGGCCGCGATGGCCGCCGAGGCTGCGCCGCGGTTCCGCCGCTGGCAAACCGCACTGGAGCCAGCCGAATGGGCAGGCCTGCGGTACCGGGCCAGCCTTCATGGAATCAGCGCGTCAGGCGCCGTGCTTGCCGCGTATGCGGAGGTCATCGGCAGGTGGAGCCGACACAAGCGGTTCACGCTCAACCTGACCCTGCTGAACAGGCTGCCGTTGCATCCGCAGGTCGGATCGCTGGTCGGGGACTTCAGCTCGGTGAACATGCTCGCGGTGGAGCAGGACCCGGCGACTGCGTTCCGTGAACGGTCCCGCCGACTGCAAGCTCAGCTCTGGCAGGACCTTGATCACCGCCTCTTCTCGGGCGTCGCTGTGCTGCGCGAGATCGCCCGCCGCCGCGGTGCCGACACCACCCTGATGCCGGTGGTGTTCACCAGCGCGATCGGCCTGGACCGCCCGGCGGCCGGGCGGAACGGGAACGGTTCAGCCGCCGGGCAGGACACCGGCGGTGGAATCGGGCAGCTGGTACACGGGATCAGCCAGACCCCGCAGGTCTGGATCGACTGCCAGAACATCGAGCGCGGTGGCGTGCTGGTCACCAACTGGGACGTTCGCGACGGAGTGTTCCCCGACGGCCTCATCGACGACATGTTCGCCTCCTTCGTCGGCCTGCTGCGTCGGCTGGCCACCGACGATGCGGCGTGGGATTCGGCCTCCCCGGTGGCCCTGCCAGAGGACCAGCGCGTCCAGCGCGAACGGGTGAACGCCACCGCCGGGCCGGCGCCGACCGCCATGCTCCATGAGGGATTCGTTACCCAAGCGCTGGCCGCGCCCGGCCGGACCGCGGTGCTCAGCGAAGGAATCTCGCTGAGCTACGGTGACCTGCTGGCCAGATGCATCGCCGTGGGCAATGCCCTCAAGGAGGCCGGCTGCCGGCCGCACGAGGTCGTGGCGGCGGCCATGGACAAGGGATGGGCGCAGGTAGCCGCGGTCCTCGGAACGCTGGCGGTCGGCGCCGCGTACCTGCCCGTGGACACCGACCAGCCTGCGGCGAGGCGGGCCCGCATGCTCCAGGTCGCGGGCGCCCGGGTGGTACTCACCCAGGCGCATCTCGCGGCCGCGCTCGAGTGGCCGAAGGGCGTCCGCGTGATCGCGGCCGACACGCTTGCCGCCAGGCCAGGCGACCGGGACCTGCCTTCATGCGGTGCGTGCGCGGACGACCTGGCCTATGTCATATACACCTCCGGATCGACCGGCACGCCGAAAGGGGTGATGATCACACATCGAAGTGCGATGAACACCATCGCCGACATCAACCGGCGGTTCGGCGTTGGCCCCGGCGATGTGGTGCTGGGACTGTCCGGCCTGGGATTCGACCTGTCGGTCTATGACATCTTCGGCACCCTGGCGGCGGGGGGGTGCCTGGTCCTGCCCGATCCGGCGCGGCGCGCCGATCCGTCGCACTGGGCAGAGCTGGCCATCGCGCACGGTGTCACGGTGTGGAACTCGGTGCCGGCCCTGCTTGGGATGCTGCACGATCATCTCCGCGTGTCACCGGCCGCCCTCCCGTCGATGCGGCTTGCGCTGCTCAGCGGCGACTGGATCCCGGTCGCTCTTCCCGGCCAGATCCGGGAGCTGATACCCCAGCTGCGGGTCGTGAGCCTCGGCGGTGCCACCGAGGCGGCCATCTGGTCGATCTTCCACCCGATCGAAGAGGTTCCCGATGAGTGGCGCAGCATCCCCTACGGGAAGCCGCTGGCGAACCAGGCGCTCCACGTGCTGGACAGCGCCCTGCGGCCATGCCCGGTGTGGGTGACCGGTGAGCTGTACATCTCCGGGGCCGGCCTGGCGCTCGGCTACCTGGGTGACGGGAAGCTGACGGTCGCCCGCTTCATCCGGGATCCGCAAACCGGAACGCGCATGTACCGCACGGGTGACCTTGGCCGCTACCTCCCGGACGGCTCGATCGAGTTCCTCGGGCGTGAGGATTCCCAGATCAAGATCCGCGGCCACCGCGTCGAACTGGGCGAGATCGAATCCGCGCTGCACTCGTTCCCCGCTGTCGGCCGCGCCGCGGCCATCGCTACCGGTGAGCCGCGCCAGCAGCGCCACATCGCGGCATTCGTAGAAAGCAAGCGGCGTCCGGCATCCTCCGCCGGCCAGGCTGCCGTGGCGGAGCTGGGGGCGGCGGCCTCGGCCGCGGCAAGCGAGGCGCTGGCCGATGTCGATACGGACGGCTACGCCGCCTACACCCGAAGCCTCGACGATGTCGCACTGATTGCGATGATCACGGCGCTGCGGCAGGCTGGCCTGTTCGGCGGGCCAGACACGACTCATTCACTCGACGAGATCCTGCACGCACCCGGGGTCGCACCGCGGTACCGCCGCCTGGTGCGCCGCTGGCTCGGCGCGCTGGAGCGGCATGGGCTGGTGGCCAGGGAGCCAGCCGGCGCCTACCGGCTGTGCGGGCCGACCGACGAGGCGGCGGTGGCCGAGGGATGGCGGCGGGTGGCGGAACTGCTTCCGGCCGCGGGCCGTGAATCCGAGCTGATGGGGTACTTCCGGGCCAGCACGGACAACCTCGCCGCGCTCCTTGAGGGCGGCCAGGACCCAGTCCGGCTGCTGTTTCCCGAGGGCAGCCTCGAGACCTCTGCGAACCTGTACGAGCACGCCCTGTTCAACGTGTGGGCGAACCGGGTCGCGGCCGCGGCCACCCGCCAGATCGCAGGGCAGCACGCACGATCCGGGCCGATCCGCGTGCTCGAGGTCGGCGGGGGCGGCGGCGGTACCACCGCCCGTGTGGCCGCGGCACTGCCGAACGGCGAAGTCGAATACCTGTTCACTGATCTGTCGCAATTCTTCCTCAACCAGGCACGCGAGCGGTTCCGCTGCTATCCCTGGATGACCTTCGGCCTGCTGGACCTCGACCGGGACTGCCGCCCGCAGGGGTATGCGCCCAATTCCTTCGACCTGGTGGTGGCGGGAGACGTGCTGCATGCCACCCGTCATGTGGGGCACGCGCTGCGGCGGATCCGGGAGCTTGTGGCACCGGGAGGCTGGCTGGTGCTGCTGGAGATGACCCGCGATCACTACCAGATCATGACCTCGCTGGAGCTGCTCGTCAGGCTGGACGAGACGGTGGCCGAGTTCGAGGACGAGCGGCGGGATCGCGACCAGACCTTCCTCACCCAGGAACAGTGGCTCCGGCTGCTGGGGGAGGCAGGCGGCACGGTGCAGCTGTGCCTGCCCGCCGACGACCGGCCCGGCGACTTCATCGGGCAGCTGGGGATGCGCGTATTCGCCGTGCAATTCAAGACGGACCAGGAGCCCGTCGACGAAGGCAAGCTGGCTGCGCACCTGGCCAGCGTGCTGCCCGCGTACATGCTGCCGCCCAGCGTCGGCCTGGTCGACGAGCTGCCCCTGTCCCCCAACGGCAAGATCGATCGCAAGGCGCTGCACCGGCTGCTGCCGTCGCAGCCGACCGCGAAGGCCCAGCTCAGTGCCGCTTCGAAAGAGCCACGCGGCGAACTGGAGGCTACCCTGGCCGGCATCTGGGCCGAGGTGCTCAATCTCGGCGCGGTCGACAGGGAGCAGAACTTCTTCGCTCTCGGCGGCGACTCGCTGCTGGCGGCCCAGCTGGCCGGGCGGCTGCTCGACGAGGTGCCGCAGGCCAAGCCGTTCTTCTTCGACGAGCTGCTGCGTCAGCTGCTGGAGGAGCCAACCGTTGCCGCTCTCGCGGCCCGGCTGGCAGGACCACGGCAGGAGCCTGCGCAGCCGGCCGCCGAGGAGGACCCCGGCGGGCCACGGATTGCGCAGCTGCACGGCGGCGCAGCGCAGGCCCGCTGGGTGATCGTGCCCGGTCCGTGCGCGCCGGTATCGGCCTACCGGCTGCTGGCGGCCGGCCTGGGAGACGGCGCCGTCCTCGGCGTCGAAGACTGCGGCGCCCCCCGGCACGCCGGGTTGGATCCCACCCGGCTCCGGGAGCTTCTCGCCGCCGACTATGTCCGGCTGCTGCTCGAGCACTGCGGCCAGCAGCCGATCAATCTCATCGGATGCGGCTTCGGTACCGCGCTCGCCGCCGAGACGGCACGTCAGCTGGCGGAAAGCGGCGCCAGCGTGCAGAGCCTGGCGGTCATCGCGAGCTGCCCGCTGCCCTACCAGATCGAGGACGACCTGCTCGCCGAGTACCTTTACGCCCGTGCGGGCGGCGCCGCCCCCGGCGGGCTCGGCTTCCCCGTGGAGGCCGCGCTCGGCCGCGCCCTCCGTGCGGTGCTGGCCGAGCATGGCCCGGTGGTCCCGGACGGCTCACTGGCCAGGGTCGGCGGCGACGGGGAACTGGACGCGGTCGCCGTCTGCTGGCAACAAATGGCCGGGATGGAGCAGCACGACCGGATCAACGCGCTGACCGCGGCACTGCCCGCCGACGGGCCCTGGCCGCGGGCCGCCGGTGCCGGGCAGGCCGGGGCCATGCGGTCCTATCAGCGGTTCCGCTACGGCTTGCGGATCGCCGACCATCGCCAGATGCCCGTTTATGCAGGCGACATGATCGTGCTCAGACCGTGCACCGAGACCCCGTTGTGGCCGGCATCGCGTGCCGATACGACGAATCTGTGGGAACGGATCTGCCTGGGTGAGCTACGGGTCGCAGACATTCCCGGTGACTGCTTCGGCTGGCACCTGCCGGCGAACCTGCCCGGGGCCACGGCCGCCCTGGCCGCGCTGGCCAGGCCGGAAAGCGGGCTGTGATGTCGGCACCGGGCCCGATCGGGGTGGTGGGCAGCTCCGGGGAGGTCGGCCGGGTGGCGGTACGGTCCCTGCGTCGGCTGGGGGCGGACCGGCTCAGGCTCGGCGCACGCAACGCGGAGGCCGTCCGGCGAGCCACCGGCGGGAACGACGGCGGACCGTGCCAGGTCGAGGTCCTGCCCGTCGACGTGTTCGACGCGGGGGCACTGCGCCGGTTCTGTGCCGGGTGCGCGGTGGTGGTGAACTGCTCGGGGCCGTCCTGCCTCATCGGTGACCTGGTGGCGCGGGCGGCCCTGGCCGAGGGCGCGGACTATATCGACCCGGCAGGTGACGACGAACTGTACCGGGCGCTCGCCGGCCTCGGGTTTGCCGCGGCCGGCCGCGCCGCGCTCATCTCGGCGGGCATGATGCCGGGACTGACCGCGCTGCTGCCGCGCTACCTGGCGGCCGGCGGCATGGAACGCCCGCAGCGGTTGGCGGCCTTTGTGGGCGGGCGTGACCATTTCACTGTGTCTGCTGCCGCCGACTACCTGGCGGCCGCGTCATCCGGTTACGGCCAGCCCGCGGCTGCCTGGCACGACGGGCTCAGGCAGGCACAGGCCCCAGGCTCCTCCGCCGCGCGTGAGCTGCCATTCTTTCCCGGGCGGGTGGCCATCATGCCCTATCTCAGCACCGAGACCGAACGGCTCGCGCGGGCCCTTGGCCTGGCCGAGGTTCGCTGGTACTCGGTGTTCGACGGCACGCACCTGCTGGCCGCGCTCCGGCGGCACCAGGCGGCCAGAAGCGGGCCTGCCCTGCTGGGTGCCGCCGAAGAGGTGACCCGTGCCGCGCAGCTCGACGTGTTCGGCACGCGGCCATACCAGGCCATGGTCATGCAGCTCGAGGGTCAGGCGGGCCAGCACCCGCGAACGCACGCCCTGATGGTGCGGGCCAACGGGGCAAGCGAGCTCACCGGCGCCGTCGCCGCCGTGGCCTGCTGGGCGGTGCTCTGCGGTGAGGCGGCAGCGGGCGTCCATCATGCCGGCGAGGTGCTCGACCCGGCGACGGCCATGGCACGGCTCCGGAGCACCGCGGCGGCGCACGTCGTCGAGCTGCCCGACGTGGCCGTCACGGTCGGCCCGTCCGCATTCCAGGACGGCCTGCTGTGAACGGGCGGAATACCGCCGGGCGGATGCGCGTGATCGTCTGCGGCACCAAGTTCGGCCAGGTCTACCTCCAGGCGTTCCGGCAGTCAGCCCTGCCGTTCGAGCTGGCCGGCATCCTGGCCCAGGGAAGCGAGCGGTCCCGGGCATGCGCGCAGCACTATGGCGTCCCGCTGTGGGCCAGCCCAGATGAGCTTCCCGCGGGAATAGACATTGCCTGTGTCGTGGTCCGCGGCGGCCTGCTGGGCGGGCCCGGGGCTGAGCTGGCCAAGGAGCTCATGGGCCGCGGGATCAACGTCATACAGGAACACCCGCTGCATCATGACGAGCTGGCCGACTGCCTGCGATGCGCGCGGCGCCACGGCGTGGTCTATCACCTCAGTTCGTTCTATCCGAACGTCGCGCCGGTCCGGAGCTTCATCGCCGCGGCGCGTGAGCTCTTCCGCTGCCGGCGCCCGCTGTACGCCGACGCCGCCTGCGGTTTCCAGCTCGCCTACGCGTTGCTCGACATTCTCGGCCGGGCCCTGGGCGGCGTGCGGCCCTGGTCGTTCACCAGGCCACCCGGCCCGGACGACAGCGTGCTCCGGCTGACGGACCTGGATATCCCGTTCCGCGGCCTGGATGGCGTCGTCGCCGGGGTGCCGGTCACCCTGCGGATCCAGAATCAGATGGATCCCGCTGACCCGGACAACTATGCGCATCTGATGCACCGGATCACGCTGGGCACAGAGGGAGGCAACCTGACTCTCGCCGCGACTCATGGCCCGCTGCTGTGGTGCCCGCGGCCGGATTTCCCGCGCGAAGCGCAGCGCAGCGATGCGCGGCCGCATTTCGCGCCGACAACCGCGGACCGGCCGGCGAGCGGCGTGGAGGCCGCCGACCCGTCAAGCGGGCTGGTGCTCGGGGAGTCGGCCGCGCCGGGCTATCAGCAGATCTTCCAGACGATGTGGCCTGCCGCCATCGGCCGGGCACTTCTGCAGATGCGTGAGGCCATCCTGGCCGGAGACTGCCAGCTGCACCGGGGCCAGTACCACCTGACCGTCTGCCAGCTGTGGCAGGACATCACCGCCCTGCTCGGCCCGCCGGAGCTGCTGCGGGCACCGCCGCCGCGGCTGCTGTCGGGCGCGGAGCTGGCCGCGGTGGCCGGGGCCGCGAGCAGCGCCGACAGCCAGGAGCGTGGCAGCCATGACTGAGCCTGGGCCCGAGTCGGCCACCGCACGGTTGACCGACCTGATTTTCCGGCTGCAGGAACTCGCGGATTATGTGGTCCCGTTCGCGATCCGCGCGGTGTGCGATCTTCGTCTCGCGGACCGGATGACCGGGGGGCCGCAGCCGGCGGCCGAACTCGCGGCCGCCACGGGGACGCACGCCTCCACCCTGTACCGCACTCTGCGGGCGCTGGCCTGCAAGGGAATCTTCACCGAGACCAGGCCGGGCTGGTTTGGCCTCACCCCGCTCGGCCAATTGCTGCGCACCGACCATCCGCTTTCACACGGCGAGGCATATCCCCTGCTGCCTGCCGATATCGGAGCATGGGCCGCATTCGGCTACACCATGCGTACGGGTAACGCCGCGTTCAGCCATGTGCATGGCGAGGCGTACTACGACTGGCTGGCCGGGCACCCGGAGGACAGCAGGCGGTTTGACCGCTCGGTCCGCAGCCAGAACCGGCTCGTGCTCCGCGGCCTGCTCACCTCATACGACTGGGCGAGCTGCGGCACGGTGATCGACGTGGGCGGAGGGGATGGCACGTTCCTGGCCGGCCTGCTCCGCAGGTACAAGCACCTGCACGGGGTCGTGTTCGACCTGCCGCACGTGGCCGCGGCGGCGCCCGAGGTGCTGCGTGACGCCGACGTGGCCGACCGCTGCAGCGTGCTGACGGGCAGCTTCTTCGAGGCGGTCCCGCGCGGGGGCGACGTGTACCTGCTGAAGACGATCTTGCACGACTGGGACGACGAGCATGCGAGCACATTGCTGCGAACGGTACGCCAGGCCATGCCGCCGGGTGGCCGGCTGCTGGTCATGGAGGCGATACTCCGGCCCGGTGACGCATACAACGTAGGAAAGCTCATGGACCTGCACTCGCTCGTCCTGGTCCAGGGCCGGGACCGGGACCGGGACGCATTCCAGGCACTTCTGACGGGAGCCGGCCTGCGCCTGACGAACGTTACCGAGACGGAAACGCTCGCGATCATTGAATCGGTGCCGCTGTGATGGCGAAGGGAGCGCAAGGATGACCTCCGCGGAGGCCGGCGGCCGGGCGCTCGCGATCCGGCTCTGGCTGGGCTGCCTGGCAACGCAGGAGCTGATGACGATCTACCTTGGCATCCGTCTCGGCCTCTACGAGTGTCTGCTGCGGGAGGGCCCGGCCACGGCGTTGCAGCTGGCCGGCCGCGCGCGGATCGGGCACCGGTATGCCCGCGAGTGGCTGGAGCAACAGGCCGTTGCCGGGATCATCACCGTCACCGACACCAGCCGGGCCGCCGACGACCGTGTTTACGCATTGCCCGCCGGGCACGGCACGGTCCTCACCGGATCTGACAACCCGATCTCCGTCGCGCCGATGGCGGTGCTGCCGATCGGCGCCGTGGCAGGCGCCCTGCCCCAGCTCCTGGAGGCTTACCGTACCGGGGCCGGAGTGCCCGATACCGCCTACGGCAGTGACTGGCGGGACGGCCATGAGGCGGCAAACCGTGCGCTGTTTTCCCGTGACCTGCCGGCGTGGATCCGCCGCTGGCTGCCGGACGTGCACGCCCGCCTGGCCGCTGGCCCATCCCGCATCGCCGACATCGCCTGCGGCGCCGGCTGGTCCAGCATCGCCCTGGCCCTTTCCTACCCCGGTGCCCGGGTCGATGGGTTCGACCTTGATCCCGTGATCCTGGGCACCGCGAGCAAGAACGCGGCAAGCCGTGGGCTAGCCAGCCAGGTGTGCTTCGAGGTGCGCGACGCACAGGCACCGGATGCCTGGCCCGCCGGCCGTGACGGTGAGGGATACGACCTGGTCTGCGTTTTCGATGCGCTTCACGAGATGCCCCGCCCGGTCGAGGTGCTCCGCTGTTGTCGGGCGATTCTGGCTCCGGGCGGATCGGTGCTCGTCATGGATGCGCGGGTCGCGGAAACGTTCACCGCGCCGGCCGATGAGACCGAGCGCTTCCAGTACGCCACGAGCGTGCTGCACTGCCTGCCGGTCGGCCTCACGGGCGTGTCGCCGGCCGGCACAGGTACCGCGATGCGGCCCGCCATGGTGCGCGAGTACGCTCTGGCCGCCGGCTTCGCCGAGGTCGAGGTCACCGGGGTGGAGGAGCGGTTCCACCGTCTTTACCGCCTGCGGGGATAACCGCCGCCTTGCTGGTCAGGTAGGCCGCCCGCAGCTAGCCAGGCCGCGCGGGACCAAGCGATACTGATCTGGTGAGCACCGCGAACGAGGGCGGAAGCCCTGGCATGAGCACCCGCCCGGTCCCGCTGGCCCCGGCGATACAGGTCGATGGGCTGGTGAAGCGCTACGGCGATACGACGGCGCTGGCCGGGCTCACGTTCACCGTGACCGCCGGGAGCGTGTTCGGATTGCTGGGCCCGAACGGAGCCGGCAAGACGACACTCATCGGCTGCCTCACGACGATGCTGCGGCCCGACGGCGGGTCCGCCCGCATCACCGGCCGGGACGTGGTCGCCGATCCGGCCGGGGTCCGTGAGCGGATCGCGGTCGCCGGGCAGGTTGCAGCGTTAGACGAGGCGCTCACCGGACGCGAGAACCTGGTCCTGTTCGGGCGGCTGCTGCGGCTGCCCAAGGCGCAGGCGCGGTTGCGCGCGGCTGAACTGCTGGATAGCTTCGGGCTTGCCGCAGCGGCTGACCGCCGGGTCAGCAGCTACTCCGGTGGCATGAGGCGGCGACTGGATCTGGCGATAACCCTGGTGGTCGAGCGGCCGGTGGTCTTGCTTGACGAGCCAACCACCGGGCTCGACCCGCGCAGTCGGCGCGTCCTGTGGCAGGTGATCCGCGACCTGCGGGCGCGCGGCATCACGATCATGCTGAGCACCCAGTACCTGGAGGAAGCCGACCAGCTTGCCGACGAGATCGTGGTGATCGACCACGGCCGCCTGATCACTCAGGGCACGCCGAGCCAGCTGAAGGCCAGGGTCGGCGGCTCGGTGTGCGAGGTACGGCTGGCCGATGAGGCGGCCAGGGACCTCGCGATCACCGCACTGGGCACCGCGCCGGGCACGGTGACAGCGGGAGACGACACGATCAGAGTGCCGGCAGGAAGCCCGGAAACCTTGATGAACGTGGCGCGCTGCCTGGACCTGGCCGGCATCAGGCCGCTGGACATCGCGCTGCGGCAGCCGAGCCTCGACGATGTCTTCCTCGCGGTGACCGGGCCCGCCGTGCCCAGCAGGCGACCGGCGGCAACGGCGGCAGCCCGATGACCAGTCCGCTGCGGGCCGAGCAGGGCTGGCATGCGATGGCGCATGACACCGCCGTGCTCACCGGTCGCTCCATCAGGATCACCCTGCAGCGTTCGGCGCTCATCTCGGCGGTCAGCATGCCCCTGATGTTCCTGTTCGCGTTCTTTGTCCTGTTCCGGTCACTGCTAGCCGCACAGGGGCTGCAGTATTCCCAGTATCTGCCGCCGGCGATCGTGGCACAGGCCATGATGCTGGGCGCGATGAGCACCGCGTTCTTCGTGACCAGCGAGCGCCGCAGCGGCACCCTCGCCCGCTGGCGCATCATGCCCATCCACCGCTCGGCGGTGCTGCTCGCCCGGCTGACCGCCGACTCTGTACGCGCGCTGATCGCGGTGGTCGCCGTCGCCGTCGCCGCCTGCCTGCTCGGCTTCCGCTTCCACAGCGTGCCAGGCGCGCTCGGATTCGTACTGGTCGCCGTGGGCTTCGCGATCAGCCTCGGCACCGGCACCGCGGCGATCGGCCTTGCCGCCCGCAGCCCCGAGGTCATCGTGTCGCTGCTGTTCGTGCCGTATCTCCCCCTGCTGATCCTGTCGAACGGCTACATGCCGGCCAGCCAGTTCCCCGGCTGGGCCAGGCCGGTCGTGTCGGCCTCGCCGGTGTCGGCGGTGATCGGCGGGCTCCGCTCCCTGGCCGATGGCCACCTGGTCGCGGCGCCGGTCGCGCAGGCCGTGGCCTGGGAGGCGGGCCTCGGTCTCGTGTTCGGCCTGCTGGCCGTCCGGGCGCTACGTAAGGCACGGTGAACGCGATGTGGTGGGACGCAGTTATCAGCTGGCGTGAGACCCGGCTGTTCGCCGGCCGCGGCGTACGGCGCTTCAGCCGCAGCGCGCCGCTGGTCATCTCGGCGCTGATCTTCCCCATCATCATGCTGTTCAGCCAGGTGGTGGCGTTTTCCAGCGTCGCAGGGGCCGCGTTCGGCGGTCATTACGCTCAGCACCTGGCACCGCTGGTGATGCTCACCACCGCGTCGTTCGCGGCGGCGGGAACCGCCGCAGGCCTGCACAGCGACCTGCACAGCGCGCTGCTCGGGCGGCTGCGGACTATGCCGGTCCGGCCGATGTCCCTGCTGGCCGGGCGCGTCCTTGGCGATCTCGTGCGGGTGCTGGCGATAGGGATCCTGGCCGCGGCCGCCGCGCAGCTCGTCGGCTTCAGGTTCCGGACCGGCCTGCTTGCCTTGATCGCCTTCTTCTGCGTCTTCCTGCTGTTCGGGTGCATGGTCACCTGGCTTGCCGTGGCGATAGCGGTGTACAGCCGCAGCACCAGCCAGATCCAGCTGCTGCTGCGCAACCCGACAACGCTGCTGTACCTGCTGTCGACCGGGTTTGTCCCGCTCGCCGCCTTCCCCGCCCTGCTGCGGCCGGCCGTCCAGGCGAACCCGATGTCGGTGTTCACCCAGTCGCTTGTCGGCCTTTCTTATGGCGGGCCGATCGCAGGCCAGCTTGCGGCCGCGGTCGGCTGGGCCGTCGCCGTTTCCCTCGGGTGCGCGGTCGCTGCGGTGCTGCGTTACCGCAAGCTCACCGGCTGAGGCACGACGGGCACCCGTTACCCCAGATCCTTTAGTGCGCGGGTCACGATGCCGGCCACGAAGGCGGCGTTGTCTCCGCGCAGCAGGCCGAAGTGGTCCCCGGGCGCTTGAAAGACCGACAGGGACGCGCAAACCCGCAGCAGGTAGTCGGCGCTGGATTGTGACTCGGCGGCTTCGATCAGATAGACGGGGCCGTCGTAGACAGGCGGCTGGCTGCGTCCCAGGCTGGTCGAGTGCTCGATGAGCGCCAGCGCGTGGCCGCGGAAGATCTGATAGCGGCTGACCAGCTCGGCAAGGTCGAGGCCGGCCGCGCCGTCCTGCCGGCGGATGCGGTCCAGTGCCTTCTCCAGAACGGCTTCCGGTTCGGCGCCGGACAGATCGGCCCGGACGGGCGGCACCAGGCCCATGGTTGCGGTGAGGTCCTGGATGAACGCCAGGACCAGATCCTGCTCGGTGACCGTCCGCTGGTCCGGTGGAGGCGCGGCGCCCAGCGGGTCCATCAGCACGACGGGCGGTTCGCCGTGCCCGGACTCGGAAAGCTCGAGCGCGATCTCGAGTGCGAGGGTTCCGCCCAGCGACCACCCGCCCAGCACGTAACGCGACCGAGGCCCCGAACGTACCAGCTCCGCGACGTAGCCTGCGGCAAGCTCGGTCAGCCCGGAGCTGGGAGGTCGTCGCGCTTCGAAGGCGTAGATGTCGTGACCATCGAGGTGTGTGGCAAGCCCGGCATAGCAGGCCACGCCCCCGCCCACAGGATGTACCAGCACCACGGCCGGGCTGCCCTGGCCGGAGCGGAGACGCTGAAGCGGCGAGGCAGGGCCGGTGGAGTCGACCGCTGCCTCGACCGCCGCGGCGAAGGACCGCAGCGTCTGGTTCGCGATCAGGCTCCCGCCGGAGATGTCGGCATGGAAACGTTCGCGGACCCGCAGCACTACCTGCAAGGCAAGCAGCGAGTGCCCGCCGATTTCGAAAAAGTCCTCATCCAGGCCCACGTGGTCCAGCCCGAGAATCTCGCTCCAGATGTCCGCCACCTCGGTCTCGAAGCGGGTCCCCCGCAGGTCTGTCTGCTCCAGCGCGGCGCGCCGTTCGGCAGGATGCGGGAGCCGGGCCCGGTCAAGCTTGCCGTTCGGCGTCAGCGGCAGCGCGTCAAGCGTGATGAAGGTGCTCGGCACCATGTAGTCCGGCAGCTGCCGGGCCAGGTGGGTACGCAATTCCGCGTCCCCTGCCGTGCGGTCCCCGCAGACCACATATCCTGTCAGCGCGAGCTCGCCGCGGGGCCCGCTGGCGGTCACCGCGCACGCCGCGACGTCGGGATGGGATGCGAGCGCGGCCTCGACTTCACCGAGTTCGACCCGGAAGCCCCGCAGCTTCACCTGGCTGTCCCGCCGTCCGAGGAACTCGATCGTGCCGTCGGGTGCGACGCGGGCGCAGTCGCCGGTCGCGTACATCCGCTGGCCGGGCGAGGGAGCATAGGGGTCGGCGATGAAGCGCTCCGCCGTCAGCGCGGATCGGCCGTGGTATCCGCGCGCGAGCACCTCACCGCCTATGTACAGGTCACCCGCGACGCCGGGCGGGACCGGCTCGAGCCGGTCGTCGAGCACGTAATAGCGGGCGTTGCGGATGGGGCGACCATACGGAATGCTCGCCCATTCCGGGCGTACCTCGCCGACCCGGAAAGCGTTCGACCAGATCGTCGCCTCGGTCGCGCCGCCGAGCGCGATCACCTCGGCGCCGGGGAAGGCGGAGCGCACCTGGTCCGGCAGATGAAGCGGGATCCAGTCTCCGCTGAGCAGCGCGAGCCGGAGCATCGAGCCCGCGGTCGGCCGTGCCGCTTCGGGCAACAGCATGACCTGCTGGAGCAGTGCCGGTGCCGAGTCCCAGATGGTGATCTTCTGGTTGCGGACCAGTTCGAGCAGCCGCCACGGGTCGCGGAGGTCGGCGTCGCTCGCCACGACCACGTGCGCTCCTGTCGCCAGAGCGCCGAACACGTCGTAGACGGACAGGTCGAATCCGCATGAGGTCACGAACAGCAAGCGGTCGGCGCTGCCGACGGCAAACGACGAGTTGATCCAGGTGAGAACGTTGACCGCCTGGCGGTGTGTGACCGCCACCCCCTTCGGGGTGCCGGTGGAACCAGATGTGTAAATGATGTAGGCAAGCGCCGAGGGCCTGGCGCCTGGCGGCGCAGGCCCGGCTGGCGGGGCCGCCTCATCGCCGGCTATCGCGTCGACGAGGATCGTCTGGAGGCCCGGCCGGCGTGGCAGCCGCCGGAGCAGTGGCGCGCTCGTCACGGCCAGCCGGGCGCCGCTGTCGGCCAGCATGAGCCCGAGCCGCCCGTCTGGCTGTGCGGGCTCAAGCGGAACGTAGGCTCCCCCGGCCCGCAGCACGGCGATCGTGGCTGCCACCATGTCAAGCGAGCGGGGGAGCAGGATCGCCACCGGCTGCTCGGCGCCAACCCCGTGCTCGTGCAGCAGCCAGGCCAGGCGGTTCACGCGCGCGTCGAGCTCGCCGTAGCTGATCGTGGTTCCCGCGCACGTCAGCGCCGGCGCCGCCGGAGTCCGCGCGGCCTGCGCCGCCACCAGGCTTTCCAGCGTCGCCGCTGGCACCGGCGCAGCCGTGTCGTTGAGATCGTGCACAAGGAAACGGCTCTGCCCCGGCTCGAGCAGCGAGATTTCCCGGAGCGGGAGGTCCGGCCGGGCGAGTGCCTGGGTCAGGAAACGCCCGAAGTAACCGGCCAGCCGGGTAACTGCCGCTTCGTCGAACACCTCGCTGGCGTAGGTCCAGTGGCAGCCGAGCCGGCCGGGCAGCTGGCGAAGCACGAGCGTCAGGTCGAACGCCGTGCCGGTCGGCGGCATGTCGATGATCCGGCATTCCATCCCTGGCCAGGGCCGCCATGTGACCTTGCCCTCAGGCCCGGTGGCCGAGAAGGCCACCCTCGTGAACGGATTGTGGCCGCGGTCGCGGGCCGGCCCGGCGGACTGCACGACCAGCTCAAATGGGACGTCCTGATGGACGAAGGCCTGCAGCACCGCGTTCTTTGCCTGCCCGACGAGCTCACGGAACGTGCTGTTGTCCCGG
The DNA here is from genome assembly GCA_050698735.1 of Streptosporangiaceae bacterium. Classification (GTDB taxonomy): domain Bacteria; phylum Actinomycetota; class Actinomycetes; order Streptosporangiales; family Streptosporangiaceae; genus Palsa-504. Next base: position 18,070 of record JBOHCG010000013.1, on the reverse strand, counting down.
ATGTCGATGCGCAGGGCAAGGGTGTTGAGGAAGCATCCGATCAGGTTGCGGAGCTCGGCCCGGGACCGTCCGGCGGTAGCCGTCGCGATCACCATGTCTGGCTGACCCGAGCACCGCGCCAGCACGGCGGCGAAGGCCGCCAGCCCGATCATGAACGCCGTGGCTCGCTCTCCGGCCGCCAGGGAGCGCAGGTCATCGGCGGCGCCGGAGCCCAGTTCGCGGGCGAGCAAACCGGCTGTCGGCCGATGGCTCGCCGGCCGCGGCCGGTCAGCGGGCAGCTCGGCTGGCGGCGGCGTGTCGGCCAGCACCTGGCGCCAGTAGGCCAGGCCGTCTGAGTGCGCCTGGCCGTGGTCTCGCTGCCAGGCGGCGTAATCAGCATACTGAATAGGAAGTTCGAGAAGCGAAGGCTCACGCCGCTGCGTGAAAGCGGCATAGTGCTCGAGCAATTCTTCGCCAAGCAGCGGAATTGACCACCCGTCGCTGACGCACAGATGTATTGCGATCCCGAGCACGTGGTCGGCCGGGGCCAGCCTGAACAGCACGGCACGTAGCAGCGGCCCGCGTTCCAGGTCCGGCGGGGCCGTGAATTGTTCGGCGATGGCCGTGCGCACATCGTCATCCGTTGCCCCGGGCAGTTCGATCACGGCGAGCGGCACCTGCGGCGGCCGCGGGAGAATTATTTGCCGCAGGAGTCCCTGTGGAGCGGCCAATACCGTGCGCAGCACCTCATGGCGGCACTGCACGGCCTCGAGGGCTCGCTCAAGCGCCCCGGCATCGATTTCGCCGCGAAACTCGACGCCAATATGGACATCGTAGCCCGGTGATTGCGGATCAAGCTGCTGGAGCATCCAGAAACGCTCTTGCTGAAACGACGCCGGAATTGGGCCTTTGCGCGGACGCGCTAAGATCTGCCGACTGGAGGAGCCATTCTGTCCAATTCTCGCCATGACCGTATGATAAGTCCACCACCATGGCATATGGTAGTGGTATCGTCCCGCTAGCTAGCCAGAAAGCGACGAGGGAGACGAATGCCGAGCGAGACTGCCTGGGCCGGGAAACCGCCGTCTTCTGGGGGCCGGCTCGATCCGGTATGGGCCGCGTCCGGCGAGCGCGCCGTGGTCGCCCGGGTTCAGGGCCCGTGTGACCTGAGGCGGTTACGCGCCGCGGCGTCGGCGCTCGCGGCCAGGCACGGCGTCACCGGTGCGGCCACGCAGCGCGAGCCTGAAGGTGCTCCCGTCACGGCGCTGCGGCCTCCGTCAGCGGAGTTGCGCGTGCGGCGTGCGGGCGAGCCAGGCCTGGCCCGCCTGGTGGCCGAAGAAGCGGAACGGCCCTTCGAGGCTCTGGCGCCGTCCCTGCTTCGCCTGTCGGTGCTGCAGATCGCGCCCGATGATCACGCCTTGGTGCTGGCCGTCAACCCAGCGGCCGCGCCCGGCTTGCCGCCCGCGGCCATCGCCGCGGAGCTTGCCGAGTTCTATGCGGCCGGTCAAGCCCTGCCCGCGGGGCAGGCCGGCCCGCGCCGATCGGGTCCGCGTTGCCTGCACGAGCGGTTCGCCGCGCAGGCGGCCAGGGTTCCCGGCGCTGTCGCGGTCTGCGATGGCCGAGCCTCGCTGACCTACGGAGAACTCGACATGCGCGCGGACGCGCTCGCGGAAAGGCTCCGCGACCTCGGGGTGGGCGAGGAGACGCCGGTGGGCGTCTGCCTGGAGCGTTCGTGCGATCTGGTGATCGCCCTGCTCGGGGTGCTCAAGGCGGGCGGCGCCTATGTGCCGCTCGATCCGGCGTATCCAGCGGAGCGGCTGCGGCTGATCGCCCGCGACGCCGGATGCCGCCTTGTCGTCTGCGGCGGCGATGCCGCGGCCGCGCTGCCGCCGGGGTGCACCCGGGTCGGCATGACACAGGGCCTTACCGGGGGCTACCCGGGGAAGGTGGCCGCTCCCGCCCGCCCGGCACCCGACTGCGCGGCCTACATCATGTACACCTCGGGTTCCACCGGGCGCCCGAAGGGGGTGGTGGTCACCCACGAGAACGTGTCCCGCCTGCTTGATGTGACAACGGACATGCTTGGCCCGCAGGCTGGCGACGTGTGGACCCTGTTCCACTCGTGCGCGTTCGACTTTTCCACCTGGGAACTGTGGGGCGCACTGCTGCATGGCGCGCGCGTGGTGGTCGTTCCGTACCTGACGAGCCGGTCGCCGCGGGCGTTCCTCGACCTGCTGCTTCGCGAGCAGGTGAGTGTCCTCAGCCAGACACCGACCGCCTTCAGGGAGCTGATGCGGGCGGTCAGCCAGGCCGGCTGGCCCCCGTTGCCGCTGCGCCTGGTCGTGTTCGGCGGCGAGGCGCTCGACGTGCGCCTGTTGCGTCCATGGTTCGGCGCGTACGAAGAGCACCGGCCACGGCTCGTCAACATGTATGGCATCACGGAAACCACCGTGCACGTGACGGTGCGCACGCTGACAGCCGAGGATGCGCGGCGCGGCGGGAGCCCCATAGGCGCGCCGCTGCCGGATCTTGCCGTGACCTTGTGTGATGAGAACATGGCACCGGTTCCGCCCGGGACCGCGGGCGAGATCGTCGTCAGCGGGCCGGGTGTCGCCCGCGGCTATCTCAACCTGCCCGGGCAGACGGCCGAATGCTTTGTCGCCGACCCGCACGGGCCGCCGGGCGCCCGGGCCTATCGCAGCGGAGACCTCGCCGTGGCCCGCGCCAACGGCGATCTTCACTTCATCGGCCGCAAGGACAGCCAGGTCAAGCTGAATGGTTACCGGATCGAGCTCGGCGAGATCGAGGCGGTACTGGGCGAGCAGCCGTCGGTCGCGGGTGCGGTCGTGGCGGTACGGGATGGCCCGGCCGGGCTTCCGCAGCTCGTCGCCTACGTGGTGCCGAACGGGGCGCGCACCTTGGATCCCGAGGTGCTCCGTGCGTTCCTGGTCCGGCGATTGCCTGGGTACATGGTGCCGCCCGCATTCGTCTGGCTGGCCGAGCTGCCCCGCACGGCCAACGGCAAGCTCGACCGCCGCTCACTGCCCGATCCGGGCAGTCCCCGCAAGGAGCGGGGAAGGAAACCGGAGACCGACAGCGAGCGGTTGCTCGCCCAGACCTGGGCGCAGGTGCTCGGGCTTGAGGAGGTTGCGGCGAGCGACAATTTTTTCCAGCTAGGCGGGGACTCGATCCTGGCCATGCGCGTCACCGCCGGGGCAGAGCGGCTCGGCCTCGTGGTGGAGTTCGAGGACATCTACCGGACGGGAACACTGGCCGACCTGGCGGCGCGGGCACGGCCGCTCCCCCCTGCCCGCGGGATCTCAGCGGCCGCCGCGCCGGGCGGCGCGGGCGCCGGCACCGAGCTGATGCCTCTGAGCATGATGCAACTCGGCCTCATCCACGACACCGTGCTCCGAGATGAACGGGTCGCATACCATGACCTGCTCGCGGCCGATGTCGAGGCCGAGTTCTCATCCCGGGCTCTCCGGGATGCGCTCGGCGAGCTGGCACAGCGCCACGAGCTGCTCCGGGCATCGTTCGTCCTCACCGGGCGGGGAGGGCCAGCCCAAAGGATCCATGCCACGGCCACGGTGCCGTTGGAGGTAGCCGACCTCCACGGGCGCTCCCCAGCCGCGCGGGCCCGCGGGATCGCGCGCTTGCAGGCGCGGGCAGTTGCCAGGCCGTTCGAGTGGTCACGCCCACCGCTGCTGCGCTGCCTGGCCATACGTACCAGCGACATCAGTTTCCGCGTGGTGCTGGTCCTGCACCACTCGATCGCCGATGGCTGGAGCTTCGCGCGCCTGGCTACCGACCTGCTGCTTCTGTACGCGCGCGGCCTCGGCGAGCAGGTCAGCCTGCCCGAGCTCCCGCGAGCCCGCTTCCGTGACTTCGTGGCGCTCGAGCAGGCGACCCGCACGTCGCGGGAAGCGGCCGGCTACTGGGCGCGTGCGATGACGGGGGCCCGGCGGCCGCCGACTCTGCAGTGGGAGCGGCACAGTCCTGGGCCTGAGCGGATGACCGTTCCGGTGCCGCCATCCGCGGTGGCCCGACTGCGTGCTCTCGCGGATGATGCCGCGGTTCCGTTGAAAAGTGTCCTGCTCGGCATCCACGCCGCCGCACTGGCCGAGATCAGCCGGGCCGCCGAGATCGTGACCGGCGTCGTCGTCAACGGCCGCCCGGAAGTCGCAGGTTCTGACCTGCTCGTGGGCAGCTACCTCAACGTCCTGCCGGTCCGGATCGTGCCCACGGCAGACCTGGCCGGTACCGCACGTGCCGCGCTGGCCGCGGAGACGGACATCCTTGCCTTCCGGCGCTACCCGTTCGCCGCGCTGGCCCAGCGGCTCGGATACCAGCCGTTTGACGTGCTCTTCAACCACACGAATTTCCATGTTTACCAGGAGCTCGATGGGCTCCAGAGCCTGCGGGTGCGCGGCTGGTCGTATCAGGACCGTCCGTCCATTCCGCTGGCGGTGGAATATGTCATCAGAGACCTCCCAGACGACGTGCGCGTGATCCTGACGCGATGGCCGGGAACGGTGTCGGCACGCGCCATGGAAGCGCTCGCTGGATCGCTGGAACGACGGCTGGCCGCCATTGCCTGAGCTTGCCGACACCGATGCGGGCCGCCGGGGGCCCGGCCGCGGGCGGCGGTGCCGGCTCGCGATCAGGCCCCGGCCGGTCATGCGCCGGTGAACCTGCCGGACCACTCGAACGCCGCGCCGGCGTAGGCGGCGGCGTCCACCGCTTCGATGCGCCGAGCCAGCTCGGACCGGGACTCCGCCTCGAGGTCGATCGTCATCACCCGCGAAAGCGACCCGGCGGCGAGGCAAACCGGCTGACCGAGGCTCGCGATTTCCTCAACCCGCCGGACACCCGGCAACCTGCGCAGTGCCGCGACGTCAGGCAGGGCACGGATCCGGGTGGCACCCGCCGGGGGCAGTATGTGTACGGTCGCCACGTGGCTGGCGAACCCGGGAACGGACGCCGGCGGCCTGCCTCCGACGGCGACCTCTATCGCCAGCGCTACCGGATTCGCGCTTCCCGCCAGGGTCAGCAGGCGATGCACCGGGCCGCCCAGGCGGCCATTCACCTCGATGATGCGCGGTCCCGCGGGAGTCAGCTTGATCTCCGTGTGCGTGATGCCGTTCCTCAGGCCAATGGCGTCGAGCGCCCCGGCCGCGAGGCCGACAAGCTCGTGCTGCGCCGAGGCCGGCAGGCTCGACGGGAGCACGGAGCCGCGCTCACGGAAGCCAGAACCGAGTGCCAGCTTGTCTGTCACGAACAGCTGCCGGTGGCAGCCGTCAATGCTCAGCATCTCGACCGAGGCGTAGTCGCCGAGCCATGGCTCGGCGGCCCTGGAGGCGCCGGCCAGCGGCTGTTCGAGCAGCCAGCCGCCGACCCCGCCGTCCATGGCCGCGGCGACCTCGGCTGCGCTCTTTACCAGCGTCACACCCTGGCTGGCGTTACCGCGGCGCGGCTTCAGTATCGCGGGTACCCCGACGATCCTGGCTGCCCGCTCACACGAACCATGCCTGACCGGCGCCACCGGGGTAACGCTGATGCCTGCCCGGTTCAGCGCCGTCCGCTGTAGATACTTATCGGTGACCCTGAGCACGGCCGGAGGCGGGTTCGCCCGGCATCCGAGGTCACGGGCGAGCGTGTTGGCCAGCCGGACCATGGGTTCGCAGAACGTCACCACCCCGCGGACTTGGTGGCGGCGCACCCGATCGATGATCCCCCGGTAGCCCAGCCCCGCGACATCGATCGCGGCGCCGAAGCGGGACAGCAGCCCTGGCACCTCAGGCCGGTCGCCCTGGCCGCTGTCGTAGGCGAACACGATCTCCCAGCGTCCCGCCACCGCGCGCCATACGTCTGATGGACTTGCCGCGCCGCGGCCGTACAGAACGACAACTGTTTCCGCAGCCACGGGCGTCCGTGTCCCGGCCCTAGTCCTGGCAGCCCAGCACGGTCGCCTGATCACCGATCGTGATAGCGTCGAAGAAGGCCTCGAGCGGGACATCGGTCCCCAGCTGAGTGGCGATACGGCCGATCACCGACATCATCTGCAGCGAGGTTGCGCCTAGCTGCAGCACATCGTCGTCGAGGGTAATCGTTTCGGAGCCCAGAACCTCTCGCCAGAGCTCAAGCAGCCGCGTTTCAATTGTCGATCTGAGATCGGAGGGGATGGCCATAATCCAACTCAATCCAGGCCCGGCGCCGTCGTCAATGTTTCGGCCGGGCATTTCCAGGCCCTGCCTGCGGAACAACCATGGAACTTCGGTTCAGCCAGGCCCGAATCGCGAGCCGGAGGATCCGGGCTCGGCGCGCGAGTCCCGCACGCGCCAGCGTGCGGCTATCGCTCTGCCAATACGCGGCATAAGCTGAATTCATGCGCCCAGCGTCAGGCCTGCCTCCGAGGTTCGATGCATTCGACCCCGTCGTCCGCGAGAACCCGTACCCCGTGTATGCCAAGTTGCGCGAGGCGGGTCCCGTGTGCAGAGGCGGCGCCGGGCACTGGGTTGTGCCACGATACGATGACGTCGCGGCGCTGCTCCGCGATAACCGGCTCAGCAAGCATTTGCCGGCGGAGTATTATCAGGCCTCGGCAGGGACCGGTCCTGCGGCCAGCTTCCTGCACCGCATCAACCTCGGTCGGCGCAATCGCGCCATCGCCCGCATAATGGCCCGGGTTTTCGGTTCGGGATTCATCAGCGCGGACCGGATTGCGGAGATTGCCGGCCAGTTGTTAGACTCCGCGCTGGACCGCGGGACATTCGACGCCGTGACCGATCTTGGCTTCCCGCTGCCGGGAATGGTGATGTGCCAGATCCTCGGCGTCCCGGCCGGGGACAGGGACCAGGTCTGGCGCCGTGCCGCGGCCCTGGCCGGAGCACTGGGCAATACCATCCTGTTGTCGCCGTCGGACCGGGCAGCCGCCGACGACGCCGTGCAGTGGCTGCGCGGCTACCTCGGTGACCTGGTCGCGGATCGGCGGAATGGTGCTGGCCAGGACCTGCTTTCCCGGATGCTGGCGGCGGAGGATGCGGGCAGTCGGCTGACCATCGATGAGATCATCGATAACGCGATCGTGGTGTTTCATGCCGGCTTTGAGACGACGAGCGGGATGATCTCCAACGGCTGTGCCGCGCTTTTGCGAAACCCCGGCGAGCTCGCCCGGCTTCGGGCGGACAGGTCGCTCATTCCCACCGCTGTCGATGAGTTTCTCCGCTATGACGCCCCCATCCAGGTGACGATGCGTCTGGCCGAAGAGCCGATCGCGATCGGCGATCGAGTGATCAGAAAGGGCCGCGTGATCATCCTGCTGCTGGGGTCCGCCAATCACGATGAGGCAAAGTTCTCCCGGCCCGAGCAACTGGATGTGGGCCGTGACCCCAACCCGCACCTGAGCTTCGGCGGCGGGATCTACTACTGCCTGGCCAGCGCTCTTGCCAAGGCGCAGGGGGAGGCGGCGTTCCGGCTGCTGCTGGAGCGGTGTGCCGAACTGCAGGTGGCTGGCCAGCCTGTGCGCAGCCCACGCTTCAACTTCCGCAGCTACGCGAGCGTGCCCGTCACGGCCGAACCCGCTGCGTGGCATCCGGCCGGTCGGTAGCCCCGAAGACCCCAGCCCGGAACGACCCGCGCGCCATGTCCGGATAGGCCACGGGTAGGCCAGCACGCGAAAATTTACGCAACGAACGCGGACGCACCGGCCTGGCGCCAGCCATGAAACCCGATGAAAGATCAGGGTAAACGGCGACCGGATCTTGACGCGCGAATTACTGATGGCAGAAAGTAGGAAATGTACTGCGTTATCGCTATCACAGCGCGGGAGATACAAAATGACTGAGGTCCGCTTCAGGACTCGAGACGGGTGTACCGAAGAGGAAGTACTTGAAACTGTCCGTGCGGTAATACTTGAGCTGGCCCCCGAGCCAGTCGAGACCCCGGATCCCGAAATTCTCCTGGTGGAGGACATGGCATATCACTCACTTGCGCTGCTCGAATTGGCATTCACGCTCGAGGACGAGTTCGATTTGCCGCCAATCGACGAGGAGATCGCCCGGGGTATCAGGACAATCGGCGACGTCGAGCGCCACGTGATAAAGGAACTCACCGAACGTGACGCGAAGACGGCTTGATATCTGGCTGCGGCCGGAAGCCGGAAATGCCGTGCCCTTGGTCAGGAGCCGCCATGGCCCCCGCACATGAACTGCGGCAACCCGCTCCGGCACGGCGCCTGACGGCCTGGCTCCGCTGTTACGACGTCAGGCCGCAGGCGCGGATCCGCCTTATCTGCTTCCCCCATGCGGGCGGGATGGCCAGCTTCTACAAAGCCTGGCCCGGAGACTTCGGCGAGAGGATCGAAGTCCAGTCCCTGCAGTACCCCGGTCATGAGGATCGCCTTGGCGAGCAGCCAATATGCCAGATGAGCCAGCTTGCTGACCTCGCCTCAGAAGCGGTCGCTCAGGTCATGGACCGGCCGGTCGCGTTGTTTGGCCACAGTCTCGGTGCCGTCGTCGCCTACGAGGTGGCACGGCGCCTGGCGCGAATCGAGCCCAGCCAACTGGCCTGCCTGTTCGTATCCGGCCGCCAGGCGCCGGGATTCCATCGGCACCAGGCGAAGCACCTCGCCGACGACAAGACTCTTTGGGCTGAGCTCCGCCGGCTCGGCGGAACGGACAGTTTCATTCTCGACCACCCGGGCTGGCGCTCGATTCTCCTGCCCATCCTCCGCAGCGATTACCGGCTCGACGAAACCTACGCTCACCACCCCGTGCCCAGGCTCAGCTGCCCGGTGGTCGCCTTCATCGGTGACCGCGATCCGGAGGCTGATATCAGCGAGGTAATTGGCTGGAGTGACGTCACGAGTGCCCGGTTCGAGCTGCGGGCCTTTTCTGGCGACCATTTCTATCTCATCCCGCATCGCAGGGCTGTCACCAGCACGGTGGCAGATCACCTCGGCCTTTCTGGCCCCGCGCGGCGGGAGTCGCCCGGCTGGTGACGCGCGGCCCGGGGGATCAACCGCGCGGCCGTGGGATCAACGGAATGGGTCCGCTTCCAGCTGCGTGAGCAGGCGGCGTACTCCCTCCATCGTGGCTGCTCGCTCGCCGCACAGAGCCAGCCGCGCCAGACTGCGGCCCTGAGCATGGCCGGCGGGCAGGAAATCGTGGCCGGGAGTGAGCGCCACGCCTGCCTGATGCAGCAGCTGACGGCAGAAGACGCCGGAATCGGCCGCATGGCGTCCCAGGTCGATCAGCGCGTACCAGCCACCCTCGGGCATAGCCCGCAGCAGGCCCGCGGAGACCAGGGCTCCCGCCGCGTCGTCCCTGGTGGCCCGGACGTAGCCGTGGTGGGCAGCGAGGTGCTGATCCTCATTGAGCGCCGCCAGGCCCGCGAACTGTACAGGGGTGCTCGGCGCGATGAGCGTCGCCTCCTGCACACGCTGAAGCAGGTCCGCTCTGTCCGCGGATGGCGCCGTGACGTAGCCGAGTCGGCAGCCGGTCATCGAGAAACCCTTCGAGAAGGTGTGTACGGAAAAGACGACACGCTCGGCCTCTGCCAGTGGAGTATCCAGCGCGGCCGTCCGCGGCGGCTCGCCGGCGTAGACGAAATCCTCGTATGCCTCGTCGCTGATCAGCCAGACATGATGCCGGACAGCCCACTCGTGAATATCGGCTATCACGTGCTGGTCAAGCACCACACCTGCCGGATTCGACGGAGAATTGATGATTACCGCGCAAACAGCCGGCTCATAACCCGCTTCCAGGCTCTCGACAGGCGAAAGCCCAGGATGCGCCGCGTGGAAAAAGCGCGGAGTTAAGCCCGTGGCCAGGACCTGCTGCAGGTGTATGGGCCAGTGGAGTTCAGGGAGCAACGCTATGCCACCATCGATGGCGATCGACTGAAGCACCGCACTGATGGCCTGGCATGAGCCTGGTGTGACGAAGACCTGCCCGACCCGGGGTGCCCCGTTGCCTGCGAGCCTGTCGGCGAGCGCCTCCCGCAGCATTGGCAGGCCCGGTGCATCCGTGTAGTAAGTCTGCCTGTCGCGAATAGCGCGGACGAATGCATCGGCGGCTGATTCCGGCATTCCGATGTGTGGCTCACCTACGTGCAGTGCGATCGTATCTTTGCCGCGCTCGGATGCGAGGCGGTGGATCGCATGTAGCGAGGATGTGGGGATGGCACGGCTACGCTCGCGCCAGATCGTGTATTCTGTCATTGCGGCCTTTGCACGCGTACCATCGAGCCGTGGCAGCGATCAGCTCATTCTTTGCCTGCTGGCCGGACCGTGTAGATAACGAAACTGAGCAGCGCAGGCTCGCGGTCACCGATGGTCTTGCGGTCCGTGATCTCGAAATCATTGAGCTGAAGCTCACGCTCCAGCAGGTACGGGGACGTCTTGTGCTCTCCGGCGAAATTCGTAACCAAGTCGTCACGGGCGATCGCCAGTTCGGCGATCAGCACGGACCAGGCATCGTGCTGAACCGCATAATCCCCGACGAACTTGTACCATGTCCACAGCGTCCTTCTGCGTGCTTCTTCGAGCCGCTCGCTCCACTCTGGTAGCCGGCCGATGTCACGGTAGCCAGCCACGTCGTCCGGGTTGTCGAAGATGTAACCATCGATGATCGCGACCTGCCTGGCCACCGCGAGCCGTTCCCGGTCGGCGGGCGTCAGGTACTCGGGGCAGAATTCATCGCCGATGATCAGGATCCCGTCCTCGGACAGGATCTCCCGTACCCGGGTCAGGTAGTCATGGCTCAGGTGGTGATGGGAGCCCCAGGAGATCACCACGTCAACGGGCTCCTGCCATGTCTCGAAGGGCTGGTCGAAAACCCTCGTCCGGGGGAAGCGCGCGAGCTTTTCCCGGGCCTGCGCGACCGGGTTTGGTGCGACGTCGTTGGCGACGATTTCCGAGTCAGGTAGCTGCTCCGCGAGTATTGCGCTCAGGTCGGCGGAGCCCGATCCGACATCTATTATGCGCAGCGGCCGACCGGTCTGTGAACGCAGCTTTCGAACCGCGGAAACGATGTAGCTGTCCCCTTCCGCAATGTCGGGATGACCGGTTCGCATGATTGACCCGACGTCTACGCTCTGGAATTCGGGGCTGGCGTATACCGTGTCCTGGTCCTGTACAGCACTCATGCTGATCCTTCTTCCCGTGCGCACGTCTAGGTCATCTGATCGCCGCGGCAATACTTCTCATGGTGCCGCGGCGGCCGTTCCTCCCGGCATCTTTCTGACGCCACAGACATGGTGTCATAGCGGTTCGCGGAATGAGAAGCCCGAGATAGCCAAGCCGGGTGACTGCTGTCCCGCCGGCGGGACACGCGGCATTGACTCTTCGTCCGGGCAGGGTTGATGCTGATATTCGTAACAGTGCATGCTGGCTGCCGTCGGAGGCGGAACATGTGTATCCATCAGCCCCGCTGTCCGGATGCACGGGCACCAGATCACGCGTCCGCGCATGTTTTGGCTAGCCATCCAGAGCAGGGCTGGAGCCTGCTCTGCAACGGAATCGTGTTATTCGACGATCTTGGTGAGCTGATTCTTCCCTACGACCAGGCCATTTCCTTTCTGGCGGGCTCTGGAGCCGGAAGCCCAGGACAGAAGCCCGGACCGATGAAGCGGGACAGTCCTGGTAAAAGGGCATGCGAGAACATGGCATACGTACGAATGCTGGTCAGGAAGAAACTGCCTGAATTCGTGGTGATTCTGGAATGGGTTGAGCGCGAACTCGATTCCTGCGACGCCGAAGCGCAGCCTACGATTGCCGAGGTTTCCGGTGACTGAGCGATGGCGGGGCGCCGCGGCGGGACACGGGGCCCGCGGCCCGGGTCCTGACCCGGGCCGGCCGGTCACCTTCACGGAGCAGCAGCGCGGTCGCGGAGACCCGGCATCGGGCACGCGACCGTGCCGGATGGTTACGATCGTCGGGAATCCCAGGCCCCGCTCTCGCACGCTGGCCCTCGCGGCAGATGCCTCGCTGGCGCTTGGCACGGCCCTGGGCGCGCGCGGCATCAAGCTCGGCCAGCTGCGGCTTGTCGACTTGGTAACCGTTCTGCCCAGTTTCCTGTGCGGTGATGGCCGGGTGGACGAGCTCACCGAGACCGCCTGCGGTGCCGATGTGCTCGTCGTGGCCAGCCCGACGCTCCGGGCATCGTACGCGGGCCTGCTCAAACTGTTTCTCGATCTGCTGCCGCGTAACGGCCTGCAGGGGACACTCGTCGTCCAACTGGTGACGGCGGCGGCGGAACGCCATCGGCATGCCGTCGAGGCCCACCTGAAACCCGTGCTCACCGAACTCGGGGCGGTAATCCCAGTGCCCGCGCTGTCGGTGCTCGAAGCGGATTTCCCTGGCGCGGCGGAACTGGTGACGCGCTGGTGTGAGTCCACCGCGCCGGTTCTGGCCGCTGCTCTCGCCGACGGCCAGGCCGGGCCCGCTCCGCGTTCGCTCGCCGACGGCCAGACCACCAGCCACGCGGTACGATGACCGCCGAGCGTCTGCCTGCGCCCCATCCCGGCCGCAGTGCCCCATGCCGGGCGCTCCTGCCCGCGGTCTGCAGGGCGCCCCTGCCCGCGGCAGGCGAGGTACCCGTGCTGGGCGCGAACGACTGCCAGGTCTGGTGGGCCGCCCTGGACCGCGGCGCCCCCTGGCACGAGCCGTTGCTTGACCCGACCGAACGCCAGCGGCGTGGGCAGTACCGGAGCATAGCGGAGCGCGATCGGTTTACCCTGGGCGTCGCGCTGAGTCGGCTCGTGCTCGGCAGGCAGGTGCAGACCGCCCCGGGCAAGGTGGCCATCGACCGCACCTGCCCGCGCTGCGGCAGGCCGCACGGCAGGCCGCGGCTGGTAATCGGCGGTGAGCTGGACTTCTCTGTCTCGCACTCAGGCGAGTTGGTGGCTGTGGCGGTCACAAGGAGTTCGGCAGGCGCCGGGGCCGGGCGCCGTGGCGTCGGTGTGGACGTGGAGCGGGTGACCTCCCTGAACGAGCCGCGGCTCTGGCGGGCGGTGCTGTCGCCAGCGGAACGGGATACCTTTGTTCGCCTCGGTGCGGCGGAGCAGGCGAGCTCGTTCTTCCGGTACTGGGTCCGTAAGGAGTCCGTGCTCAAGGCGACCGGGCATGGCCTGTCTGTGCCGCCCACGAGGTTGACCGTGTCCGATTCCGGCCGGCCGGCCAGGCTGCTGGGTTGGGCTGGGCGGCCGTTCTTCCCGAGCACGGTGACGATGTGTGATCTGTCTGCGCCGCCTGGATATGCCGCGGCCCTGACGCTCGTCGGCCCGGGCGCGACGGTCCGGGAGTGGGACGCCTCTGGCCTGCTGTCGGGCGTGTGAGTTATCGGCAGGCGCCACGTAACGGCAACCGCAACGCCAGGGCGCGGCTTCGACCGGGCGGGGCGTACCCCGCAAACCAAGTCAGAACAGGGCATGAATCCGGTGCAGGCAGTGCAGGCAGTGCAGGCAGTGCAGGCAGTGCAGAAGCTTGACAGGCCGCTTCATATGAGATCTGAGGCCAGGTGGTGTGCCCAGTCGCTGGCGGCTTCCGCTATCTGCCTGCGTAGAAACGCAACGCCGTCGGTACCGCCGGTGCCGGGAAGGTTGTCTATGAGGCCGCCGGCGATATCGGCATGCAACTCGCGCCACCTCACTATCCCTGCAATGAGCGCGTCCAGCGCCTGCGCGACGCCGCACTGATCGTGGCCACATGAGCGGGAATCCGATGCGGGCGAGCCAGCGCGTGCCGGCGCCCGGTCGAGGGCCGCCCGGATCCGGCGAAGTTGCGGATGATGCGGGCCATCGAGAAGCTCTTGGAACTGCCTGGAGTCGGCGCCGCTCGCACCTGCCAGAGTGAGCCGGAAACGCATAAAGCTGTCCCGCGGCAAGAACGCCAATTGCGACAGCTGGGCGCCGAGCAACCCGACCTGCGATACGGCTCGCTCCAGTGTCGTGCGGGCGCAGGCCCAGTCACCAAGCTCGGCGTGATCCCCGGCCTCGCGCAGATCCACCAGGATCTGTGCCAGCCACAGCTCGCTGGCCTGATGGCACACGATAAAGAAGCGCTCCGCGGCCCAGGTGGCCCGGTCGTCGCGCGGCGTCAACGGGTGCTGCATAGACAAGATTGCCGGTAACCGCAGATATGACTCATAGGATACCTGGTCGTGTATCGCTATCCGCTCAGCGGTCATATTCATCTCCCTCGTTTGCAACCAAGGCAGGCACGATATAACAACCCAAGTCACAGGCGGATAGCACGGCTCCCAGCTCCTTTCTGGTGCTGATGGGATGGCGTTAGGGCTGGTACCCCCGGTCGGTCTCGAACCGGCACTTCGGCCCTTTTAGGGGGCTGCCTCTTCCATTGGGCTACGGGGGCATGGTGGTGAGGACGCGTGGCTATGTGATGTTGCGCAGGCGGTCGCGAGCGCCGGACCGTAGGGCGGCACGCAGGCACGGGCGGCGCGGTCGAGGGTGAGGGATGCCCAGGCCTCGATGCTGTGCCCGTGCTGGCCCGCGGCCTGCTGATAAAGGCGTAACTGTTCCGGTGTTACCTGAAGGAGGATCGTGAGGTCTGTGTGCTCGACGGGGCCACCGCGAGCTGGCGGGGAGGGTTGCGGATCGAGTTCACCGGGCCGTTCGCCATTACGCTCCTTGTGACTGGCGCGGACCTCATGCCGGACCTGATTTCTCGACCACCCGAATTGCTCGGCCTTCCGGAGCCAGTAGTCCTGCTCCGGCTCGGGAAGTGCCGCTATTTCGGCGTGATGCCCGAAGCTGAGCGTTGGCCTCCGCCTGGAAAGCGAGAACCGCCTGGCAACCCATGCGTAGTTGCGAAGGGTCTTGTAATCCAGCGAGGTTCGCTCGATGGCGTCCCGGTAGCGTCCGGTGAAAGCGGTCTCCCCGTAGATCAGCCAGTCGCCCAGGCACCACGCGGAGGCGCTGACTGTGGTCGACAGTTGCCTGCCGATGCCCAGCCAGGTATCGAAATTCAGCCGCCGGGGCAGGTTCAGGCCCGTTGCCGGCATCACGATCTGCTCAACTGCCTGGCGCTGAGGCGGGTCGGTCGCCAGCGCCAGGGCGGACAGTCCCGTGACGGCCCCGCATGGGCGAGGACGCAAGCCCGGCGCGCTCGCCGTGCTATTGCACGCGCTGTCACTGCGCCTGTCAGGGATGGGCCTGTCAGGGATGGGCCTGTCAGGGATGGGCCTGTCAGGGATGGGCCTGTCAGGGATGGGCCTGTTCGGGATGGGCCTGTTCGGGATGGGCCTGTCAGGGATGCGGAGCGGCCTGATCGCAGCGATTTCCCCGCGGCTGGCGACCGGTGCTCCCGTTGTCTTGCGGCCCGTCAGGATAATGTGCGATACAGTGCCCATTCCTCAGTCTTCCTTAAATACGGCATAAGCGTTCGGTGTGACCAGCAGTCCAATATGATATGAAGCGGTTACGTTTGGCAACCGGAGGCCGATTACCGCCACCGGATAAAATGGCCTTGCCCCCAGCGTGGCGAAATAAGGGTCCAGGCTGAATTCCAGACGGCAGATGGAACCGGCTGGAATTGGGATCGTCTCGATGAACGCACGGCCGTCTTCGTCCGTCCGATCATGCCATTGCTCGATCCAGGTGCGATCGATTTCACAAGCCAGCCGTACGGGTACGCCCACCGCCGGCTTGCCGTATACACAATCGATCACGTGCACGGACACACTCATGGGCTTATCGTTGCCTCCGCGCCGTCATCGTCCTCCGGCGCAAGCAGGAGATGCAAAGAGGAAATGCCGGGGCGGGAGATGCTGCAACATTCTCGGCCAGTCATTCACGCTCACCTGCGCCTCCCGTATGTTTTGAGCCGGAGCTTCTGCTTGAGATGCTGCCGGGCGTGGGTACCGCCGCGCTATCAGCCGGCTACCGCCGCGCTCTTCGCTGGCCGAGCCCCTCGCGTCCCGGCGGTCCGGTCCCGGTAGCGCCCCGAGAGCACGGCGAGAACGGACCGTCATCAGATGTTTGGTACCGCGGTGCTCAAGGCAGCGGACCGGCCGGGCCAGGAGGCTCGTGCCGGAGGGCTATTGAGGAGACGAAGATGCGGACCATCTGGATTCGGTGCGCGGTAGGTATCGTGCTGGCCGTCCTGGCTGTCAGCCTCGGATGGACGACGTCGCACCCGGTTGCGGGAAGTGTGACGTCAACCGTGCTGGCCGGCCCGCCATGGGGCAGTAACGGTCCGCCAGTGGGTGTTAACGGTCCGCCGTGGGGTTCTTAAGAGCCGGGACGTGGCCGCCGCGCTCGCCAGCCCAGGCTCACCGGGGATGACTGCCCCCAGGCTCACCGGATATGTTCCCATGGCGGCTCTGGACCGGGTCGTGAGCCGCCGCCGACCCGGGATCACCCGCCCACGCGATGGCCCGTCGCCCGGGCGCTATCGCGGCTGCGTTGCCACCTGCCTCGTCCGCGACCCGGGCCTTCAGCTCAAGGAACCGGTCATACCAGACCGAGGCCGGGCCAATCTCGACGAAAACCGCAGCAGCCTCGCTGAGCGCGGCAGCCGCCCGGTTCGGCTCCGCCATGGCCAGGCAGAGTTCCGCGTAGGCCAGCAGCACCCGGCCGTGCACGAGGTTGTGGCCCATGTTACTGGTCAGTTCGACGGCTGCCGCCAGGTCGGCGTCCGCAAGCACATATCTTCTCTGCTTGGTGTGGACAACGCCGAGACCGTGCAGAGCATAGGCCTCACCCAGCAGATCGCCGTCTTCCCTCGCGCTTTGCAGGACGAAGGCGAACGACCGCTCGGCGCGCTCAAGGTCGCCCGTGCGGAGCAGGAATTCCCCCAGCCTGTGCTCCGTCTGCGCGGCGGACCGCCGTGCCTTCAGCGAACGGCAAACTATTAGCGCCTGGCCGACCAGTTCCTCCACGACGGCGTACTCGCCGCGGTCCATCTGAATCTGAGCCATATTTGTCAGGGCATCTACTTCGCAAATCTGGTCACCCGCCTCGCGGGCTTCGGCCACGGCCTTCTCGTAGCATGCGAACGCCTGCTCATAATGCCCGCCCAGGCGATTAACAAAGGCAATGGCTCCCAAGGTAAGTGAATGCCCGTGAATGTCACCGAGCATGTCGAACATGCTTAGTGCCTGGGTTAGGTAATGGGCCGCTTCATCCATCCGCACTTGTGTCGCCAGGATGCCGAGCGAATACAGCACGGCGGCCTCGCCGCGAATATTCCCGGCTCGCCGTGTCACCTCGAGCGCCGCGTGGTGCGTCTTCTGCCAGTCATCTACCTGATAATCCAGTTCGAACAGTGTGACCGACGTTACGGCAAGGTCCCAGCAGATCTCGTCGAGTCCGGCCTGAGCCGCTTTCAGGATTGCCGATACCAGTCCATCCCGCTCGGAACGGAACCAGGTCAGCGGCTTGTCGAGCAACCTGTCAGTGGCCTCGGGTGGCAATCCCCATGGCGGGGCACTGCCATGAAGGACAGCAAAGTCGCCCCCGTAGACGCGGCGGTGCGCTTCGCGTGCCAGCGATAGCCAGCAGCGGAGGAGGCGCTGCAGCGCGTCAGAGCGGTCCTCTGCTGATTCGTCGGCCGCCAGGCGCTCGAGCGCATAGATACGGATGAGGTCATGCAGGTGGAATCGCGGCAAACCGTCCGGTCCGGTGCGGACATCCACCAAACGCGCATCCACCAGGGCATCAAGCAGGTCGCTTGCGGCCCCGGCGCTCACGTCGAGCAGCGGCGCGCTCACCCACGATGCGAAGTCCGAACTGCCCAGAAGGCTGAGCCTGACGAGGAGCTGTCTGATGGCCGGCTTGAGGTTGCGGTAGGACAGGGAGAGCGTGGCGCGGATGCCTACGTCACCGAGAACCAGCTCATCGAGGCGCTTCCCCTCGGCGGCCATCCGGCGGACCAGCTCGCTCACATTCCAGTGCGGCCGGTCGATGAGCCGGGCGCCCGCGATCCGCAGCGCGAGCGGAAGGTAGCCGCACAATCGGACAAGGTCCAGTGCCGCAGACTCCTCGGCCTGAACCCGCTCCGCACCGATGACCCTGCGAAGTAGTTCAATGCTCGATTCCTCGTCAAGATCATCGATCTCGAAGCGATGCG
>JBOHCG010000012.1:0-37337 GCA_050698735.1 Streptosporangiaceae bacterium | reverse complement strand
CAACACCCACATCCCGATCGTCGCCGAGATGCCGCACGGCGGGTTCAAGCACTCCGGCTACGGCAAGGACCTGTCCATGTACGGCTTCGAGGACTACACCCGCATCAAGCACGTCATGAGCTACATCGGCGACTAATTCAAAACCATTTTTCTGCAGAACGGGCGGTGGTGCGCACGTATTTGGGCCGGTACTGGATCTTCTTCAGCTTCGTCCGGGGCTCGTGGCCCGCGGGAACGTGAGTACGGGGCCAGCGGCACAACGCACCCCATAAGACAGGGCCGGTGCCCACACGCCTCATGCAGGGCATCGCGGTGCAGGCAGGTGGTGGGCGGGTGCACGCGATCCACCGGGACGTCGACTCCACCCCTGCCATGGCCGACGCCGTCGATGACGAGATCAAGGACCTGGCGCGCTGGCTTCAGCTAGAGCTCGCGCTGCCCCGCTGAGGACTCAGCTCTTCTCGGGACGCCGCCAGATGTCGCGCTCGTGCATGAGCTCGATCTGGCGGTCGATGACCTCGCGGCGGTACTCCGCGTGGGTGTACGGGGCGCGGTCCAGGTAGAGGTTCTTGGGGTAGACCGGCTTTTCGTAGATGATCTGGTACTGCTCGGTGGTCAGGTCCTTGACCCAGTTGTCCCACTGAGCGCTGGCACGGAACTTGCGCAGCGCCTCGACGTCGATCGTGCCCGCCACCCACGAGGAGCCGGCGCTGTAGTCGTGCCGCCCGACGACCTGGCCGCGGTAGTCGACCACCATGGACCCGCCGCCGAACGTGTCGATCGGCACGTCGGAGTCGGTGTGCAGGTAGTAAGTGCCGACGTTGCACGCGATCAGGAAGAAGTTGTTGTCCAGCGCGCGGGCGCGGTTCTGGATCTCGAACAGGCCGTTGCCGACGTGCGGATGCGGGTACGGGCCGCGGTACACCACCTCGGCGCCGTTCATGGCGAGGCCGCGGGCGTTCTCCGGGTAGGAGCCCTCGTTGGCCATCAGGAACCCGAGCCTGCCGATCTCCGTGTCGGCCACCGGGTAGAACGCGTCCAGGTTCCGGCCGTACAGCTCGATCCACTTGTCCCAGACGTTGTGCGGCGTCACCGAATGCTCGACCGGCAGCAGCGGCACGACCTTGTGGTGCCGCAGGATGATCTCGCCGTCGGGGGACAGGACGAAGCCGACGTTGAAGAACCGCCCGGGGAACTCCGGGTGGCGGGCCTTCGCCTGGCCCATCACGAACGCGTTCCACTGCCGCGCCAGCGCGCCGAGCGCATCGGTCTCCGGGCCGGGGACGTCGATCGCGCACTCCCGCGCGAACGTCTCGTGGTCGAGGTCGAGGACCTCGTCGTTGAAGCCCTGCAGGGCGCCCTCGGGTATGGCGATGAGGCGCACCGGCAGGTCCAGGCTGGACAGCCAGGACGCGGCCTTGATCAGGTGCGAGATGTGCTCGATGTTGACAGCGATCTCATCGCGGTGGCGGATGCCCCGCATCGTGGGCACCAGGCCCACGGCTTGGTAAGGCTCGACCATGACCGGTCCCTTCGGCTTGACATCCCCCTTGTTCTACCGGACCGGCCTGGTCCGTGTCTGCAGGCCGAGCAGGCTTGCGGCGTTGCCGCCAAGGATGGCGGCGAGGTCGGCGGCGGGCAGGCCCGCGGCCGTGGCGCGCGCCACCGGGTCGGTGACGCCCATGTCGAACGGGTAGTCGGTGCCGAGCACCACCTTGTCCGCGCCGACCGCGTCCACCAGGTGGCGGAGCGCCTGGGGGGTGTACATGCCGGTCGGCTGCGGCACGGTGGTGAAGCCGAGTTTCGCGCGGACCGCCGACCTGATCCCGTCCGCCCCGACGATCAGGTCGTAACCGCCGTCGCTGCCGTCGCTGAACTCGGCGTAGGCGCGCTGGTCATCCTGGGTGATCGAGCGCACCGTCAGGCCGAGCCTGACGTTCAGCCGGCGGCGTAGACCCGGTCGCAGAGCACGTCCTGGATGTCCGACCGCAGGGCGCCCATGGTGGCGGGCAGGGCCTCCCCACCGGTGCGCGGGGTCGGCAGCTCGGCGATCAGCGTCCCGTCGGCCCGCCGCATCCGCAGCGTGTCGAACGGCACGCCGCGCGCAAGCAGCGCGTCGAGCACGCCGACCTTGGCGAGCGCGGCGAGGGCGTTGCCCTGCACGGTGATGCCATGGCCGACGCCGCGCCAGTCCTCGCGGATCTCCGCGAGATCGACGCGGACCCCGCGGCGGGCCAGGGCGAGCGACAGCACGCTGCCGGTGATCCCGCCCCGATGACCAGGACCGACGACCAGCCAGCGCGGGCGCGGGCCGTCGACCTGGCGGCGCGGATGTCGCCGGAACGGGCGTGGCCCTCGAAGAGCTCGACGCGGGAGGCGCGGCCGCAGACCTCGCCGAGCATCGCGCTCGAGGAGCGTTCGCGGACCTCCTGGTAGGTGACGGTCTTGAGGTACTTGCCGACCCACAGGCCGCCGGTGTAGCGCGCCGCGCCGCGGGTGGGCAGGACGTGGTTGGTGCCGATCACCTTGTCGCCGTAGGAGACGCAGGTGCCCTCGCCGAGGAACAGCGCACCGTAGTTCCGCATCGCCTCCAGCGCCTGCCCTGGCAAACCTGCGCACCTGCGCCTGGGCGAACTCGATGTCGTTGATGACCTGCGCGGGCAGCGTCGCGATGATGTCCTCGATCTTCCCGGCGCAGAGCCGGAAATCACCCGGCGACCAGTTGTCGAACTTGCCGAGAACCTCTTCCTGGCGCTCATCGCGGCCTTCCTCGGCCTGCTGGCCGGCTGGCGTGCGGCCCCGCTCATCTCCAGACCCGAGGCCGACCTCATCGGCGCTCCGGGAGCGCCGCCGCTCACGCTCGTCGCGGTTGTCACCGCCCTCCTCGTTTCGCTCGTCGTGGCGCTCGCATCGACTCTCGTTCCCGCGATCCGCGCGGCGCGGATGAGCACGGTCAGCGCCCTGGCCGACACGCCCCGCCTGCCGAAGCGGCGGGATTCGCTGATAAGGCTGTCAAGGAAGCTGCCCGTGCCGGCGCTGATCGGGCTGCGCCTCGTCGCCCGCAGGCCACGGCGCGCCGTCCTCAGCGCGGCGAGCATCGCCGTCGCCGTCATGGGCCTCGTCGCCGCGCTCGCCATCCACGCCGCCGTCGACGTCAAGTTCTCTCACCTCGGGAACTCCGGCGGCCTCGTCAACCCGGATGTCCCCCGAGCGGAGCAGGTGCTGACCGCGATCACGATCTCGCTGATCACCCTGGCCGCGCTCACCGCGATCTTCGCCGCCACGGCGACGGTCCTCGACTCCAGACGCGCCTCCGCGGTGACGCTCGCGCTGGGTGCAACGCCCAAGCAGGTCCGCGCCGGGCTGGTCATGGCGCAGGTCATCCCCGCGCTGCCAGGCGCGATCCTCGGCCTCCCGCTCGGCCTCGGCCTGTTCAAGGTCGCGGCTCATGGCCTCAGTGGCCTGCCGCCAGCGGGATGGCTGGTCGCCGCGGTGCTCGGGACCGTGCTCGTCGTGGCGGCGCTCACCAGCGTTCCGGCACGGATCGGCCTGCGGCGACCCGTTGCCGAGATGCTCCAGACCGAGGCGGCGTGATGCCGCGGCGCGCTGGTGAGGCTCAAGACAGGCCGAGGCTCAGGACAGGATGAAGCGCTCTACCGCGTTGGCGAAGCCCTCGTCCTCGTTGGACGTGGTGACGCGGCGGGCGGCTTCCTGGACCTCATGGCTCGCGTTACCCATGGCGATGCTGAGCCCGGAGTGAGCGAACATGAGCACGTCGTTCGGCTGGTCGCCGATCGTGGCGATCTGCTCGGGGGGGATCTGATAGGTCCGGGAAAGATACTGGGCCACGGCGCCCTTGTTCGCGTGCGGATTGGTGACATCGGCGTAGTACGGCTGGGACCTGGCCGCCGACACGTGGTCGCCGAAGCGCTCGCGCACCGCGTCCACGCCCTTCTGGACGGCGTCGTAGTCATTGCTCACCCCGGTGATCTTGGCCACTCCGCTCGACACGGAGCCGAGGTCATCGATCACCGTCGCGTCGAACTTGACCGTCCAGGTCTCGCGGGCCACGTGAGGTGCCTTCTGGTCCCGGATGAACCAGTCCGCGCCCCGGTAGATCCACACGTCCAGCCCGTGGGAGCCGAGCAGGTCGATCACCGTCGGCGTCACATCGTCGGGGATGACCTGCTGCTCGATCACCGACATATCGGGATGGACGTACACGCCGCCGTTGAAGGCCGCGATCGGCATCGTGAGCTGGAGCGGCTCGATCAGCATTGACATGCCGCGGGGCGGCCGGCCGCTGGTGATGGCGAAGAGTATCCCCGCCTCCTTCAGCTTGCGGACCGCGGCGATGGCCCGGTCGGTGAGGACTTTCTCGTTGGTGACCAGCGTGCCGTCGACATCGGCCAGGAACAGTCGGATGGACGGGGCCATGGTGCCTCCAGTTTGGTCCGGTGAGGTCAGGGGCTAGACGACAAGCGCTTGAAGTCGGTCCTGTCCACCGACTCGCCCCGGCCTACGAGTACGGTCGCCACCATCTCCGGCGGGAACAGGCCGTGCTGGACGACGCCCGGCGTCGTCGATAGCCGGACGGCCAGTGCGGCGGGATCGTCCACGGGCCCGTGGTAGTCCGCT
Organism: Streptosporangiaceae bacterium; assembly: GCA_050698735.1. Taxonomy (GTDB): domain Bacteria; phylum Actinomycetota; class Actinomycetes; order Streptosporangiales; family Streptosporangiaceae; genus Palsa-504. The sequence continues at coordinate 32,699 of JBOHCG010000012.1, read as the reverse complement.
ATCACCCCGCCGTCGGGGCTGAGCGGGACGTCGCGCACCGAGGCCGGCGCGACCCGGCGCATCGTGGCGTGCAGCCCGAAGGAGAGCAGCTCGAGGGGGATCGGGCTGTGCAGCGCCTGGACCGGCTTGGTCGAGTCGGCGATGACGACGAACCGGTCCGCCGCCGCGGCGACGATCTTCTCCCTGGTGTGCGCGCCGCCGCCGCCCTTCACCAGCCAGCCGTCAGGGGCGATCTGGTCCGCGCCGTCGATGGTGATATCGAAGCGGTCGATGCTCGCGACGTCCTCGATTCGGAGGCCAAGCTCGCGCGCGGCCTGCTTGGTGCGCGGCGAGGTGGCCGCGCAGACGATGTCGAGCGACCGGCGGGCCAGGGCGGGGAGCAGGAAGGCCACCGTCGAGCCGGTGCCGAGCCCGACGGTCATGCCGTCTTCGACGAGTTCCGCCGCCGCTTCCGCGGCGACCTGCTTCTCCCGCTCGACGCCCCGCGGGTCTGGAGGCTGGCCTGTCATCGGAGCCTCAGGCCGCCGCACGGTCGGCCATCACCAGGGAGGCGGCGGCCTCGACACGGCCCGCCGGGATCGTCGTATCTCCGGCCAGCAGCCTGGCCAGCGGTTCCTTCTTGTCCTCGCCGGTGACGAGCCAGAGGATCTGCCGGGCCCGCGCCAGCGCTGGGTAGGTCAGCGTCATCCGCACGTGGTCTTGGTACGGCTGGGTGAGGGCGACCAGGCGATCGGTGACCGACAGGACCGGATCGCCAGGGACCAGCGAGGCGGTGTGCCCGTCGGGGCCAAGACCCAGGTGGACGAGGTCGAACTGCTCGGGCAGCAGGGCCGCGTAGCTGGCGGCCGCCGCCGCGAGGTCGTCCTCGTTCACCGGCATGGGCTGCACCTTCGCCGGGGCCGATCCGAGGGCCTCGGTGAGGTGGGTCAGGTTCCTGTCGGGGTCACCGGGCGGAGCCACGCGCTCGTCCACCTGGTAGATGACGATCGCCTCCCATGGGACCTCCAGCGTGGCCAGTTCGTCGAACATGGCCCAGGGAGTGTGCCCGCCGCTGACCGCGAAGTGGAAGCTGCCGCTGGCCGCGACCGCGGCGCGGGCGCGCTCGGCCACGTATTCCGCGCCGACCCGGGCCACGGCGTCGGGATCGGCCAGGGTCTGGAGTTCGTGGTGCATGTCGCTCCCTGATGCTCGTTTAGGGGAAGGGCTGGGATCGCGTCCAGGGTCGTGCTCACTACATCATCGCGCGGGCCGGGCGGCTGCCCTTGCCGGGGTGCTCGCGGCGCCCGGTGCCGGCGACTGGCACCCAGATGTGACGAACTGCTTACGCGCAGGTGCCTTTAGTGATCCATTTCCGTATTCGCGCCGTTTCCCTGGGTAGGAACATGCCAGCCGTTAAAGGCGGCCAGGTGCCCGGCGGAAACCCTGCGCCGCCGGGCACCCTGGAGTCCGGGCCGGTTCCGGCCCCGGCCGCCTAGCTTCCGCCGTAGACGGTGCTGCCGTCGCCGGGGACGGCGATTCCGCACGGCATCTGGCCGACCGACTCACCTCCATCGTCACGTAGAACCTCCAAACGCCGAAGCTGCGACTGCAACGACAGAGCAAACCGCCGGTCAACGGGGCTGACGGTTCGGGAACGCTCTGGACTGACTTACCCAAAAGCGGACGTTATGCCACACAGTTAGCCAGGAAAACCAAAGAAAAGAAACGCCGCAGCGAGCGGGAGATGAAGAATTAGGATCCGCAATGGCGCGGCCGGCGAAATGAGTACCGCCAAAGAAGGCAGGGCCTGCATGCGTGAGCGAGATCAGGGTAGCCCGAAAGCTAGTGAGGCAGACATGCCAGACAGCGAGCAGGAAGCCATCATGCGTACGCTAATTTGGCCGGGCGTCCGGACCGCTCCCGCGCTGCCGAGACCCGGCGCGCACGCCGAGGTCCAGTTCCCGGAGGCCGAGACCAAGACACGCGGGGATGGGCTGTTCGGCCTTACCCTCCGTGCTTTTCGCAAGAAGAGCACCGCCTACGTGCTCGTCACCTGGCCTGGCGGTTCGGCGACTCGCAAGGTAACAGGGAACGCCCGCATCCGCATGGTCATGGGCTGGTGCGAGGCGTTCAACCGGATATCGGATTCAGATGCGTCAGGGGCGTCACGAGCGGAAGCCCCCGGGCCGACCGAATCCGGCGCGGCTTGACCGCTATGCGAAGTTGAGCAGCACGATGCCGGCCACGACCAGGACGGTGGCCGCGACGCGGGTCCGGCCGAACGGCTCGCGGAACACGAGCGTGCCGATGACGGCGCCGAAGATGACGCTCGTCTCGCGCAGCGCGGCGATCGGCGCCAGCGCTCCCCGGGTCTGCGCCCACAGCACGAGCCCGTAGGCAAGCACGCTCAGCGCCCCGGCCGTCAGCCCGGCGGCCAGCACCTTTGGCGGCTGCTTCAGCACCACGTCGCGCCGCCGTATCAGGGCGAACATCGGCACGCAGAGGCTCTGCAGCAGCATCAGCCAGCCGATGTAGCCGACCGGGTTCGCCGACAGCCGCACGCCCACGCCGTCCACCGTGGTGTAGGCGGCGATCGTCAGGCCGGTGCCCACCGCCGCGATGAAGGCGGCGCGGCCCGGCCGCCGGCCCGCGAAGACCAGGGTGGCCAGCCCGGCTGAGACGACGAGTACCCCGCCGACCTGGGGCAGGGTCAGGTGCTCGTGCACGAACACCGCGGCAAGGATCGTCACGACAACCGGCGAGATGCCGCGGGCGAGCGGGTACACCTGGCCGAACTCGCCGTACTTGTAGCACCGCATAAGCAGCAGGTTGTAGAAGACGTGGATCGCGACGGATCCCGCCAGGTACGGCCAGGCGTCCGCCCTGGGCACGGCGGCCACGATGACGAGCGGGATCGCGACCACGATGCCGCCCACGCCGATCAGCGCGAAGGCGAGCGCCTGGTCCTTGATGCCGTGCGCGATGGCGTTCCAGGTCGCGTGCGTGACGGCGGCGGCGAGAACCGCGAGCATGACGGCGAGCGGGAGGGTAGTCGACGGGTCCAACAAGGCTCCTCAGGCAGGCCGAATAGGAGCCCTCAGGGTTTCTATCCCGTCAGGTGTTCCCCGGCTCCCGGCCCGTGCGGGCCGGCCTGTCCGAGTCGCGGCGCCGCTCGGTCCAGCCCCGGCCGCCCTGATTGTGGTGTGCCAGGACGGGCGGCCAGCGGAACCCTAGACGCAACCACATGCTAGAGACAGCTTAACCCTGTGCGCTCCGCCCGCTGCACCCGCCGTTGACACCGGCGCGCCTCCTGAGGTAGCGTCACAACTGGCCATATACGATATATGATATCTGCCACGCTGGCACGCGAGTACCATTGGACACCATGAACTTTCCGGCCACCCGGCCCGCGATGCCCGGGTCCGCGTCCCTGACCGGCGCGGCCGGCGCGCTTCCGTCGCGGACGGTGGCCGTGCTCGAGGCCATCAAGCACGCGATCCTGACCGGCGAGCTCAAGCCGGGTCATGCCCTGGTCGAGACCGACCTGGCCGAGGTCCTCGGCGTGTCCAAGACCCCGGTCCGCGAGGCGCTCAAGACCCTGGCCGGGGCTGGCCTGGTGACGATGAACCCGTACAAGGGCGCGGTCGTGCGCGTCGTCGACGACGCGCAGGCCCGCCACGTCTACGACGTGCGGCTGCTGCTCGAGCCCGAGGCGCTCGCCCGCGCCACCGCGGCCGGGCACGACTGGCGGGCCGCGCACGCCGCGCTGACGCGCGCGGAAGGCGCTCCCGATCAGGCCGAACGCAGCCTGGCCAACCGCGACTTCCACCGCGAGATGTACGCGGGCTGCGGCAACCCGCTGCTCGTCAGCATGCTCGATGACCTCCGCGATCAGACGGCGCTGGTCAGCGCGGCCGCCTGGCGGCACGACCCGGCCTGGCTTCCCACCCCGAGCTGGGAGCACGAGGCGGGCGAGCACCTGGCCGTGCTGCGGGCCGCGGAGGACGGCGACGCCGAGCGCGCCTCCGGCCTGCTGCGCGTGCACATCACCTCCTTCGTGCAGCGCAACTTCCCGGCCCCGCAATCGGCGCCGCAACCGGCGACGCCGGACACATAACGCACAGGAGAACGCATATATGAGCCTCACCCCGGCCACCGCAGAGACGCTGCGTAGCGCGCTGGCTACGGTGGTCGTCGTCCCCGTCACGCCGCTGCGACCCGACGGATCCCCGGACTGGGGCACCTACGCCGCGCTGACCGCCCGGCTCATCGACGGCGGGATCACGGTCATCACCCCGAACGGCAACACCGGCGAGTTCTACGCGCTCACCCCTGCCGAGGCCAGGCAGGCGACACAGACCGCGGCCCGGGTCGCGGGCGGGCGGGCCGAACTGCTCGCCGGCGTCGGCCACGACATCGCCACCGCCGTCGAGGCGGCCAGGCACGCCGCCGATCACGGCATCCGCATGGTCATGATCCACCAGCCGGTGCACCCGTACGTCTCCGCCGAGGGCTGGGTCGACTATCACGCCGCCATCGCCGGCGCCGTCCCCGACCTCGGCGTGGTCCTGTACCTGCGCACCCCGCGCATCTCAGGAGCGCGCATCGCCGAGCTCGCGGACCGGGCCCCGAACGTCATCGGCGTCAAGTACGGCGTCCGCGACGCGACCGTGTTCGCCTCCGTGGCCAGGGACGCCGGCCTGGACAGGTTCACCTGGCTGGCCGGCGCCGCCGAGCTGACCGCGCCCGCCTACTGGGCGGCGGGCGCGCACGGCTTCACCTCCGGGCTGGCCAACGTCGCCCCCGAGATCGCGCTGGCCATGCTCACCGCGCTGCGCGAGAACGACCTCGGCGCGGCCATGAAGGTCTGGGAGTCGGCGCGCCGCTTCGAGGAGCTCCGGCTGGCCGACGACAGCGCCGACAACGTCAGCGTGGTCAAGGAGGCCCTCGCCCAGCTCGGCCTGTGCCGGGCCGACGTCCGGCCGCCGAGCCGCCCGCTGCCGCCGGCGATCAAGGACGAGATCGCGGCGATCCTGGCCAGCTGGGGGATGAAGTGAAGCAGCCCGAGGAACTGCGCAGCTTCCGCTGGTTCGGCGGCGAGCGCACCGCGGGCCTGCGGGCGTTCGGTCACCGGTCGCGGATGCGCCAGCTCGGCATCGAGGCGGAGGAGCACCTGGGCAAGCCGCTCATCGTCATCCTGAACACCTGGTCCGAGCTGAACCCGTGCCACATGCACCTGCGCCAGCGGGCCGAGCAAGTCAAGCGCGGCGTGCTCGAGGGCGGCGGCTACCCGGTCGAGCTCCCGGTGGCCACGCTGTCCGAGACGTTCCAGAAGCCGACCCCGATGATGTACAGGAACCTGCTCGCGATGGAGACCGAGGAGCTGCTGCGCTCCTACCCGGCCGACGGCGCGGTCCTGATGGGCGGCTGCGACAAGACCACGCCCGCGCTGCTGATGGGCGCGGCCAGCGCCAACATCCCCGCGATCTACCTGACCGCGGGCCCCATGCTGCGCGGCAACTTCCGCGGCCAGCCGGTGGGCAGCGGCACCGACGTGTGGAAGTTCTGGGACGACGCGCGAGCCGGGCTCGTCGGCGACTGCGAGCTTGCCGACCTGGAATGCGGCATCGCCCGCTCACCCGGTCACTGCATGACGATGGGCACCGCCTCGACGATGACCTCCGCCGCCGAGGCTCTCGGCATGACGCTCCCCGGGATGGCGTCGATCCCGGCCGTCGACTCGGCCCACTACCGGATGGCGGCCGCCACCGGCCGGCGCATCGTGGCCATGGCCTGGGAGGACCTCACCCCGGACAAGATCCTTACCAGGGAGGCGTTCGAGGACGCCGTCGCCACCGTGCTCGCGCTCGGCGGCTCCACCAACGCGCTCATCCACCTGATCGCGATGGCCGGCCGGGCCGGAGTGGACCTGACGCTGGACGACTTCGACGCGATCTCCCGCCGGGTGCCCTGGCTGGCGAACGTCAAGCCAAGCGGGAAGTACCTGATGGAGGACTTCTACTACGCCGGCGGGCTGCCCGCCCTGCTCGGCCAGCTCGCGAGAGTCCCCGGGGCACTGCATCTCGACCGGATCACCGTCACCGGGGCCTCGTTCGGTCAAAAAATAGTAGAAGCACCTGTGTACAACGAGGACGTCATCAGGACGCCGGACACCGCGCTTGCCGCCGAGGGCGGGATAGCGGTGCTGCGCGGCAACCTGGCTCCCGATGGCGCGGTCATCAAGCACATCGCGGCGCAGCCGCGGCTGCTCAAGCACACCGGCCCCGCAGTTGTCTTCGACTCCTACGAAGACCTGCAGCAGCGGATCAACGACCCGGCACTGAACATCACGCCGGACTCGGTCCTCGTGCTGCGCAACGCGGGTCCGATCGGCGGCCCCGGCATGCCCGAGTACGGCATGCTGCCCATCCCCGACTACCTGCTGGCCGAGGGGGTCCGCGACATGGTGCGGATCTCCGACGCGCGGATGAGCGGGACCAGCTACGGCGCCTGCGTCCTGCACGTGGCTCCCGAGTCATTCATCGGCGGCCCGCTGGCCCTGGTCCAGGCTGGGGACCTCATCACGCTGGACGTCGCGGCCAGGTTGCTCTCCTTGGATATTTCAGAACGAGAGGTGGCTATCCGCCGCGAGCAATGGCACCCTCCGGCGCCGAAGTTCGAGCGCGGCTACGGCGCCTTCTACAGCGAGCACATCACTCAGGCCAACGAGGGCTGCGACTTCGACTTCCTCGCCAGGCACGGCCGCAACCCGGAGCCCGATCCCAAGTAGTCTCAAGCCGTTGACCGAGCGAGGAGGGCAGATGATCCAGGGGTATGACCCGCGTACCGGAGAGCCGGTCGGTGAGCCGGTCGCCGAGACGACCGACGCGGAGGTCGACGCGATTGTCGCCGCCGCGGCGGCCGCATTCCCTGCCTGGGGCTCCGACGCCGCCATGCCCGGGCGGGCGGCGGCGCTCGACGCGGTGGCCGACGCGCTCGACGACCGGGCCGGGGAACTGGCGGCCATCGCCGACACGGAAACCGCGCTCGGCGGCGAGCGGCTCATCGGCGAGGTCGCGCGCACGACCGGGCAGCTTCGGCTGTTCGCGGCCGTGCTACGTGACGGCGGGGGGGCTTGGGGGGGCCGTCCCCCCGGGGCAGCACCGGGGTACGTGGACGCGGCGTTCACCGCTGCCGAGCGCGTCGTGCCGGACCTGCGGCGGATCAACAGGCCGGTCGGACCGGTGGCCGTGTTCGCGGCGTCGAATTTCCCGTTCGCGTTCTCGGTGGCCGGCGGCGACACGGCCTCGGCCCTCGCCGCCGGCTGTCCCGTGGTGGTGAAGGCGCACGAGGGACACCCGGTTACCTCGGACCTGACCGCCGGGATCGTCGCCGGGGCGCTGGCCTCCGCCGGTGCCCCGGCGGGGACGTTCGCCCTGGTGCACGGGGTGCAGGCGGGCGTGCGGCTGCTCCGGCACCCGGCCATCGCGGCCGCCGGGTTCACCGGCTCGACCGCGGGCGGGCTGGCGCTGGCCAGGATCGCCGCCGAGCGGCTCGTGCCGATCCCGTTCTACGGCGAACTCGGCTCGGTCAACCCGTGCGTGGTCCTGCCAGGTGCCGCCTTCGCCCGGCCGGCCGCCCTCGCCGCCGGGTACGTCGGCTCGCTGACGCTTGGCTCCGGCCAGTTCTGCACGAACCCCGGCCTGCTGTTCGTGCCCGAGGACGTGGGCCTGCTGTCAGCGGTCGCGGAGGCCGCGGGCTCCTCGGCGGGCGGCGCGATGCTGTCGGCCCGGATCTTCGCCGGCTACGAGAACGCCGTGGCCGAGGCGGTCGGCCACCCCGGCGTTACCGAGCTAGCGGTCGGCCAGCCGGGTCCCGGGCCGTGGGGCGCAACTCCTCGGGTATTCCAGGTCTCGCTCAAGGAGTTCGCCGCCGACCCCGCGGTGCTGTCCCGCGAGCGGTTCGGGCCCGCCGGCCTGGTGATCACCTACCCGTCGGCCGAGGACCTGCTTCCGGTCCTTGCCGCGCTGCCCGGCAACCTGGTCGGGACCGTGCAGGTCGATACCGACTCGGCCGACGACCTGGAACTGGCCCGCCCGGTGATCGCGGTGCTCGAGCGGGTCACGGGCCGGATCGTCTGCAACGGCTGGCCGACCGGCGTCGCGGTGGTGGCCGCCCAGCACCACGGCGGCCCGTGGCCGGCCACCACCGTCCCCGCCTACACCTCGGTCGGCACCGCCGCGATCCGCCGCTGGCTGGTCCCTGTCGCCTACCAGAACTTCCCGCCCGCCCTGCTGCCCCCCGCGCTCCGCACGGACGCGTAAGGCCGTCACGAGGGTCAGCGGCTGGGGTCGGGAGTCACCGAGTAATTGCTGACGGTGAACATTTCAGGCGCACCGTCGTGGTGGCGATTCCCATCGGATATGCGTCAGCTTGGCTCGGGCGTTGCCGGGAGCAAGCTTCGTCGTCGGACAGATCCCTTATGTGGACGGCGGCGTGAGCGCGAGCCAGTAGGCGTATGGTCACTCCCTCCAGCCAGGCCGGACCAGGCCAGCCTGGTAGGCGAACACGACGAGCTGCGCGCGATCGTGGGCGCCGAGCTTGGTCATCGCCCGGGTGGCATGGGTCTTGGCGGTGGATCGGCTCATATACAGCTTGTCCGCGATCTGCTCGTTGGACAGCCCCTCGGCCACCAGGCCGACCACTTCCCGCTCGCGCTGGGTTAGCTCGTCGACGCCGGGAACGGGACGGACGGTCCGCGTGCGGGCGGCGAACTCGCGGATGAGACGCCTGGTCACACTCGGCGACAGCAGCGCCTCCCCGTTCGCGACTACCTGGATCGCGCGGATCAGTTCGGCCGCGTTGGTGTCTTTGACCAGGAATCCCGCGGCGCCGGCGCGGATCGCCTCGAATACGTACTCATCAAGGTCGAACGTGGTCAGGATGATGACGTGCACCCCGGCGAGATCATCGCGTGCGGCGATCCGTCTGGTGGCCTCGATGCCGTCGAGGCCAGGCATCCGGATGTCCATCAAGATCACGTCCGGCCGCGTCCGGGTGGCCATGCCGACCGCCTCCAGGCCGTCGGCCGCCTCGCCCACAACCTCGATGCCGTCCTCCGCCTGCAGCAGCGCGGCGAAGCCGGACCTGACCAGCTCCTGGTCATCGGCGAGCGCGACCCGGATCACTGCTCGGTCCCGCCGACGGGCAGCAGCGCCGTGACCCGGAACCCGCCGTCCGGCCGCGGACCCGCGGTCAGCCGGCCGCCGAGCGCCTGCGCCCGATCGGTCATCCCGACGATTCCGCTGCCGGTCCCGGCGGCCCGGGACGGACAGGGATCGTTCGCGCCCTCGTCGGTCACCTCGATTTCCACCTCGCTGTCGCGGTAGCACACCCGGACGGTGGCCCGCGTGCCCCCCGAGTGCCGGGCGCTGTTGGTGAGAGCTTCCTGGATGATCCGGTAGGCGGCCAGGTCCACGCTCGCGGGCAGTGGCGCGGGGTTGCCCTCGGTCGCGAGCTCGACCTTGAGTCCCGCCGCGGCCATATTGGCGACCAGCGTGCCCAGCGTCCCCAGCCCGGGGGTCGGCGTAAGCGGGGCGCTCTCGCCGTCGGCACGCAAGACGCCGAGCACCGAACGCAGCTCGGCCAGCGCCTGCTTGCTTACGTCGTTGATCGTGGCCAGCGCCTGCCGGGCGCGCTCGGGCTGACGGTCCGCCAGATGGAGCGCGGTGTTGGCCTGAACGTTGATCACCGAGATGTTGTGCGCCACGACGTCGTGCAAGTCCCTGGCGATCCGCATCCGTTCCTCGCTTGCCAGCCGCAGAAGTTCCTCTGCCCGGATGCGCCCGGCGGCGAGCCGCCGCTGCGCCGCGGCACGCATCAGCTCCGCCGCGATCAGCAGTGCCAGCAGGCCGCACAGCAGGGCTAGCGCGAACGTGACCGTGGCGTGCCCGTGGCCGCCGATCAGCCACGGCGGCCACACCGACACCACGAAGCCGATGACCAGCGAGCTGATCGCCGCGGCTCGCCGCCTGGCCTGCACGGCGGCGAAGAAAGCCACGATCAGCGGCAGCCAGTCCAGGTCGGCGTTTCCCAGCGGCCCCGCGAACTGTGCGGCCACCAGCGTCACGGCGAGCACGACCACCGGATACCGCCGCCGGACGATAAGCGAGGCCCCGCCCGTGATGACCAGGAGGTAGCCGACCAGGTTTACCGCATGATGACCCGGATGCCAGGAGGCGGCCGCGTAAGAGCCCGCAAGCGACACCCCGATCACGACGGTCGAGGCCGTCACGTCGGTCAGCCACTGCCGCCAGGTACGCGGTGCTGATGGCGTGGCCGTCTCCCGACGCGTCGAATCGGCGGGAGACCACGCGGCTGGGAACCCCTGCGGAAACCTGGTTCTGTACGACTTCATCATGGCTAAGTCGACAGTACGCGAGCACGAGCGCCCAGGCATCGGCCCAGCGGCCGGGGCCGCTACTCCTCGTGGCTGACGGGTCGACGCGCCAGCTACCTCGTGGGGCGACGGGGACCTGACCGGCCGGGTGACGACACCGGCGGCCCGCCAGCCGATACTGACACCATGAAGACGGGAGACCAGATAATAGTCAACCCGCTCAGCGGCGAGAGGATCACGATCCTGGCGGGTGACCCGGGCAGTGACGCGCTGGTCTGGGAGCTGCGGCTGGCCCCCGGCGGCCGGGTCCCGTCCAGCCACGCCCATCCCCGGCAGGAGGAGCGGTTTACGGTGGTGCAGGGCCGCATGCGGTTCCGTGTCGGCTGGCGGCGGGTCGTCGCCGGGCCTGGCGACACGGTGGTGGTACCGCCCGGCAAGTCGCACCACTTCGCCAACATCGGCGCGGCCCCGGCCCGGGCGGAGGTAAGGACCACACCCGCGCTGGCCATGAAGGAACTGCTTGAGGCCGCTGCCGCGCTCGCCGCCGACCAGCAGGCCGCGGGCCGGGTGCTGCCCCGGCTCACCGACCTGGTGCTGTTCATGCGTGACTTCGAGGCCGAGGTCGCCTCGCCTTTCCTGCCCAGGCTGGTGCGCGCCGGGATCCGGCTGCTGGCCTCGGTGGCCGAACGCCGCGGCCGGGGCATCCGGTACCGCTGCCTGCGCCGGACCGATGCCGCGGCGCGCTGAGACCGGCCACGGCACCGGGAGCACCAGCGCGGTGAACGCCGTCATCGAGGTCAAGGACCTGGTCAAGCGCTACCGCGGCGCGACGGGTAACGCGCTGGACGGCGTCTCGTTCGAGGTGGCCGAGGGCGCGTTCTTCTGCCTGCTCGGACCCAACGGGGCCGGGAAGACCACCACGACCTCGATCCTCACCACGACGCTGGCGCCCACCTCGGGCCGGGCCACGATCGCGGGACTCGACGTTGTCGCCGACCAGGCGCGGGTCCGGCGTGAGGTCGGCGTGGTGTTCCAGCAGCCCTCGCTGGACGCGAACCTGACCGCGGAGGAGAACATCCGGCTGTACGCCGTGCTCTACGGCTGCTATCCGTGGCGACCCTCGTGGCGGCTGATGCCGCAGGCGTACCGGCGGCAGGTGACCGAACTGGCGGAGGTTCTCGATCTGACCGCCTGGCTGCGCCGCTCGGTTCGCACGCTGTCCGGCGGCACACGCCGCAAGCTGGAGATCGTCCGCGCCCTGCTTCCCCGGCCCAGGGTGCTGTTCCTCGACGAGCCCACGGCCGGGCTCGACCCGCAGACCAGGCGTGCGCTGTGGGCCTATCTAGGGCACGCCAGGACGGAACTGGGCGCCACGGTATTCCTGACCACGCACTATCTGGAAGAGGCCGAGGACGCCGACACGATCTGCGTGCTCGCCGCCGGGCGCGTGATCGAGTACGGCACTCCCGCCGACATCAAGGCCGGGTACCTGGGGGCCTCTCTGGAGGACGCGTATCTCGCGCTGCTGGACCGTGCCGGGCCGAGCCACGCCGGGCTGGCCGGTCAGTGAGCCGCGGACTGGGGCTGGCATACCAGCTCGGCGGGCTCGCCGCGATCGCCCAGCGTGACGTGCTCAAACTGGTGCGCGACCGGTCGCGGCTGGCGGTCAACCTGGCCTTCCCGCTGCTGCTGGTGGCCGGGCTCGGCAACCTGCTGCAACCCACCGTCGGCCTGGTCACCGGGCTGAACGCGGTCACGCTGTCGTTCACCGGAGTGCTCGCGGCGACGTTGTTCCAGTCGGCGGCCGCGGGCATGATCTCGATCGTCGAGGACCGGGAGACCGATTTCGCCCAGGTGCTGTTCGTCACCCCGGTCGCCCGGATGACGCTGATCGCCGGAAAGGTCTGCGGCGAGTGCCTGGTCGCGCTGGTCCAGGCCGCCTGCGTGCTCGCGTTCGCGCTGGCCATCGGCGTGTCCATGCCGGCCGCCAAGGTGGCCCTGCTGATCCCGGCGTGCCTGGCCTCCTGCCTGCTCGGCGCCGCGTTCGGGCTCGTCACGATCGCGGTGCTGCCGACCCAGCGATCGGCGATGCAGGTTTTCCAGTTCCTGATCATCCCGCAGTACGTGCTCGCCGGGGTACTGGTGCCGCTTCGCGGATCCGCCGCCTGGCTGAGGGCGGTCTCACTGGCGATGCCGCTGCGCTACGTCGTCGATCTGACGAGGGCGGCCTACTACGCGGGAACATCGGGCTACCGGGAGGCGGTCATCGGCAACCCGGCGGTGGACGCGGTGGTCGCCGCCGGGCTGCTGGCCGTCTTGATGACCGCGGGCGGCCTGGTGTTCGGCTACCGCGAGCGCACCCGCTAACCGCCGGCCGCGTCCAGGACCCGGCTGAACGCGCGCAGGTATGTGGGATCGCCCTGGAGGGCGCGGAGCAGCCAGTATTCGGCGCCCCAGAACAGGTAGGCCGAGGCGCTAGGCGGGGTACGCCGGCTCCACCGCACGCACTGGTTGTAGTTGACGACCATGTGCTCGGGCAGGCAGCTATACATGCCGCGCCCCGGCGGGCTCGGCGGAACCGTGACCGCTTCCCACGGCTCGGCCTGGATCTCGGAGATCATCACGCGTTTGCCGGCCGCCGCGGCACGCGCGGCGAGGCTACGGTACCGCCGCGGGCCCAGCCAGCCCGCGACCCCGTCCAGGTACAGCGTCCGGCCGCCCAGGGCGGACAGCGCGTGCCTCGGGTAGTAGTCGATTCCGACGACATCGGCGAGGTCGCTGGCCACGATCAGGGAGTCGCCCTGGTCCCGGGTACGCCACCGCTGCGCCGCCGCCACCGGGGTGGTGACCGGCAAGAACCCGTTCAGCAGCACCGGCCGGGAAGGATCGGCCGCCCGCGCGGCGGCCACCTCGGCCGCGGCGAACCCGGCCGATAGCCGCCAGGAGTGCTCCATGCCAAGCGGGTCGACGGCCTCGTGCTCGACCTGCCAGGCGATGACCTGCTCGTGGGCGGCGTATCTGCCGATGATCCGGGTCATGAACTCGATGCCGGCCTCCAGCAGCGGCCGGTGGCTCTCCGGCGTCACCAGCCGGCCCTCGGGCAACGGCGTGGGCAGGTGGTGCGCGGGGACGAAGAACTCGGGGTAACCGAACGCCTTGACCGGGCCGACGCAGATGATGATCTGCTTGCCTGCGCGCTCGGCCGCCTCCACCTGCCAGTCCAGCCAGGACGGGTCGAACTTCCCCGGCGCGGGCTCGATACGGTCCCAGTAGGCGGCGAGCCGTATCGCCGTGAACGGGTACTTGAGCAACTCGGCCAGCCCCGTGGTGGGGTTCAGGTCCAGCGCCTCTGCCTGAAGCGGCCGGAAGCTGATTCCGAGCGGGGCGCCGTCGGCGGGCAGCACGGGGATCCGCTTCCACCGGTCGGACAGCGACCGCTGCGGCCGGGCGACACGCAGTTCCCCGGCGAACGGTACGGCGGCTACGGCCGATGTGACGGCGCGCCCGGCTCGGCGCGGCGGGCTAGCCATCGTGACCGTCGAAGAGCACGAGCGAACGCGGCCGCTGACCGGCGGGGGAGACGTCCTCGGCGAATTCGGCGAGCAGGTCGGCGATACCGTCGGCAGCCTGCGGCCGGGCGAGCCGCGCCGCCGCGGCGCGCATCAACGCCAGCGCGGTGGTGTCCTGGCGCAGCCGGCCGATTCCGGCGGCGAGCTGGCCGACGCGCGGCCAGTACACGCCCGCGCCCGCCTCGGTCACGAAGCCAACGTTGTTCCGCTCCTGCCCGGGCAGGTAACAGGTCAGTACCATGGCCGTCCCGCAGCAGGCGGCCTCGGCGATCGTGGCGGGACCGGCCTTGGTCGCCACCACGTCGGCGGCGCGCAGCCAGCTCCCCATGTCGGTGACGAAACCGTGCACCGACAGCCGTCCGTGATAACGGGCGGCGAGTCGGCTCAGGCGCCGGCGCAGCAGCCGGTTCCTGCCGCATATCACCGCCACGTCCACGTCCGGCAGGTGCCGCACGATGGCCGTCGCGCGGCGAGCGAGCTTGCCGGCGCCCTCGGCGCCGCCGACAAGCAGGACGAGGAACGACGCCTCGGGATGTCCCAGCCGCCGTCGCTGCGCGGCGCGTTCGCTCACGCCTGGCAGGGCGGCGAGGAATCTCGAGCCGACCGGTACACCGATCGCGGACGCGGGGACGACCCGGTCCACCTCCGCGCAGGTCCATGTGGCGTGCGGCGGTCCAAGATCAGTGATTATCATAACGACGGGGGTGATTTCCCCGCCGGCGTCGCGCGCCCTGATGGCGGCCTGACCGATAAGCGGGTGGAACGACACGATCAGCGCGGGCCGGTGGGCGGCGACCGCCTCGGCTACCACGCGACCCGCCAGGAAAGCCGCCGCCTGCTGCACTAGCCGGGCGGCCCGAGGGGAATCGGTGGCCCGGTACAGCAGCCCCCACAGCCTGGGGGCATAGCGGATCAGCGACCCGTAACCGTCGGCGATCCAGCGCGACGGCCACGCGGACCCGGGACCGGCCAGCGGGTCGAACAGGACAGGAACGTACTTGCCGGGATACCGGCGCCCCATGGCCTCGGCCACGGCGGTCGCGGCGGCCCTGTGGCCACCCCCGGTCGCGGAGGTCAGGAACAGCAGCGGGACAGGCGTTTCGCCTAGTCCCGGGGCCGTCGCCGGTAGCTGGCAGGAGTTGGCGCGCGTCACCGGCCCAGGCTCTCGGCCGGCCTGGTCGCGTGTCGTCGGCCCAGTGGACAATCCTGGCTGCTCCTCGCGTGGTAGCCGCGTCATCGTAGGGTTGTCTGCGTGGCGTAACCCGGACCATCCCCGCGGCCGATGACGCCCGGGTGCCCGCCGCCCATCGTAGGAATATGTCCAAGCCGTATGAGATCTCGCCTCACCACCGCTGCATCGCGGGCTTGATGTTCCTGGCGGCGGTGAGCCTGGCGGTGGAGTCCGCGCTGCATCTGTCGGACGCGATCCACCCCAAGGGAAGCAACGAGACCCAGGCCGGCGCCGCCGAGGCCGTCATCTGCGTCGCGCTGCTATGGGGAGCGTGCAGCCTGGCCGTGCGTGGCGCGGCAGGATACCGGGTCGCCCTCGGGACGACCGTGTTCGCCATCGCCGGGTTCATTCTCGGGCTGAGCATCACCGTTCCCTCCGGTTACATTCCGGATATTGCCTACCACGCCGTCGTGCTGCCGATCCTCATCGTCACCCTCGCGCTCATCGTGGGCTACGGCCGCCCGGGTGCTGGCGCCGGGCAGGCGCCCCGGCAGGGCCGCCAGGCGCTCAGGCACTAGTGGCGCCGACCAGGGGAAGCTCCCGTCCGGCGTGCCACACGCAGTACCCGCGGTGGCCGCATGCCGTGCTCTCAACCTCGCTTAGCACAGCCGGGCAGGCTGGGCGAGGCTCATGCGAGCGGGCGCTCATCAACACCCACGGCCCCGGCCCCGGCCGCGATCGCGTCGTCTTCGGGTGCCTGCCGTGAGGTCAGCGCGAGGAAGGCTTCCCGCAGCCCGCCGCCGGTGGCTTCGAGGCCGGAGATGTCCTGCCGGAACGGGTACAGGGCCCAGACGGTGGCGTCAGGGTCGGTGGTGTGGAGGGTGACCTGGCGCCCCTCGTGGTCGACCGCGCTGACTCCAGGCAGGTGCCCCAGCTCGGCGAGAGTCTCGCCGAGCCAGGTGAAGCGGACGACCTTGGGTGATCCGCCCGCGGATCTCACCTGCTCCGGGGTGCCGTCGGCCACCGTGTGCCCGGACTGGATCACTACGATGCGGTCCGCGTTCTGGTCGGCCTCCTCGAGGTAGTGGGTGGAGAACAGCACGGTCTGCCCGCGCGCCCGGTAGGACCGCACATCCTCCCAGAACACCTGCTGCGCCTGAACGTCGAGTCCCGCGGTGGGCTCGTCCAGGACCAGCAGACGGGGGTTCCCGATGAGCGCCGCCGCGAACTGGACTCGCTGCGCCTGCCCGGTGGAAAGCCGGTCTGTTCTGCGGCCCAGGACCTGCTCCACCCCGGTGACCTTGATGGCCGCCTCGTACTCCAGCGGGCTGGGGTAGATGCCGCGGATGAAGCGCAGCAGCGCGCCGACCGTCACCCCGGACATCAGCTCCGCGTCCTGGAGTATGGCCCCGACCTGGCCCGCGGCAATGGCGTCCCGTGGCCTTATGCCGAACAGGCGGGCCCGGCCATGGTCGGCGGCGAGCAGGCCGAGCATGATGCGGATCGCGGTGGTCTTGCCGGCGTCGTTGCGCATCCCACGCGTCCTGACCAGGGGATACCGACAATCGCTCCGCCCGGGAGGGGCAGCGCGGGTTGAGGGGAATGCGCCTGGCGCTGCTGCTGAAGGTGGCGAGACGCAGGTGTTCAGGTGTCGGGAGAGGCTGGCGTGACGGTGTGGTCGCGTTGTGGGAGGCTGACGGTGATGTCGAGGCCCCCGGTGGAGATGGCGGTGGCGTAAACGGTTCCGTTGTGGGCGGTGGCGATGGACGATACCAGGGCGAGGCCGAGCCCGAACCCGTCGTGGCGGGTGCGGTCGTCGAGCCGGGTGAACGGAAGGAACAGGCGTTCGACCATGCCGGCGGGGACCACCGCCCCGGTGTTGACCACCCGCAGGATCGACGCTGCGTCGTGGGCGGCCGTGGAGATCGCGACGGTGCCGCCGGCGGTGTTGTAGCGCTCGGCGTTGTCCAGCAGGTTAGCGACGAGTCGTCCGAGCAGCACTCCGTCGCCGGTCACCGGGGCTTGGCCGAGCGTGGCGGTCGTCGTGATGCCGCTGCAGGCACGTCCCTCGAGTGCATCCTCGGCGACGACGGCCAGGTCCAGCGGATCGGTGCGGGCACGCGCCTGACCGGTGCGGGCGAGGACCAGCAGCGCCTCGATGAGCCGCTCGGAGTGCACGGTGGCCTGGCGGACTTCCGCGGCCATCGACACCAACTCCTCGGGGGTCGGCTCCGGCTTGGCCAGGACGACATCGATCGCGGTGCGCATGACGGTCAGTGGCGTGCGGAGCTCATGGCTTGCGTTGGCGATGAACTGCCGCTGGCTGGTGAACGCGCGGTCGAGCCGTTCGAGCATCGTGTCGAAGGTGTCGGCGAGCTCGCGGAGCTCATCGCGCGGGCCCTGCAGCGCGATGCGCTGGGACAGGTCCTGCTCGCTGGCTGCGCGGGCCGCGGCGGTGAGCCGGTGCACCGGCCGCAGGATGCGCCCGGCAGCGATCCATCCCGCGGCCACGGCGAGCAGCGTGACGCCGGCCAGGGTGAGCAGCGAGTAGAAGAGCAGGTGGGTGAGCGTCGCGGAGGCGCCGGCCTGGACGCCGCTGGCGTACAACTCGTCGCACTTGCCTATGGCGCCGGTGCCATGAGCCTGCATCCTGCTGACGCACTGCGCGATCTCTTCCTGGATTCCCGGCGGGATGCTGCTGGTCGTCGGGTCGTGGAGGGTGTGCGCGACCAGCAGGTAGGTGATCAATGCCAGCGCGGCGCCGCCCAAGGCGAACAGCGACGCCTGCAGCAATGTCAGCCGTGTCCGGGCGCTGAGATGCCTTCTCACAGCCGGTAGCCGACGCCGGTGACGGTCTGGATCAGCGGCGGGCTGCCGAGTTTGCGCCGCAGTCGCCCGACGGTCACCGCGACCGTGTTGCTGAACGGGTCGGCGTACGCGTCCCACACGTGTTCGAGCAAGTCCTCAGCGCTGACCGCGGCGCCGTCCGCGTCGGCCAGGCACTCCAGCACGCCGAACTCCTTGCGGGTCAGGGTCAGCGGGACGCCGGCACGGCTGGCGCGGTGCCGCGCGCGGTCGACCACCAGGTCGCCTCGCTGCACGACCGCGGGCGAGCCGGGTCCGCGTCGCCCGAGGGCGCGGATGCGCGCGATCAGCTCGGGGAAGGCGAACGGCTTGCCGAGGTAGTCATCGGCGCCCAGCTCCAGCCCGTCGACCCGGTCTTCGACGTCGGCGGCCGCGGTGAGCATCAGGATGCGGCTGGGTGAGCCGTCACTCGCCAGCCGACGGCAGACCCGGTCGCCGTGCACGGCCGGCAGGTCCCGGTCGAGCACCACCACGTCATAGCCGGTGCTGGCCGTGCTATCCAGGGCGGCCGCGCCGTCGTAGACCACGTCGACGGCGAAACCCGCGTTGCGCAGGCCCTCGCCGATCCGGTTGGCCAGCGCGACGTGATCCTCCACGACCAGGACTCGCACGTACACATTGTGCGCCCACCCGGATGACATCCGCCTAACAAGCGCTGTTCGGCTCATGTCATGGGCTACGCGCAAAGGTGGTGGGCGAAGCCGAAGCATCGTGAAGAGGAGAAATGAGCAGCGCAGTACTGGAAGCCCACGCGCTGGGCAAGAAATACGGTCGGCGTCAGGCGCTGGCCGACTGCACCCTGGAGATCCCTCCGGGGCACGTCGTTGGCCTGGTCGGACCGAACGGCGCCGGCAAGACAACCCTGTTGAAGATCGCCTGCGGGATGCTCGCGCCGACCACCGGCCGCATCGAGGTCCTCGGCGAACCGCCCGCTGCGGGTCCCGCGCAGCTGGCGCGGGTCGGCTACGTCGCCCAGGAAACCCCCACCTATGCGCATCTGTCGGTGGCCGACCACCTCAAGCTCGGCGCCAAGATGAACCCCCGCTGGGATGCGAAGCTCGCGCAGGCGCGGATCGGCCAGCTCGACCTCGACCCGAAGCAGAGGGCGGGCAAGCTCTCCGGAGGCCAGCGCGCCCAGCTCGCTCTAACCGTCGCCGTCGCCAAGCGGCCCGACCTGCTCATCCTTGACGAGCCTGTCGCCAGCCTCGACCCGCTCGCCCGCCGTAGCTTCCTGCGCGACCTGACGGAGTCGGCCACTGTCAGAAACACCAGCGTCATCCTGTCCTCCCACCTGGTCTCCGACCTCGAACGCGTCTGCGATTACCTGGTCGTGCTGGTCTCCTCCCGCGTCCAGCTCGCCGGCGAGACCGAGGTCCTGCTCGCGCGGCACTACCGCCTCGTGTGCACCCGCCGCACGGAGACCGGCCTGCCTTCAGAGATGGAGGTCATCTGGACTGAGCAGACCGACCGGCACAGCACTTTCATCGTGCGCAGCGCGGCCGAGCCGCCCGCCGGGGACTGGTCCGCGGAACCCCTCGACCTCGAAGACCTCGTGCTGGCCTACATGGAACGCGCCACCGGCACCGGCCGCCGCATCACCGTCGACGCGACGGGAGACGCGCGATGATCTGGCTCACCTGGCGCCAGTTCCGCACTCAGGCCCTGGCCGCCCTGGTGATCCTCGCCGCCGCCACGACCTGCTTCCTGATCTCCGGCCTGCAGATGCACCGCACCTACACCGCCGACGTGACTTCTTGCACCTCGCAGAACGACTGCGGTGGCGTGCTCAGCCAGTTCCAGCAAAGTTACACCGGTGCTTTCAACCTCATCCAACTCCTCGTGCTCGCCGTCCCGGGCTTGATCGGCATGTTCTGGGGTGCCCCGCTGATCGGCCGTGAGCTAGAGACCGGCACCTACCAGCTCGCCTGGAATCAGAGCGTGACGCGCACCCGGTGGCTCGCGGTCAAGCTCGCCGGCGTCGGTGCCGCCTCGATCGCCACCTCCTGGCTGCTCAGCTTGCTGTTGACCTGGTGGGCCGGACCGCTCGACCAGATCAACGGCAACCGGTTCGCGGCCATGACCTTCGCGACGCGCGACATCGTCCCGCTCGGCTACGCGGCCTTCGCCTTCGCGCTGGGCACCACGGCGGGGCTGCTGCTGCGCCGCAGCGTCCCCGCGATGGCGGTGACCCTCGCGGTGTTCATCGGCATCCAGATCCTGGTGCCTGCCGTCATCCGCCCCAACCTGCTGCCCTCGACTACCGTCAGCTTCCCCGTCAACCTGGCCACCGCGCGCCAGGCCACCGGCATCTACACCAGAGGCGGCGGAGCCGGGATCTACCTCGCCGGCCTGCCGATACCGCAGGGCGCATGGGTCTTGTCCGCCCCGCCGGTAGAGGATTCCTCCAGCCAGGTGGTCGCCGCGCACACGCACCTCAACTGCTTCCTGGCCCCGGGCACGGGCAAGAACGGGCTCAACGTAGACCAGGCTGCCGCCTGCCTTGCCCAGTACGACCTCCACCAAAGCGTCACCTACCAGCCCGCGAGCCACTACTGGCCGCTTCAGCGCTACGAAACAGGCGTCTTCCTCGTGCTCGCCATAGCGCTATCAGGCTTCTGCTTCTGGCGGATCCGGCGTCGGCAGAACTGACGTACAAGCACGGAAACCGATGCGCCAGCCCGGTCCGGCCTGGCGGAACCGTCCGAACCTGGACAAGTTCGAGCGCCGCTGCCACGGCACCGGCGAGAATTGAGGTTACCTAGATGAAGATGCTAGAGCTGCGGCAGGTATCCAGGTCCTACGGTCAGGGCACCGCCAAGGTGCATGCTCTCCGCGAGGTCAGCCTGGCGGTCGACGAAGGCGCGATGGTCGCGGTGATGGGACCAAGCGGCTCCGGTAAGAGCACGCTGCTCACCATCGCGGGAACGCTGGAGGAACCGACAGACGGCGAGGTGCTGATCGGGGAGCAGGCGGTCGCGGGCATGTCAGGCAACGCCAGGGCGCGGCTGCGCCGGCGCACGATCGGGTACGTGTTCCAGGACTTCAACTTGCTGCCCGGGCTGACCACGGCTGAGAACGTGTCGCTGCCGCTGGAGCTGGACGGCCTTTCCGCCCGCAAGGCACGCGCCGTCGGCCTGCGGGCGCTTGGGCGGCTTGGCCTGTCCGAGCGGGCCGCGCACTACCCCGACCAGCTGTCCGGCGGGGAACGGCAGCGGGTGGCGATCGCCCGCGCCATGGTGGGCGAGCGGAGGCTGCTGCTGGCCGATGAGCCCTCGGGCGCGCTGGACTCGATCAACAGCAAAGCGGTGATGCGCCTGCTGCACGACGCGTGCAAGGACGCCGGGATGACCGCTGTGGTGGTGACCCACGACGCGCAGCTCGCCTCGTGGGCGGACCGGGTGGTGTTCCTGCGGGACGGCCGGGTGACCGACCAGGCTGCCCCGGTAGCGGGCCATGAGTCCCTGCCCGCACCAGGGGGCACCCGATGAGCACGGTGATCCCGGAACGGCCGGCCAGCAGGGGGGCGAACGGGGGCGTTGCTGCCCGCCGCGCGGTCATCCGCTGGGCGCTGCGGCTGCTGCGGCGTGAGTGGCGGCAGCAACTGCTGATCCTGGCGCTGATCATGGTCGCGGTGACAGCCACAGTGGTGGGTTCGGCGGTCGCGATCAACGATCCGACTCCGGCGACCGCCTCCTTCGGCACCGCGCAGGATCTCGCCGCGTTCACCGGGTCGAACGCGCGCATCGCCGCCGATATCGCGTCGATCGAGCATCGCTTCGGCACGGTCGACGTGATCGAGAACCAGACGTTCTCGGTTCCCGGCTCGATCCAGACTTACAGCCTGCGTGCCCAGAATCCGCACGGGCCGTTCGGACAGCCGATGCTTTCCCTGATCAGCGGCCAGTTTCCCATCGGTGCCGGCCAGGTGACGGTGACCAGCGGGGTTGCCTCGGACTTCCATCTCGCGGTCGGCAGCTCCTGGACCGCGGGCGGCGCCAGCAGGAAAGTCACCGGCATCGTGCAGAACCCGCAGAACCTGCTCGATGAATTCGCCCTGGTGGCACCCGGCCAGGTCACCGTGCCGACCCAGGTGAGAGTGCTGTTCGACGCGAATGGCGTCTCGCCCTCGGACATCGGCCCGACCGTGGTGACCCCGCAGATGGTAGCGGCGGACGCCTTGTTCAACCCGGAGACGATCTCGATAGCAGCGACCGTGCTTGGCATGCTGCTCATCGCGCTGGTCGGGGCGGGCGGGTTCACCGTGCTGGCGCAGCGCCGGCTCCGCGCGATCGGCATGCTCGCCGCGCAGGGTGCCACGCAATCCAGCATCCGCCTCGTCGTACAGGCCAACGGCGTTGCCACCGGCGCGATCGGGGCGGTGGCGGGGTTTGTCCTCGGCCTGCTTGCCTGGATCGCCTACCGGCCGCACGTTCAGGCCAGTGCCCACCACGTGATCGGAGTGTTCCAGCTGCCGTGGACGGTGGCCGGGATCTCCATGGGCCTCGCCGTGCTCGCCGCCTACACCGCCGCCGCGCAGCCTGCCAGGGCGATCACCCGGGTTCCTGCCGTAACGGCGCTATCCGGGCGCCCGCCAGCGTCGAGGCCGGTACGCCACCTGGCAATTCCGGTCGGCATCGCGTTCCTCGCCGGAGCCTTCCTCCTGCTCGGCCTGGCCGGCTCCGGTGTCGGAGGCGTCGCAAGCGGCGGTCCCGGCGGCAAGACCACGCAGCTGGAACTGGTCGTGTTCGGCCTCATCGTGCTCGTGGTCGCCGTGGTGCTGCTGTCTCCGGCCTGCCTCGTGGTGCTGGCCAAGCTTGGCCGCTGGACGCCGGTCATGGTGCGGCTCGCGCTCAGGGACCTGGCCAGGTACCGGACCAGGTCGGGTCCGGCGCTCGCGGCGATCAGCCTCAGCGTGCTGATCGCGACCATGGTCGGCGTGATCAGCGCCGCCCGGTTCGGCGACGCGATTGACTGGGTGGGGCCCAACCTGACGTCCAGCCAGCTCATCGTCTACCCACCCGGCCATGACAACCCCAACGGCCCTCCGCCGACCGCGAGCCAGCTCGCCGCGACGAGGACAACCGCGCAGCGCATCGCCACCTCGCTCGATGACCGATACATGATCACGCTCGAGACACCCAGCGGCAGCCTGCAATACGGCGGATCCGGGCGTGCCTGGTCCGGCAGCACCTACGTCGCGACACCGCAACTGCTGAGTGCCTTCGGGATCACGCAGGCCAATCCCGATGCCGACTTCCTCACAATGCGGCCAGGCCTGTCCTCGATGCGGCAGATGCAGTTCTGGAACGACCCCAAGCCCCCCTCGGACGCCCCCTGCACGCCGGGCAGTTGCCTGGCCAGCCCGCCGATCCAGGAGATCGGCGCGCTGCCGTCCGGAACCTCGGCGCCGAATACGGTGATCACCGAGCACGGCATGCGCCAGTTCGACCTCACGACGACCACAGCCGGCTGGCTGATCCAGGCGCCGGGCGGACTGACCTCCACTCAGGTCACGGACGCCACTCAGACCGCGGCCACGGCCGGGGCGAGCATCGAGACCGTCAACGACATCCCGTCGTACACGCAGGTCACCAACGCGGCCACGATCTTCGGCATGGTGCTCGCGCTTGGCATCCTCGCGATGAGCATCGGCCTGATCCGCAGCGAGACCGCCAGCGACCTCCGCACGCTGACCGCCACCGGGGCCAGCAGCACCGCCCGCCGCACGCTCACCGCGGCGACCGCCGGCGCGCTCGGGCTGACCGGGGCGGTCACCGGAACGGCCGGGGGTTATCTCGCGACGGCCGGCTTCTTCAGTAACAACCAGCTCGACCAGCTTTCCGAGCTGGATAGCGTCCCGGTGGCCATCATGCTGTGGCTCCTGGTCGGCATGCCGCTGATCGCGGTGATCGGCAGCTGGCTCCTAGCCGGGCGCGAACCGCCCGCCATCGCCCGCCAGCCACTCGAATAACCGAGATGACCCGACACGGCCAACCCGCCCAGACGCCCAGTACCTCGCCCCGCGGCTCGCGCACACCGCCCGCTCAGGCACCTGACCAGGGAACCCCGCGCCCCGGGCCGTCCCTGCCCCGGAGCGCCACCCGCGCTTTTATGAGGATGAACATGTAGCCTGCTCCCGCAGCCAAGAGCGTCTCAATTCAGTAACGGGCTTTCCCGCCGCGGTGCGCATCATGTGCCTTCTGAACTGCGGAAAGTGTCATCACGCAGCGCGCTGGGAGGAGCGTTGGCAGCGGGCGCGGAAACCGCCGTTCCAGGCTGCCGGGAGGTCTTCGCGGGAGCGCGGCTGCGCCGCTGCCCAATGTCGGCGGGGGCCGGTACGGTGCGGGCATGCCAGATGAGCCTGACCCCGGTGACAGCCCGCCGCCTCCGGACCAGCCCTCGCCGGGCCGGAGGCGGGGCGGCGCGCCCACCCCGCATGACTCGGTGTTCCGCCGGATCTTCGGCGTGCCCGCCAACGCCGCGTCCCAGCTGCGCGCGGTCCTGCCGCCGTCCCTGGCCGGCCGGCTGGACCTGGGCCGGCTGGCCCGGGTGCCGGGCAGCTTCATCGACGAGGCGCTGAAGTGGCGGCACTCCGACGTGCTGTTCACCGCGCCGCTCGACGGCCGGGACGCGTTCGTCTACGTCCTGGTCGAGCACCAGAGCAGCGACGACCCGCTGATGGCGTTCCGGGTGCTGCGGTACGTGACCCGGATCTGGGACCAGTACGAGCGCGAGCACCCGGGAGCCCGGCGGCTGCCGGCGGTGATCCCGCTGGTCGTCTACCAGGGCCCCGGCCGGTGGGCCAGCCCCGTGCAGCTGCTGGACGTGATCGACCTCGATCCCGATGGCCGGCAGGCGGTGCAGGCGTGGCTGCCCCGGTTCGAGTTCCTGCTCGACGACCTGACCGGTACCGGGGAGGACCAGCTGCTGAGCCGGGAGCTGACCCCGGCCGCGCTGGTCACCCTGCTGCTGCTGAAAACGGCCCGCGGCAACCCGCAGATCACCGCGGATCTGCGGCGGTGGGCCGGGCAGCTGCGGGCGGTCCTGGACCAGCCCGGCGGGGGCGAGGCGTTCATCGCGCTGCTGACGTACATTGAGCTTGTGAGTGAGGCACGGGCCAGCGAGCTGCGCGACCTGGCCGCCTCGCTGGGACCGGACGCAGAGGAGGCGTACGTGACCACCGCAGAAATGCTCCGCGCCGAAGGCGAGGCCCGCGGCAAGGCCCGCGGCAAGGCCGAAGACATCCTCGTGGTCTTCGAGCAGCGCGGCATCGACGTGGACGACAAGTCGCGTGAGCTAATCGAGTCCTGCACGGACCTGGACACCCTGAACGGCTGGTTCCGCCGCGCGTTCAAGGTGGACAAGGCCAGCGGCCTCTTCGAGGAGTAGCGTCGGACGGCCAGGTCAAGTCCTGGACGGCCCGCGCTGTCACTGCCGGAGCGCTGCACCAGGTCTTCGGCTGGCCGCAGGCACGCCCGCCGCTTCCCATCAGGAGATGAACGTCTCAATCCCGTAACGGGCTTGCCCGCGCCGTTGGGGCCGAGCAGCGCGACGATCGTCGCCTGCTGGACGTCGAGGCCGAGCTTGTCGAGGGCCCGGATGGTCCCGAAGCTCTTGGAGACTTCCGCAAGCTGGACCGCGGCCCCCTGCGGGCCTGGGGTCGGCGGCGTCCGCGCTGTCACGGGCCGGATCCGCGCGCCGGCCCAGTAAGCGACCACCGCCAGGCCGGCCGTCCACGCGGCGAGCACCAGCACGCTGGACGCCGCCGGGGCGGTGTTCGCGGCTATCCGCCAGCCAAGGTCGGCCTGGCTGTAGGACGGCAGCGCCTTCGCCGCCTGCCGCAGACAGCCGGGAAAATCGCGGGCGGCACCCACAGGCCGCCAAGCGCGGCAAACGCAAAGTACAGGCCCATGGTCACGCCGTACGCGGTGCTGCTCTCGGCCATCGTCCCGATCGCGATCCCGAGCATCACGAACGGCAGCGTCCCGAGCCACACGGCGGCCAGCCCAAGCCCCCACTGCCCGGCAGAAAGCTGAACGCCATGCGCCAGCCGCGCTGTCACGCCCACCGCCACGACCGCGGGCAGTGAGACCAGCAGCCCCGAACAGACCCGCGCGGCCAGCACCCGAGAGGCCGGCAAGGGCGTCACCCGCAGCACGTCCAGCCAGCCTCGCTCCCGGTCCCTGGCCAGCCGCGGCGCGGTGGCCGACAGCGCCCCCCACATCGCCCCGAACGCCGCCATCGCCACCATGACCTCAACCGCCGCGGGCAGGCCGCCCCCCTGACCAGGGCTGCCGGAGAAGATCCCGGCGAAAAGCAGGTAGAAGCCGACCGGAGCCGCCAGCGCGAGCACCACATAGCGGATATCACGCACCGAGCGGGCAATCTCCAGCCGCAGGTAGCCGATCATCGCGGCCCCCCCAGGCCGCCGCCCGCGGCCCCCCGGGCCGCGGGCTCTGGCCGTTCCCGCGCCGATCGCGCGGCCGCCTGCTCGATGACCAGCGCCCTGACGCTGTCCAGGAACTCATCAAGCAGGCGCAGCTCGGCGGGCGAGTAACGGGCCAGCAGCCGCTGCGTCCCCTCCATCAGCCCGGCGAACGCGGCCCGCCCCTCCTGCCGTGCCACCGCGGTCACCTCGACCATCACCCGCCGCCGGTCCGCGCCGTCACGGACCCGGCGCATCCGGCCGGCGCGCTCGGCCCGGTCGATCACGCTCGTCACCGCCGACGTGCTCAGCCCCGCCAGCCCGGCCAGCCGCCCGGCGCTGACCGGCCCCTCCCGCGCCACGATCTCCAGGCAGCGCAGGTCCGTGCGGTGAATCCCGGCGTGACCGGCGACAGCCTCATCCAGCATGTCCAGGTCAGACCCCAGGGCGCGCAGCGACCGGCCCACCTTCAGGCGCAGGACACCAGCCTCATTAACATCATGATCGGACATTCCCGCAATCGTAGCATCTGGTCTCGGGCTGGGGTCGGAATCGGACGTCGCCGTCCCTGCCTGTCACATCGGCCGTGTTCGGCGGGTCTCGTAGGTGAAGCCGACAGTTCGAGGACAGGACCGATGGACGAGAAGAATTGGCCGGCCGACGCTTCCAGGAGCACCGTGCGCCCGGCCTCGGCTCGTCGCGTCTCCGGTCGCCAGCGCGGGGTAAACCACGATTAGGGTCGTCAGGCGGTCAGGCTCTGGATGAACTGGTCGAGGATTCCGGTCATCTCGGTGCGCGCTTGGGTGCGGTCTGTGGCTTCGGCGACGTAGAGGGCGGCCTCGTCGCCGGCTCCCATGAGCACGTGCGCGAGCGGCACCGCTGGCTGGGCGCGGATGCGCCCGAGATCGATCCCTTGTGCGAGGAGTGCCTGCACCAGTCCCATGACGTGCAAGTAGCAGACCTCCCGCCAATGCGCCCAGCCCAGGACGGACGGCCCGTCGACAAGGGCGATGCGGAGGATTTCCGGCTCGACGCAGATGTCGAGCCAGGTTCGCACGGCGTGCCGCAGGGCCTCGACGGGATCTGCTATCCCGGCAGCCGCTACCGCATCGGCTAGCCGCCTGGCGATATCGGCCTCGACAGCCGCCAGGACTGCCTCGAACAGCGCCGTCTTATCCGCGAACTGGTGATACAGCGCCCCCCTGGTAACCCCGGCGGCGGCGGCGATGGCGTCGGTCGACACCTCCGCGAACCCGTGCGCGGCGAACAGCGGGCGCCCTGCCGCCACGAGCGCGTCACGGGTCGCGGCTGAGCGGTCGGCCTGAGTTCGTCGTGTCCGCGAGGCGGCGGAAACCTGGGATGACATTCTCCGATTCTCCACGTCTCCGCAAGCTGAGTCATGTGGCCTGTACAAACATACGTACTGCTTGTATCTTAGTTCAAGAGGACGGATCACGCATCCGAGCGAACAGCGGAGGGAACGCCATGGTTCAGATCACCGCAGAGGGCGGCGGCATCGCCGGGCTCACCGCGGCACAGCGGGAGGGGATTGCCTTCCGCAGCGGTACTGATGACTGCGCTGCCTGGCACTACCAGGGCAGCAATGGCGCGTGCGTGGTAATGGCTGGCGGGGCGGGGGTGACCAAGGAGCCCGCTACCGACCGGTTCGCCGCCCGCTTCCATGCTGCCGGATACAGCGTGCTCGCCTTCGACCACCGGCACATCGGCGAGTCCGGCGGAACGCCCAGGCAAGTGGTGCGGATACCGGAGCAGCTGGCCGACTGGGAAGCTGCGCTGGACTGCGCCGCGTCCCTTCCCGGAGTGGAGGCCGGCAAGATCGCCGGGTGGGGTTTCTCGCTCGCCGCGGGGCACTTGCTCCGCCTCGCTGCCCGGCCCCGGGGCCAGCGTCGTCTTGCCGCGGTGATCGCGCAGGCGCCACTGGCCGACGGCGCGGTAAGCTCGCCGCGCGCGCTAGGTCACGAGACCCCTGGGGTCCTCGCCCGGTTCCCGCTGATCGCCCTGCGCGACGTCGCCCGCGGGCTGGCTGGCCGCGAGCCCCTGGTCGTGCCGCTGGCCGGGCCGCGTGGAGCAGTCGCGATGCTCACCACGCCGGACGCCTCCGACAGCGACGGCGCGCTCAACCCGGGCAACACATACCCCGACTGGCAGCAGACCATCGCAGCCCGCTCCGTAGTGCCCATCGCCTTGTACCGGCCGGGCAGGACCGCCAGCCGCATCGGCTGCCCGCTGCTGGCAGTCATCAGCACCCGCGACCAGACCGTCCTCGCGGCACCCGCGCTGAAGGCCGCCCGCCGGGCTCCCGCAGGCGAGATCCTCCAGGTCGACGGCGCGCATTACGCCGCCTTCCTCGACCAGCACGAGACCGTCGTGGCCGCCGAACTCGACTTCCTGCGCCGGCACCTACTCCAGGAGGACCCCGGCGAGGACCAGGCGGCCCCGGCATGAGCCGCAGCAGCACGACCGCCGCCCGTGCCGTCCCGGCCGCCGCCGCCGGGGCGGCCGGCTGTCGGCCGGTGCGACCAGGACGGTGCTGCAGGTCACGCTGGACGCCGCGCTGACCGATCGCCTCGGCTATGAGTAGGCGAATCGGGGTCCTTCCTTGTGTGGCGATGGTTTCCATCCTGGGCCCGGTGGTGGTGGCCCGGCGCGGAGATGGCTGGTTGGCGGGACGTGGTCAGGGGGATGGCTGTGGGCTGGCCTGGGCCTGGTGGCTGGGGAAGTCGGGCTGGCCGGTCTACGGTGACCCGCCGGAACGCCTCCAGCGTGAAGTCCTCCGGCGCACCGACAACAACGGTCACTTCTCCTCCTGGCGGCCACGAGGCAGATACGGGCGGATGCCGGGCAAGGCCTGACCGCGTGCGGGCGGTCGGTGACCCAGGCGGAGCGTGATCTGGTGGGCGGTGGCGGCGTGGATTCCCGTCACCGCGGTCAGCGAGGCCATCAGGTCTGCCTGCCGGACGGCGTGATCGAGCACGATGGATCCGGAGGCAACGCCCGCCGCAAGAGCGGCGAGGCTCTTGACGGTCGCCGACGGCAGATCAAGATCGGCGAGCTTTCCCGCTACCAGGACTTCGGCGGACGGGAACAGGTGCGTCAGTCCATGGGTGAGACCAGGTATGCGCGGCCCGAACTGCTGCACTATCCCGCCCAGCTGCCTTCTCGCCTCGCCGAGGTCATCGCATTCCTGGGCGATGATGGCTTGCACGGCCGCCTCGAACGGGCCCCAGGCGCCTGGCGCGCGGACAGCAGAGCCGACGCCGGCCCCGACCATCCGGCCCGCTCGCTCCGCCACGTGAATCAGGCCTTCCCAGTAGGGCAGGTGGGCCCGCAGCAGCAGGTGATCGGCTCCTCCTGGGTGAACCTCCAGCACGCCGGGGGCGCTATCGAGGCTGATCGTCCGGCGGTATACGCGGTCGGACACCGACTCCACGCCGGGTACTGCGCGGTCGGTAAAGAACGCTGTTATCGCTTCCCAGTCGAATGGCGGCTCGAATGGCAGCCGCATCGTCAGTCCGCCGTCGGCGGCGAGCCGGTCGGTGCGGTGCCGGCGGTCACGTAGCTGGCTGGGAGAAGCCCGGAATACCTCGCGCATCTGCCTGTTGAACTGGCGGATGCTGGCAAAGCCTGACGCGAACGCCACATCCGCTACCGTCAGGTCGGTGTCGTCAAGCAGCCGCCGGGCAAAGTGGGCGCGCCGGGACCTGGCTAGCTGATCTGGGGTGACGCCCAGATGGTCGTTGAAGATCCGCCGCAGGTGCCGCGGCGAGACCGCCAGCCGCGCCCCGAGCGCTGCCTCGGTGCCGGTATCTAGCACGCCGTCGATGATCAACTGGACGGCCCGGCAGACCAGTTCTGGCGCCCCGGCCGCGATCGAGCTCACCACCCGGTACGGCCGGCAGCGCAGGCAGGCGCGAAACCCTGCCGCTTCCGCGCTCGCCGCGAGCTTGAAGGTACGGATGTTCTCAGCGAGCGGCTTCGCGCCACAGCCGGGCCGGCAGTAGATCCCGGTGGTCACCACTGCGGAGTACGTGGTCACATCCCAGATATAGGCGCTGCGCAGCACCGGCGCTAGCCGTATCCGGACAAGGCCCGCTCAGCCGAAGGACGGCCCGCCCGCCAGCCTGTCCGGATCTGGCCAGACATCCCTGCGCTGCGCCGGCATCGTGGACTGCATTGGATGCGCAGTGCTGCGCCTGACTCAGGAGGACGTGTTCGTGCTGGCAAAGGTGTTTCCGATCACTCTCAAGCCCGGCAAGCAGGCCGAGGTCGAAGCCATCGTCGAGGAGTTCGCGCCCAAGGGTCCGGCGCGGGAGCCGGGCACGCTGTCGTTCCGGGTCTATCGCGATCCGGCCAAGCCCGACTACCTACTATTCGTTGAACACTTCGCCGACCAGGCCGCCTACGACGCTCACACCGGCTCGGCCGCCTATAAGGAGCTGATCGCCGGAAGGTTCGCTGACCTGATCACGGAGTTTGTCGAGATCGACCACGAACTCCTAGTCGGCGTCTGAGACATCGCAGGGCCGTGCCCGGCAGGCATCTCCGGGCACGGCCCTCAGACCAGTAACGGAGTGTCGATAGCGTGGCTGGAAGAACCCAGAAGGCCGCCGCCGAGAAGCTGCGGGCACTGCACACGGCTGGCGTACTTGTTCTGCCGAATGCCTGGGACGCTGCAAGCGCCGCGGTGATCGCGCTGGCGGGCGCGCAGGCGATCGCGACCACTAGCGGCGGGATCGCCTGGTCGCTCGGCCGCCGCGACGGCCAGCGCCTGACCCGTGCCGAGATGACCGAGCGGATCCGCGAGATCGCGAGTGCAGTAACCATCCCCGTCACGGCCGACATCGAAGGCGGATACGGCCCCGACCCTGAGGATGTCGCCTTGACGGTCGAGGCGGTCATAGCCGCCGGCGCCGTCGGGGTGAACATCGAGGATTCCCGTGCTCCCGGCGGACCGTTGTTCGACCCTGCCGGGCAGGCTGCGCGCATCCAGGCCGCTCGGGCGACGTCCGCATCGGCTGGCCTGCCCGAACTGTTCATCAACGCGCGAACCGACGTGTTCCTGTACGGCATCGGCGTCCCGGAGGCACGGCTGGATGACGTGCTGGCCCGCTGCTTCGCCTACGCCAAGACTGGTGCGGACAGCCTATTCGTACCCGGGCTCACTGACCTGCAGACCATAACCGAACTGGCCGAAGCATCGCCCCTGCCCGTCAACATAATGGCCGGCCCGGGCGCGCCACTCGTCACAGAGCTAGCAACCGCGGGTGTCCGCCGCGTCAGCCTCGGCACCGCCATCGCCCAGGCGGCCTACACCCTCGCCAAGCGCACGGCAACCGGGCTGCTCGCCACAGGTAGTTACGCCGAGCTCGAAGAAGCCCTCGACTTCGGCACCATCAATAGCCTGTTCGCCCGCTGACCTGACCAATCATAAAAGTCGCGGCTGCAGTGAAACCCAGCCACCGACGTATTACAGTCGCGGTTTTTCGGTGCGTGGCCGCTCAGCGTGATGCGTTCTCTGCAGGTGTGATTACATCGCATTACCACCTTTCTTGCTACGGGTCTCGCTACGGGTCTCGATCTGCACAGCCGTCGCGCAATGCCGTTTTCTTCAACGTCCGGACACGGAGTTACCCTGGACCTGATTACAGTGAGCCGTCCGCCTTTCATGCATCAGCTGACGTTCAGATCCGCAGGATCCTGGTTTAGCAGTACGAATTAAGTGACCAGCGCCGAGTATTCTTCCGCTTGCTCCAGCTGCACGAAGTGCCCGGAATGATCAAACACTTCGACGCGGCCATGCGGCACCTGGTCCCGGAAGGCGTCGATCTGGTCGGGCGAGGTTACCACGTCGGACTTGCCGACGATCAGAAGCGCGGGCATCTGAAGTCCCGGTAGCATCGGCAAGAGAGATTCGTGAATGCCAGGATCATTGATCAGCTTCATGGCCACGACCTCTGTGTGGTCATCGCCGGCTAGCTCCGCGCCCACTGGCGTTCGGTTGTGAACCGTCCCTTCAGGGTTCTTTCCTGGATGCGACTGGCTTGTTGTTACGTTGCGTAGCTGACGGGCGAGCTGTGTGGCTGCTGTTGCGGTTACGCTTTGTGAGACCAGCGGGCGGCGGCGGGTCATGGCACCGCGAGGCGCGAGTGATCTGCCGTGTCTTGCGTATCTTGGCGGGCTCGCGCGGGTCCGGGCATGCCGGTATCCCGGCGCGACGGGGGCCGGGCCGGGCTGGCGGGTTCGGGTCAGGCGGCTGGCGGCGCGTTCGGC
>JBOHCG010000011.1:0-42080 GCA_050698735.1 Streptosporangiaceae bacterium | reverse complement strand
AGCTACGACGATCATGCCCGACCAGCCCTGTCCCCGCCTAGGCTGGGTCCACCCCCGGCCCGGAACCGCCCCCGGAACCGGCCCACTCCTCGCTGCGCTGCCACAGCACCCCGCCAAGCTCCGGCGTGGCCACCGAACTCGCGGGCCGCTCCGCGCACTTGTCGTAGAACAGCCCGCTGGCCTTCGCCACGTCCGGCGAGGTCGCGCAGTACAGCGATGTCTTGGCGCCCTCGGTCACCGGCAGCAGCCGCCGCGTGACCAGCGGCCGCACCGGCCACGGCACCCGGCGCCACATGTCCGACGCGACCACGCCTGGGTGCAGCGCGTACGTGGTGACCCCGGTCCCCGCCAGCCGCCTGGCGAGTTCCTGGCTGAACAGCACGTTGCACAGCTTGGAGACCGCGTACTCGGGCAGCCCGGTGACGTGCCGCGCGCGCCGGCGCAGCGCCGCGAAGTCGATGCCGCGGGCCGAGTAGTGCGCGTCGCTTGCCACCGTCACCACCCGGGCCGGCCCGCTGGCCGCCAGGCGCTCAGCCAACAGCGAGGTCAGCAGGAAGTGCCCCAGGTGGTTGACGCCGAACATCAGCTCGAAGCCCTGCCTGGTCAGCCCGTGCACCCCGGCCACCCCGGCGTTGTTCACCAGCACGTTCAGCGGCTCGCCGAGGGCGAGAAACGAAGCGGCACACGACCGCACCGAGTCCAGGTCGGCCAGGTCCAGCGACAGGCAGAAGACCGAAGACGACCCTGTCGCGGCCCTGATCGCCGCGGCCGCCCCTTCCCCCTTCGCCGCGGAGCGACACGCGATCCACACCCGCCCGCCCCGAGCCGCGAGCCCCTCCGCGGTAGCCCGCCCGATCCCAGTATTCCCCCCAGTAACAAGAAACGTGCCCAAAACCCCTCCAACAAAAGAACGTGGATAGTTACCCCCCATGAAACGGGAGGTAACTATCCACGATGGGCAAAACCCCGGGCTACTCGACCGGGATTTCCTTGTTGATGAGGCCGAGGTCGATGCCCTGGCGGTTACGGATGATGCGGGCGCCCACGTAGATGATGAGCGCCAGCACGTACATGCAGGCCATGTAGATCAGCGAGGATGGCTTGTTCACGAAGTACAGGTCGTTGGAGAGCCACTCGTAGAGGTTGAATGCCAGCAGCGCGATCGTGATGACTCCGGACACCGGCACGATCGGCACGCCGAACAGCTTGACCTTGCTGGCTGGCGAGGCGTACCACAGGTCCGGCTTGCGCAGCGGCAAGATGACCACCGCGATCGCGCTGAACAGGTAGGTCACCGCGATGACCAGCGTGGCGTCCAGCGTGTAGCTGGCGAATGTCGTGTTGTACGCGTACAGGGCGCTGAGCCCGACGGCGGGCAGCAGCATCAGGATCAGCGAGTAGAACGGCACCCTGCGCTTCTCCGAGACCTCGGCCGCCCGGTCCGGCAGCACCCGGTCGAACGCGGCCGCGAAGATCACCCTGGTCGAGGACAGGAACAGTGTCCCCACCCAGCCGAAGAACCAGAGGCTGAGTACCAGGATCAGGACCACCTGGAACGCCGTGTTGTGCACCAGCCAGCCCGCGAACATGAACGGGTACGGCCAGATGCCGAACTGCGGAGTTGCGTTGTAGTCCAGCGAGTTGAGGTTCTGGTAGAAACCCCAGCCGACGGTCTTATCTATCAGCAGCAGGAAGATGATCGTGAGAACGACAGTGGTCCACAGGCCGATGAACATGCCGGCGAACACCCGTCTGAAGTCGCTCGCGCCGCGGACCTCGCCGTACAGGGTGGTGCCCCAGTTGGGCCACAGCAGGAAGAACATCAGCGCAGGGACGAGCAGCATCGTCGGCCCGAGCGGGCCGAAGCCGAGCGGTGATGTGGTGTAACCGGCCTTGGCCGCCGCCGCGTTGGTGGCCGCGTAGGCGTTCTTGACGCCGAACAGCTTCTGCGCCTCGTAGTTGAACGAGCTGACGAAGCTGGCGTGCGAGTTGATGAGCAGCAGGATGACGACGACCGCGAAGCCGATCAGCCCGCCGATGAAGCACCAGCGCTGGACCTTCGCGTATCCCGCCATCCCGATCGAGACCAGCACGCCGGCCAGCGCGATGGTGATCAGCGTCACGATGAAGATCCCGTTGTGCGTGCCGAACCACGCCGCACCGCCGTGCGGCCAGGTCCACCTGAGCGTCGCCCACAACGGCTCGAACAACTGGACCGACAGGATATTGCCGTAGATCGGCGCCCACAGCCACAGGATGAACCACCAGCCGGTCGCGGCCGTCACGAAGCCGATGCCGCTGCCCAAGATCCTGGTCTGCCAGACGTAATCACCGCCGGCCCTGGGGATCGTGACGACGAGCCCCGAGTAGGCGACGACAAGGAACGAGACCCAGATCCCCGAGATGACCACCGCCGTGATCAGCTGGCCCTTCGGGAACGCCGGCCCGGCAAAGGTGAACTCGTAGATGCCGAGCGTCACGAAGTTGGTGGCAAGGCAGGCGTAGATCAGCGAGTCCCTGACGGACCAGCCGCGGACCAGGCCGGTCGCCTTGCGGAGGAAGAGAGTAGGTCGTTCCTCTCCCAGTGCTCCTGCCGTCATGAGTATCCTCCGATTTATCCCTTTATGTCCGGTTGAATGGAGAAGACGGTTACGATCTGTGCAGTTTGTATCGATCTAGCGTAAATATAGAGCTTTGGGCATCGGTAAAGTTTGTGATCAGCGGATTTCGGTTCCGAACCGTGTCCCGAGCGTGTTTGCCCAGGCACACAGAAGGCCCCGGCCGCCGGTGCGGCAGGCTAACGGCCCAGCGCGTCAGCCGTTGACCAGGATGTACCTGGCTAGCTTCCCCTTCTTCTCGTTCAGGTCCAGGACGGCACCCTGCAGCACCCCGTCGGTATAGGAGCTGCCCGGGTTCATCGCCAGCGTCCCGCCGAGCTTGCGGACACCCTTGCTCTCGTGGATGTGCCCGTGCAGCGACAACGCGGGCCGGTACTTGAGGATGGCCTCGCGTACCGCGGTGGATCCCACCGGCTTCATCACCGCGCCGCCGGCAATCGGCCGCATGGTCTCGTCAAGCGCGGGTGCCTCGTCGAGCCCGGTGCCGTACGGCGGCGCGTGGAAGTTGAAGATCGCCCGGTTCATGTCCGGGATCGAGGAGACCATCGCGTCGATCTTCGTGGTCAGGACGTCCTCGGGCGCCTCGCGGAAGGTGTTCCAGGGCGTCGGGTTGGTCCAGCCCATCGAGGCCAGGTAGAAGCCGCCGATGTCGAGTATCTTGCTCTCCGCGAAGCTGACGCACGGGGACGCCTCGATGATGTCGTCGATCTCCCAGATGTCGTCATTGCCGCCGTTGAGGATGCACGGGATCTCCCCGCCGTGCAGCTTGCCGTCGGCCATGTCGAGCCACATCTCCAGGCCCCTGGTCATTTCCTGGGTGAACCGGCGGTCGACCGAACCGTCCTCCTCGTTCAGGGCGTCAAGCTCGTCGAGGGTCATCACGGCCGGGTAGTACCCGCGGTCGCGGATCCTGCGCTTCATGTCGTCAAGCTCGGCCTGGGTGGACAGCTGCACTCGCTGGCCGCCGAAGCTGACCTCCCAGTGGCCGGGGGAGGAGGTCGTGATCGGCACCATGACCTTGCCGGTCACGTCCCCGCCGAGGATGACCATGTCGGCCTTGTAGAAGGCGGCGGCGTTGAGGAATTTTCGCCAGCAGATCTCGGAGCCATGGATGTCCGTGGCGAAGAAGATTTTCATTGTCGTGCCCGCGCCTTCCTATGTCCCAACAGAATGATCCCGTAAGGGATCAGTGATCCACCTCTTCGGGCAGTTCGTACCAGCGGACCTTGTCGCCGACCCTGGCCCTTGCCTTCCACTTCAGGCCCTTCGGCACCGACTCGGCCACCTCCATCAACTGCTTGGCCTGCGTCAGCGCGTCGAACCTCGGATACGGCGGCGCCAGTCCCGGCTGCGAGGCCAGCAGGTCGGGGAGCTTGGCCAGGCTGCCGGTCACCGTGCGCCACCAGCCCCAGTCCGAGGAGATCACCGAGCCGAACCGGTCGGTGTCGATGAACGGCCTGGTCGAGTCGGGGCCGACCCGGACCCCGGACAGCAGGTGGAAGATGTCGTGCGCGTCCTTCGCGTTGAGCTCGACGATCTGCAGCTTTGACAGCAGCAGGTCAGCCGGGTCCAGGGTCGGCGACGCCGAGCCGAACGAGGGCCGGAAGTCGAGCGTGTGACACATCGAGAGCCGGTCCACCATGACGTCGATGGGCCGCCCTGACGGCGCGTTGAAGTACATCTGCCGGTCGCCGTTCAGGTTGTTGAACCGCTTGTCGGGCTGGCAGCCCGCGCGCTCCAGGTGCTCGGCCACCTGGCGGCGGCCCTTGCCCAGGCAGGCCAGGTCCATGTCCTGCCCAGCGCGCATCCGGGGCGGGAAGTCGGGGCACAGGACGCGGACCCCGAGGCCGCCGAGGATCTTGAGCCGGATGCCCGCGTCGGCGGCGCCCCGCACCAGCCCGACCGCCTCTGGCAGCGGGTCGCTCACGCCGCTGGGTCCTGGAGCACCGTTTGGTGTGGTCATGCTCAGGTCGCTCCTCGTTCTGCGCACCTACGGGTGCAGTTCGATCATGGTTACGTTACGGCCGGTCTGTCTAGCTTCCGATCAAGAATCCCACGTTGTGGTCTTGGCGGACACACCACCGTTCGTTCGGAATTAAAAAGATCTTTTTATTTATCCGAACGATCAGGGGTGCTTCGCCAGCGGTCACCGCTCAGATCTGGGTGGCGGCGTCAAGGTTCTCCCGCACGGTCTGCGTCATCTGATCATCGGGTCCGAGATAGCGCTCGCAGTCGCTGAGCGCCCGCTGCAGCACCGTGACGACGTCGCTCAGCCGGCCCGCCGTGTAGTAGGCGGAGGCGAGGTTGCACCGGGTGGTCAGGGTCTCCATGTCGCCGGCCCCGAGCATCCGCTCGCTGTCGGCCAGCGCGCGCTCGTACTGCGGGATCGCATCGGTCAGCCGCCGGGCCTGCTGGTAGCAGCCGGCCAGGTTAGATCGGGCGGTCAGCGCGTCCCTGTGGTCCGCGCCCTGCACCCGGATCCGGTCGGCCAGCGTGCGCTCGTACGCGGGCAGGGCCTCTCGCAGCCGTCCCGCGCTGCGGTACGCGAAGGCCAGGTTGGCGCGGGCGGCGATGGTGTCCGGATGGTCGGCGCCCTCGACCCGCTCCCGGTCGGCGAGCACCCGCTCATACTGCCCGATCGCGTCCTTCACCTTGCCCGCCGCGCGCAGCGCGGAGGCCACGCTGGCGCGCGCCGCGATCGTGTCCGGGTGATCGCGGCCGTGCATCCGCTCCTGGTCCGCGAGTGCCCGCTCGTACGCGTCGATGGCTTCCTTGTTCTTGCCGATGGACGCGTAAGCCGCGGCCAGGTTGGTCCGTGCGCTCAGCGTCGTGGGATGGCCGGGGCCGAGTAGTCGCTCGGCATCGGTGAGCAGCATCTCGTTGGCGCTGATCGCGTCCCTGGGCTTGCCGGCCGTCTGGTAGGCCTCGGCCAGGCTGGCCCGCGCGCCGAGGGCCACCGGGTGCCCGGGTCCGAGCAGCCGGTCGGAGTCGGCCACGGTGCGCTCGTAGAGGGCGACGGCGTCGGCGGGCCGGCCCGCGGTCTGGTAGGCGTGCGCGAGGTGGCCACGGGCGGCGATCGTCTCCGGGTGCTCCGGGCCCTGGTTCCGCTCCCGGTCCGCGAGCGCTGCCTGGAAGACCGCGATGGCCTCGGTGGACAGGCCAGCGGACTCATACGCCGCGGCCAGCCTGTCCCTGGCCACCACGGCGTTGGCGTGCGCGGGACCGAGCAGCCGGTTGCTCGTGGCGACCATGGACTGCCAGTACGCGATGGCCGCGTCGGCCAGCCTGCTGTTCTCCAGTGACAGCCCGGCCCGGAACAGCAGCGGGTGGGCCTCCGGCTTCCACAGCACGCCGCCGTCGTTGGCCCGCAGCGTCTGCGTGCAGTCCCGGAGCGCCTGGTCGAGCTGCGGGCCGCCCTCGCCCTCCGGCCAGGTATCGAGCAGCGCGTCCGCGGCGGCGAGCACGACCTGCTCGAGGTCGGTCTGCGGCAGGTACGCGCGGACCGCCGCCTGCACGCTCGGGTGCATGGAGACGGTGCGCACCGGGCTGGCCGGGTCGATGGTGAGCAGGCCGCATTGGGCCAGGTTGTCTATCGCGGCGCGCACCATGTTCTGGTCGTTCCCGCCGGCCGTGCTCGGCCGCCCGGCGATGTAGCCGCAGGCCGCCGGGCTGGTCATCACGGCGCCAGGGATCCCGTGGTGGTCCATCATCGCGGCGAGCACCATGGTCGGCCAGGCCAGCCCGGACGGCGGCAGCGCGTCCGCGCACTCGGCGGCGAGCGACCAGGTGGCCAGCAAGCCCTGCGACACGCCGTCCACGACCGGCATGTGCTTGCGGCGCTCGGCCAGCTGCCCGCGGAACTCGCGGCAGCCCAGCCGGTGGGCGTTCATCGTCGCGGTCGCCTGGGCAAGGGCCAGCGGCAGGCCGTCCAGGTCCTCGCCGAGGTCGAGCGCCTCGATCCGCTGGTCAGGGTGGTCGGTGAGCCTGGAGCTGAGGTAGGACAGGGCCTCCCGCCTGCTCAGCCCGGACACCGGGAGCACGGTGACGTCCTTGTCCTCGAACGAGGCGGCCGGCAGCCTGGTGGTGATGAGAATCCGCCCGGACGCGCCGGCCGGCCACAGGTCCGCCAGGTCGGCCGTATCGCCCAGGTCGTCGATGATCAGCGCCCACGGCCGCCTGGTGTGCGTCAGCCAGGCCATGAACCGGGCCGCGGCCACTTCGGCGCCCTCGCCGTGATGGGTCGCGTCCACGGTGTTGGCCGCCTGCGCGAAACCGGTGACGATCGACTCCCGGTTGGTCGCGGTCACCCAGACCAGGACCTCCACCAGCTTGCCGTTCCACATCTCGTGGGCGAACTCGACGGCAAGCTGCGTCTTCCCGGTTCCGCCCTGGCCGGCCGGAGCCGTGTTGGTCTCCTCGCCGTGCACGAGCACCACGGTCTGGCCGGGTTGGAGCGTGTCCGCCAGGTCGTGGCCGGTCTCCCCGCGGGCGTAATAGGTGTCCGCGAGCGGGGGCACGATCCCGGACAGCAGTATCGACGACTGCGTCGTCTCGGCTTGCGCGGCCACGTTCGACAGCCTCTCCCGCCCGGCCCGCCGGCAAAGCTGGCGGTGCCCTTGGTCCGTGGCCGTTGCCGCACGTCAAAGAACCCTGGTAACCCACGGTCACGGCATGGTCTTGCCGTCAGCCGTACTGCGCCCCCCCGGTTCTTCTGCCGCACCGACCTGCCGCATGTGAACTCGTGGGCCCAGGCCCGCACGTACAGCGCAGCCCTGGTCTTAACGGGAATGATAGTAAGAACCGCGAGGCCGCGCCTATATGTCGCGAAAATCCACAATATGGCCGTCGTGACCCACTGGGCTCATTGTCCTAATCACGTCTAATACACCACATCACACATATAAACCCCAGAACACTCATGTACCCCACCAAGCTCACGCGCCCCTAACAAGCGCGCTGGCGGGGTAAGCCCCCGGGATGCTTAACCTCCCCCGCCTCGGCTTTCCCGCGCGGAGCATCGCGGCGGCCAGGTACGCGGCGGCCAGGCCGGCCCGCGCGGCCCGCGTCGCGGCGTGGCCGGGGCCGAGCAGCCGATCGGTGTCGTCGGCGAGCAGGGCGAAGGCGGCGATTGAGTCCTTGCCCCTCGCCGCGGCCTGGTACGCCTCGGCCAGGCTGGCCCGCGTTGACAGGGTGACCGCGTGCACCGGCCCGAGCCGTCGGCCGGCCTCGACGACCGTCTGCTCGTACAACTCGATGGCCTCGGCGGGCCTCCCGGCGCTGGCGAAGGCGTGGGCGAGGCGCCCGCGGGCGGCGATGGTGTCCGGGTGCCCGGCGCCCTTGCCGCGTTCCCTTTCCGCCAGGGCCTGCTGGAACATGGCGAGGGCATCACC
This sequence comes from Streptosporangiaceae bacterium, assembly GCA_050698735.1. GTDB lineage: Bacteria > Actinomycetota > Actinomycetes > Streptosporangiales > Streptosporangiaceae > Palsa-504. Next base: position 34,072 of record JBOHCG010000011.1, on the reverse strand, counting down.
ATGGCGGCCGGCCGCCTCGTAGCCGGCCGCGAGCCGGTCCCTGGCCATCATCGTCGTCTCGTCCCCGGGTCCGAGCAGCCGGGTGCCGGCGGCGACCACGGACTGCCAGTAGGCGATGGCCGACTCGGTCAGCCCGCTGTCCTCTAGGCTGCTGCCCCGGCGGAACAGAAGCGGATGGACCTCAGGCCGCCACAGCGCGCCGTCGGCACCGATCGCGTCGCCGAGGGCGGCGGCGCAGTCGCGCAGCGTGGCCTGCGGCTCAAGCTCCTCGAGCTGCCCGGCCGCCGTCGCGTCGGGCTCCGGCCAGACCTGGATCAGCGCGTCCGCGGCGGCGCGGATGACCTGCTCGAGGTCGGCCTGCGTCAGGTAGGCACGCACGGCCGCCCGGACGCTCGGGTGCATCCGCACCGTGCGGATCGGGCTCGCGGGGTCGATGCTGACCAGGCTGACCCGCGCCAGGTTGGCCAGGGCGGCATGGACCGCGCCCCGGCCGGCCATGCTCGGCAGGCCGGTGACATAGCCGCATGCGGCCCGGCACGTCAGCACCGCGCCGGGGATCCCGTGCGCGCCGAGCACGGCGGCCAGCGCGAGCGTCGGCCAGGCAAGCCCGGCGGGCTGAAGCTGGGCCGGCCACAGGCCGTCGAGATCGGCCGCGTCGCGCAGGTCGTCGATGATCAGCGCCCGCGACCGCCCGGTACGCGTGAGCCAGGCCATGAAGCGCTCCGCGGCCGCCTGCGCGCGCAATGACGAATCGGCCGCGCCGACCGCGTTGGCCGCCTGAGCGAAGCCGGAAAGGCGTCCGAGAGCGGCGGGATTATCCCGGACAGCCTTATGGGTGTACGCGAAGGCGTCCCGGCACCCTGCGTGACCACGTTGAAAGCCTCTCCCCTTGGCACCTGACACACGTGCAGCATGGCCCGGTATTCAGGCATCGTAGTGGGCGATTCCCCGCTATCGCCATGCGCGTCACGAGTATCACCAAATGCAGCAGCGGCATCGCCATAAGCAACGCCCGCAGGCCGATAACGCCAAGGAAGATCTCGCGGATATTACGGAGAAGTAGCACCTCATTACATAACCGAAACCCGATCTTTACGGAGCCCGGTTTCTCCGGCCGGGCCAGCGGATCAGGTCTTCGTGGCGGTGTCCAGGCTGGTGCGCATGGCCTGGGTCATCGGGTGATCGGTGCCGAGCGTGCGCTCGGCGTCGGCTACGGCCCGCCGCAGCAGCGCGATGGCCTCCATCAGCCGGCCGTCCGCGAACAAGGCCGACGCCAGGCTGCCGCGGGTGGCCATCGTCTCGGAGTCAGTCGGCCCCAGCATTCGCTCGCTGTCGGCCAGCGCGCGCTCGTACTGCCTTACTGCCTCCGCCAGCCGCCCGGCCTGCTGGTACGCGCTCGCCAGGTTGCAGCGTGCGGCCCGGGTGTCCGCGTGGTCGGGTCCCTGCACGCGCTCCCGGTCCTCCAGCGTGCGTTCGTAGCCGGGGATCGCATCGCGGAGCTGCCCGGCGCTGCGGTAGGCGAAGGCCAGGTTGGCGCGGGCCGCGATGGTATCCAGATGATCGGCGCCGCTGGTCCGCTCCCGGTCACCGAGGACCCGCTCGTACTGGGCGATGGCCTCCTTCGGCTTCCCCGAGCGGCGCAGCGCGGAGGCCAGGCTGGCGCGGGCCGCGATGACGTCGGGGTGATCCGGCCCGCGGGCCGCCTCCTGGATGGCCAGGACCCGCCGGTAGTGCTCCACCGCGCTGCCTGCCTGCCCGTTGGTCAGGCAGGCGGCGGCCAGGTCCGCACGCGCGGCCAGCGTGGCGGGGTGTCCCGCGCCGAGCAGCCGTTCTGAGTCGGCTACGAGCTTGGCGTAGGCGGCCACCGATTCCTTGCCCCGGCCCGCCTCCTGGTAGGCCGCCGCCAGGCCGGACTGCGCCCTGATGGTGACCGGGTGCCCGAGGCCGAGCTGCCTGCCAGAGTCCGTGACTATCCGCTCGTAGAGCGCGACGGCCTCCGCGGGGCGCCCGGCGCTGCCGTAGGCGTGCGCGAGCTGGCCGCGGGCGCCGATGGTGGCCGGGTGTTCCCGGCCCTGGTTGTGCTCCCGGTCGGCCAGCGCGGCCTGGAAGGCGGCGATCGCGTCACCGAACCGGCCCGCCGATTCGTAGGCCAGGGCGAGTCGGTCCCTGGCCGCCAGCGAACTGGCGTGCGCGGGTCCGAGCAGCCGGATGCAGGTGGTCACCATGTCCTGCCAGTACGCGATCGTGGCGGCCGGGAGCCCGCTGTTCTCCAGGCGCAGGCCCTTGCGGAACAGCACCGGGTGGGGCTCCGGCTGCCACAGCGGGCTTGACTGGAGCTGCGGCCGGGCGGCGCCCTCGGCCGTGAGCAGGTGGGCCGCGCAGTCGCCGAGCGCCTGGTCCAGCGACGTCCCGCCGTCCAGGGCCTGCTCGGCGGCCATCCCGCCGTGGACCCCGCCGCCCCACGTCCCGTCGTCGGGTTCCGGCCAGGTCTGGACCAGCGCGTCGGCGGCGGCGAGCAGGATCCGCTCAAGATCGGCCCGCGGTATCCAGGCCCGCACCGCGACCTGCACGCTTGCGTGCATCCGCACCGTCCGGACCTGGCTCGCGGGGTCGATGCTGACCAGGCCGGCCCGCGCCAGGTTGGTGATGGCGGCCCGGACCGTCGCCTGGTCCGCCGGCGCGCCGGTGCTCGGCCGGCCCCCGATGTAGCCGCACGCCGCCGCGCTGGTGAGCACGACCCCGGGGATCCCGTTCGGGTCGAGCATCGCGGCCAGCGCGAGGGTCGGCCAGGCCAGCCCGGCGGGCGCGAGCTGGTCCGCGCACTCGGCGGCCAGCGACCAGGTGGCCAAGATCGACGCCGATACGCCGGGCACCGGCACGGTCGCCATGTGCTTGCGCCGCTCGCCGAGCTTGACGCGGTACTCCCGGCAGCTCGTCCCTGTCACGTTCATCACCGCGCCCGCCTGGGCCAGGCCGAGCGGCAGGTCGTCCAGGTCCTCGCCGAGGTCGAGAGCCTCGATCCGCTGGTCGGGATGGTCGGTGAGCCGCCAGCTGAGGTACTCCAGGGCTCCCCGTCGGCTGAACCCGCCGACCGGCACGATCCGCAGGCCGCGTGCCGCGCTGAACAGGGCGGCGGGGGGCAGCCGGGTGGTGACGACGACCTGGCCGGCCGGTCCGGCCGGCCACAGGCCGTCCAGGTCGGCCGGGTCGCACAGGTCGTCGAGGATCAGCGCCCACGGGCGCTCGGTGTTGGCCAGCCAGGCCACGAACCGAGCCGCGGCGGTCTCGGCCTCGGCGTCAGGGTCCTCCGCGCCGACCGCGCTGGCCGCCTGCGCGAAGCTGACCAGGATCGCCTCCCGGCTGGTCGCGGTCACCCAGACAAGCATCTCGACGGCCCCGGCGCTGCGCAGCGCCTGCGCGAACTCCACGGCGAGCTGGGTCTTGCCCGTCCCGCCCTGGGCGGAAGGCGCCGTGGCGGTCTGTTCGCCGTGGGTCAGCACCATGGTCTGCCCGGGGGACAGGCCGGACCTCAGGTCTATCCCCGTCTCCTGGCGCTGGAAGTACCAGTCCGTGAGCGGGGGGACGCTCCCCGCCAGGAGCATGCCTGGATGCGGCGGCGCTCCGGCACGCTGCTGCGCGTCCACGTTGACAGCCTCTCACGCGATGCGTCGGCGGCCGGTCGGAGATCCCGGACCTGCCGCTCTCGAGTCGTGGTGATGTGAGCGGACGCCACACCTGTTCACGGCCGCCCACGACTACCCGCGAACCCGTCTGGCTCCCTCATGAAAGCGCAGGTGGGATCGTTGCGTGCTATCCACCTGCACGTGCAAGCAGGCCGACATACGGGCATAATAGTGGTAATTCCGGCATGGTGGATTCGGTTGATGAATGCTTAGTAGACTCCGTATCGCCGCGAGTGTCCGGGAACGTGCCGGTTCATTATCTGACCGAAACACTATGTTTACCGGAGATCGGCATGATCGTGAGCCGGTGAGCCAGTCAGCACGCATTGACTAAGAATCTGGAGTGGCAGATGAGTAGCGTCTCGGGCAGGCACGGCAGGAGCCAGACCCTGGAGGAGGTGCCGCAAGAGTACGCTGCCTTCAAGATCGAGCAGCGCGGGATTGATCTCATCCCCGACTCCGAGCGGAAGATGCGCCCGTCAGGGCTGTTCTGGCTATGGTCCGGTGCGGTGTTCAACGTGGAGTTCCTCTTCTACGGCACGCTGATCATGACCTTTGGCCTGACCGTGGCCCAAGCGATCGCTGCCATCCTGGTCGGCAACCTGTTCTACGCGCTGCTGGGCTGGGCGAGCCTGCAGGGGCCGAAGACCGGCACCACCGCGTTCATGGTGAGCCGAGCGCCGTTCGGCCAGAACGGGAACCGCCTGGTGGCGCTGTTCAACTGGTTCACCCAGGTTGGGTTCGAGATCGAGGGCATCTTCTTCGTCGTCGCTACCGTGATCCTGCTGTTCTCCCTGCACGGGGCCAAGCTCGACACAGCCGCCAAGATCGTCGTGATCATCGTCGCCGCGCTGCTCCAGATGGTCGTGCCGCTGCTCGGCCACCCCACGATCAGCAAGATCCTGCGCTATCTGGCGTACATCTTTATTGTGTTCTTCGCGGTGTTGGCCGGGTTCACCTTCAACAAGCTGCACCTGTCCACCTTCCACGCCAAGCCGGTGTCGTTCGCGGTGTGGACCACGGCGCTGGTGCTGCTCATCTCCGTCGGCGGCCTGGGCTGGACCGAGAACGGCAACGACTACTCGCGTTACCTGCCCCGCAACACCGCGGGGTCCCGGATCTTCTGGTCCGCGGCGCTCGGCGGCGCCATCCCGTCGATCATCCTGGAGATCCTCGGCGTGCTCGCCTACACGATCACCACCAAGACCGTCGGCATCGCGCAGCTCGGCGTGCCGCAGTCCTTCCCGAGCTGGTTCGTGACCCCATTCCTGATCTTCGCCATCTTTCAGCTGCTGGCGATCAACACGATCGACATGTACTCCTCCGGTGTCACGCTGCAGGCGCTTGGCCTGCCGGTCAGGCGGTGGGGGGCGGTCATCATAGACACGGTGGTGTGCGCCGTGGTCACCGGCATCATTTTGTTCCACGGCAACTTCTATGCCGACTTCTCCGGGTTCCTGCTCTACATCGTGGTCTGGCTGGCGCCCTGGTTCGGAATCATGATCACGGACTACCTGCTGCGCCGCCGGAAGTACGATGCGCTGTCGTTGCGGTCGGCGCGGGACGGGCTGTACTGGCGCAACGGCGGCGTCCACTGGCCGGGCGTGATCGCCCAGGTGGTCGGCATGGTGGCCGCGCTGATGTGGATCAATGCCGCCTTCGCCCAGCCGCCCTACACCGGCCCGATCTCCAACCACTTTCCCGGCCTGGCCGGCGGCGACTTCAGCTGGGCCATCGGCATCGTCGTAGGCGCCGTCGTCTACTGGGCCCTGGCCGCCCGCGGCGTCCGCCGCGAGTCCGAAGCCACCGTCGCCTGACCCCAGGGGCTCAGTGCACGCAGAACTCGTTGCCCTCCGGGTCGTACAGGACCACCGAGTTGCCGCGGGCGTCGTCGTTGTTCCAGGCCAGGCTGGCCCCGGCCTGGAACAGCCGCTCCACGTGCTCGCTGACCAGCCGCTTGCGGTGCTCGCCACGAACGTGGCGGTCGGCCACGCTGACGTCCAGGTGCACCCGGTTCTTGGCGGCCTTCGCTTCCGCGACCCGCTGGAAGTAGAGCCGAGGCCCGACCCCAGCCGGGTCGACCCGGGATGCCTGGGCGCCGAACTCCGATTCGGGTATCCCCGCGTCCGCGGCGAACTCCTCCCAGCTGGCGAACCCCTCAGGCGGCGGCTCCGGCACGTAGCCGAGCGCCAGCCCCCAGAACTCGGCGAGCTTCTCCGGCTCGGCCGCGTCGAAGGTGACCTGGACGCGCATGACCGAACTCACTTGTCCAGGCCGAGCGTGAACGTGGGCTTGGGCGACGAGTCCGGCAGCTTGTGCTCGGCGGCGAGTCGCCGGACCGCGGTGCCGGTAGCGAGGAACTCGGTCGCGTGCTCACCCCACACGTGGTTCTTGACCTCCACCGTCACGCCCACGATGCCCGATGACCGCGCCGCGGCCGCCTCCGCCTGCATCCGCGCAAGCGCGAGCTCGCGCGCCTCGTAGACGCCCTGGGTGAACTGCATCATCTCCTGGTTCTGGCCCACCTGGCGCAGCGACTGCAGCACGCCCTGGTGCGCGATGTGGTACACGCAGGTGCCCAGCACGAAGGAAACCGGCACCGCGCCGGCCGCGAGCAGCCGGAAGAAGTCCTGCGCGGACAGGTCCGAGGTGAACGCCCGCCCGTCCGGCGCCCGGTGCGCGCCCTGGCCGGCCAGGGCGCGCACCGCGGTCCCTGTGGCCACGAACTCCAGGCAGTTCTGCCCCCAGGAGTACATCTGCAACCGCAGTAGCACGCCGACGATGCCGTCGGCGGACAGGTGATCGGCCTCGGCCCGCATCCGGGCCATGGCCAGCTCCCTGGCGCTGTACATGGCCTGGGTGAGGACGGTCAGTTCCTGGTTCTTGTTCCAGCGCCCGACCTGCAGCCCGACGTGGTAGATCGACGAGCCGACGACGAACCCGAGCGGCTCGAAGCCCGCCTCGCCGAGCAGCACGTACTCCGAGACCGAGAGGTCAGAGGTGAACACCCCGGCCTCGTTGGCGCCCGCCGTCTGGGCGAGCCTGCCGTCGGCCGCCTGCGGCTCCCATATCGCCCCGTCCTGACCCTGACCCTGCTGCCCGCTAAAGATAGGCATTCCGACCTCCCAGCGTCGCCGCCCGAATTCACCGGCAGCCTACCGCCGTGCGCGGGGTCACGCTCGCCCCCGAGATGGAGCGTGACCTCGCCGCGGGTACGACGATCCCCGGCAGGCAAAGTCATCGCCAATATTCCGAAGTTCCGTCGTCCACATGCGCGGCGGCCTCTCCACAGCCCCCGCGGCAGGCCTGCCAAGGACGCCGCCCCCCGATGTCCACAACCGCGCCCGCAAAGCCCGGGCGCCGTCCACAGGTTCCCCGGCCTTGTGCACATGGCGATCCACAAGCCACCGGAGGTAGCGTGCTCTATCCCGGGCAGTGCGTATGAAACATAGATGCGACGGGCAGGGGCCCGGGATACGGGTAGGGGTGGGGCGGCGAGGCGAGACTATGGGCAGAGCCGACGAAACCACGACCGTGCAGACCGGCAGCGAGGCCGCCGCACAGCGTCGCAGGGTCGTCGTGGACGTTATCCTCCTGCTGACCGCGGGCGACAAGATCCTGTTGCGGGAACGCGCCAACACCGGCTACGGCGACGGCGCGTACGAGCCGCCGTCGGGCCAGCTAGCCGACAGGGAGACGATCGTCGAGACGGCGATCAGGGTGGCCCGCGACGAAGCGGGAATCCTCATCGGCCCGGAGAACGTCTCGCTCGCGCACGTCATGCACGACGTGTCGGGCAGCGGGCGGATCGCCTTCTTCCTCGCTACCTCCTGCGGGGAGGGCGAGCCCACCTCGCCCGACGTGCGCTGGTTCCCGGTGTGGAACCTGCCGACCAACATGCTCGACCGGGCCAGGGTCGCGCTGCGGAACTGCGCCGACGGGATGCGGTTTTCCACATACCCGGCCTTCGCGCCGCCGGCGAACGGCCCGGTGAACGGCAGGGCGAACGGCAGGGTGAACGGGTTCACCATGGCCAGCGGATACCCGCCGCCGGCCGTCGCGCCGGCAGCTTGGGCCCCGGCCCCCTGGCTGGAGGCCTGCGGCGCCCGCCTCGTCGGCTAGGCTGCGTCGGCTAGGCTGGCCAGCGATGGCCGAGATCCTGAACGCGCACGGGTCGAGGAACGACATCTTCGTCACCGACCTCACCCCGCACGACTTCGCGTCGCAGGCCGCGCTCCGCTCGTTCGTCCGCAACCTGTGCGACCGGACGGGCGCGTTCGGCGGCGACGGCGTCTACTTCCACGACGCGACGCTGCCGGTGCCCCAGGCCTGGTTCTTCAACCCGGACGGCTCGGCCGCCGAGTTCTGCGGCAACGGCATGCGCTGCCTGGGCCGGGTGGTGCTCGACCGCCGCGGCACCGAGACCGCCGTGATCCGCAGCGGTCAGGTCGAGTACACGGTGCGGCGCGGCCCGGCGACGAAGGAGGGCGTCAAGCAGGTCGTCCTCGAGCAGCCCGCCGTCGCCTTCGACGTCCCCGTGGTGGCCGGCCGCAGCCCGCTGATCAAGGCCGGCCTGCCCGAACTCGATCCGGCCCTGACGTTCACCGCCGTGATGGTGCCGAACCCGCACCTGGTCGCCGTCATCGACTCATACGTCGAGTCCGACCTGGTGGCGATAGGGGAGCGGGTGGCGGCCCGGCCAGACGTCTTCCCCGCCGGCGCCAACCTGTCCGTGCTGCTCCCGCTTGCCGCCGAAGAGGTCTTCGTCCGCACCTACGAGCGCGGCGCCGGGCTGACCGCATCCTGCGGCTCCGGCATGGCCGCGTCCCGGGCCGTTTACTCCCATACCAGCGGCATCGACCCCGACCGCGAGGTCACCGTCCGGAACGCGGGCGGGATGGCCACCGTGTCGCTGCGGGTCCGGCAGGGCCGGTGGCACCCGGTCCTGCAGGGCAACGCCACGTTCGTCTACCGCGCCGACGTGGACCCGGCCGCGCTGGCCAAGGCCGTACCGGAAGACGCGGACCGCGAGTTCTACTCCGCCGAGATCGGCGCCTACGACGCACTGGATCGCGACAACGCCATCCGTCTCCGCAAGGCGGGCATCCAGACCAGCGGCACCTCTCAGATCACGTAAGCCTCGCGGGTCTCGGCCGCGAACAGTTCCTCCGGCTCCGGCTGGCTTGTGATCAGCCCCTGCTCGAAGGCGTACCGCAGGAACGTGCGCAGCGTCCCCTCATCCCCCTCCGTCCCGTAGCTCCAGAACCCCTCGCCCATCACCGCGCGGGTCCGCTCCGCGTCCGCGTACGCCCAGGGCAGCAGCCACCTCCAGATTCAAGACCTTTATTTATCCAGAACGAGCCGTGGTTCCCGCCCCCCGGCTCCTCTCGCCCCGGTTGCCGCGCCCCGAGCGCCCCGCGCCAGGCCCGTCACCGCGGCTGCCTGATCGTGAGCGCCTCCGGCCGGACCGACACAGTCAGCGTCCGCGCTGGCGCGACCACCTCGCCGTCGATCTGCCGCGGCAGTTCCTCCGCGGCGCTGATCTCCACATGCCGCGCCCGCAACCGCTCAAGCGACCGATGCGCCCCGCGCCTGCGCATCAGCACCCGCCCGGCGACCCCGGCCCACCCCAGCCCGCCGGACGGCGCCAGGATCCCCACATCCAGCCAGCCGTCGTCCACCCCGGCCTCCGGCAGCAACCGAAACCCGCCAGGTAGCAGCCCCACGTTCCCCACCACCACGCACCGCGCCCGCCGCCGCACCACAGTCTGGTGATCCAGCCGCACCGTAAACTCCCGCTCCGTCCACCCCAGATGCTTTACCCCCGCCGCCAGGTAAGCGACCCACCCAAACCGCCGCTTCCCATACCCGCGAGCCGCCCCCACCACCGCCGCGTCCAGCCCAATCCCCGCCATAGCCGCAAAGATGACCCCGTCCGCCCCGCCCGAGCCCATCCCGCCCGCGTCCGCCCCGCCCGCGTCCTCTACGCAGGCCAGGTCGGTCAGGCGATCCCTGCCATGGAACCCCGCCCGGAGCGCGGGACCGACCCGGCTCGGCACCCCGAGCGCCCGCGCGACCAGGTTCGCGGTGCCCAGCGGCACGATGGCAAGCGGCACCCCTGTTCCCTCCAGGGCCTGCGCGCAGGTCCGCACGGTGCCGTCCCCCCCGACCGCGAACACCAGCCCCGCCCCCGCCGCCACCGCCCCGCGGACCGCCACCAGTCCGTCCTCGGCGCTCTTGGTCTCCGCGAACGTGGCCTGGAAGCCCCCGGCTTCCGCCGCCTCCTGGCACCGCCGCACCAACCCATGCCGATCTCTGACCAGCCCCTGGTTGATCACGAACGCGACCGACGCCATGGGTCCATTCTGACGGTCTTTTAACCTGCCGGGCTGCCCCCTGTGCCGACGCCGCCAGGCCAGGCCTGGCCTGGCCTGGTCACCGTGACGCCCTAGACGTGCGGCAGGTGCCAGTGGTAGGGCGCGACCAGCTCCTTGATCGAATCCGGGCCGTAAGATCCCTTGGCGTACGGCTGGACCGGCGGCGGGTTCTGCAGCAGCGGCTCGGAGATCTCCCACAGCCGCTCTATCCCGTCCGACGAGGTGAACAGCGACTGGTCGCCGGCCATGGCCAGCAGGATCAGGTGCTCGTAGCCCTCGAGCGCGTGCGACGCGACGAACGAGTCCTTGTAGTAGAACGCCATCTCGGCGTTGCCCAGGCTCAGCTGCGCGCCGGGGACCTTGGCCAGGAAGTTGACCTTGATGGCGCCGGGGTCGGCGAAGTCGATGACGATCTCGTTCTGCCGGCCGTACGGGGTGTCCTTGCGGTGCGCGGGGAACATCCGCAGCGGCGGCGGCTGGAAGCCGAGCGTGATGACCTGGCGCGAGACGCCCATGCACTTGCCAGAACGCAGGAAGAACGGGACTCCGTGCCAGCGCCAGTTGTCCACCTCGACCCGCACCGCGGCCAGCGTCTCGGTCTGCGAGTCTGGCGCCACGCCCGGTTCGGACAGGTACCCCTGGTACTGGCCCCGGACGACGTGGGTGACGTCGATCGGCTTCAGCGCCTCGTATACCTTCGCCTTCTCGTCCCGCAGTTGCTTGGCCGACAGCGACACCGGCGGCTCCATGGCCACGAACGCCAGCACCTGGAACAGGTGGGTGACGACCATGTCCCGGTAGGCGCCGGTCGCGTCGTAGAACGCGCCCCGGTCCGTTACCGCCAGCGTTTCCGGTACGTCGATCTCCACGTAGCGCAGGTGCTGGCGGTTCCAGATCGGCTCGAACAGCCCGTTCGCGAACCGGAAGGCCAGGATGTTGTCGACCGATTCCTTGCCGAGGAAGTGGTCGATCCGGAACACCTGCGACTCGTCGAACACCTTGTGCACGGCCTGGTCCAGCTTGCGCGCCGATTCCAGGTCGGTGCCGAACGGCTTCTCGATGATGACCCGGGCGCCCTTCGCCAGCCCGCAGTCGCCGAGCATGCCCACCATCGAGGTAAACGCGACGGGCGGGATGGCCAGGTGGTACAGCCGTGCCGGGGTGCCGCCGATCTCCTTCTCGGCTCCCTCGACCGCGGCCACGAGGTCCCCGGTGTTGCCGGGCTCGGCGGCCGCGAACGACAGGAACTTGGAGAACTCCGGCCAGGGTCCCTCGTCCGGCTTGGTGATGCAGAAGTCGGTGCATGCCTCCTTTGCGTGCGCCCTGAACTCCTCGTCCGTCATTGCCGACCCTGGCGGCGACGAGCCGATCAGCCGGAACTCCTTCGGCAGCAGGCCCGCCGCGTACAGGTGGAACCAGCCGGGCAGCAGCTTGCGCTTGGCCAGGTCGCCGGTTGCCCCGAACAGCACGACGACAGTGTTCTCCGGCCCCGGAAGTCCGTTCTTGCTATTCATAACGCCTTCTTCTCCGCATGCCCGCCGAACTCCGAGCGCATCGCCGACAGGATCTTCCCGGTGAAGGCGCCGTTATCCCTGGACTCGAACCGCTCGTACAGCGAGGCGGCGATGACCGAGGCCGGCACACCCTCGTCCACCGCGGCCAGCACCGTCCACCGGCCCTCGCCGGAGTCGGACACCCGGCCGCTGAAGTCGTCCAGGTCGGGCGACTTGGCGAAGGCGGCCGCGGTCAGGTCGATCAGCCAGGAGCTGATCACCGAGCCGCGCCGCCACACCTCGGCGACCTCGCCGACGTCGATCGTGTACTGGTAGACCTCAGGGTCGCGAAGCGGCGCGGTCTCCGCGTCGATCTCATCCTGATGCTTGCCCACGTCGGCGTGCTTGATGATGGACAGGCCCTCGGCGATCGCGGCCATCATGCCGTACTCGATGCCGTTGTGCACCATCTTGACGAAGTGGCCCGCCCCGGGCGGCCCGCAGTGCAGGTAGCCCTGCTCGGCGGTGCCCCCCGGCTGCAGGCCGGGGGTGGGCTCCGCGGTGCCCTTGCCCGGCGCGATGGTCAGGAAGATCGGGCTGAGCCGCTGCACCGGCGCGTCCTCGCCGCCGATCATCAGGCAGTAGCCGCGGTCCAGGCCCCAGACGCCGCCGCTGGTCCCGCAGTCGACGAAGTGGAGGCCGTCCCGCTTCAGGTCCGCGGCCCTGGTGATGTCGTCCCGGTAGTAGGAGTTCCCGCCGTCGATGACGACGTCGTCGGCGTCCAGGAGCGGACGAAGCTGGTCCAGGGTCTGCTGCACGATGCCGGCCGGCACCATGATCCAGATGTTGCGCGGCTTGTCCAGCTTGGCCACGAAGTCGGCTAGGCTGTCGGCCCCTTGAGCGCCCTCGCCCTCGAGAGACTTGACCGCGTCGGCATTCACGTCGTACGCCACGCAGCGGTGGCCGTCGTGCATCAGCCGGCGGACGAGGTTGGCGCCCATCCGGCCGAGCCCTATCATCCCAAGCTGCATCGGGTTATCTGTTGGCATGACTGGTCGGTCCTTCCAAATTAAAGGCGCGCCTTGAGCGAGCGGTACTTGCGGATGAGCGTGTTGGTGGAGGAGTCGTGGTCGAGCGCGGGCTCGGCCTCGCTGGTCAGCTCGGGGATGATCTTGACCGCGAGCACCTTGCCGAGCTCGACGCCCCACTGGTCGAACGAGTCGATGTCCCAGATGGCTCCCTGGGTGAACACGCTGTGCTCGTAGAGCGCGACAAGCGTGCCGAGCACCCGCGGCGTGAGAACCTCCGCGAGCAGCACGTTCGACGGCCTGTTCCCCTGCATCACCCGGTGCGGCACCACGTTGTCAGGCGTGCCCTCCGCCCGGACTTCGGCTTCTGTTTTCCCGAAGGCAAGCGCCTGCGCCTGCGCGAACACGTTGGAGGACAGGATGTCGTGGTGGTCGCGCAGCGGGTTCAGCGCCTTGCCGAAGCCGATCAGGTCGACGGGGACGATCGTGGTGCCCTGGTGGATGAGCTGGTAGAAGCTGTGCTGGCCGTTGGTGCCCGGCTCGCCCCAGAAGACCGCCCCTGTGTGGTAGAAGACCTGATCGCCGGCCAGCGTGACGTGCTTGCCGTTGGACTCCATGGTGAGCTGCTGCAGGTAGGCGGGGAACCGCTTGAGGTACTGGTCGTACGGCATCACGCCGAAGGTCTGCAGGCCGAAGAAGTCGCGGTACCAGAGCGCGAGCAGGCCCATCAGCACGGGCAGGTTCCGGTCCAGCGGGGTGGTGCGGAAGTGCTCGTCCATGTCGTGGAACCCGGCCAGCATCTCCTCGAACCCCTCCGGCCCGATCGCCACCATGGTGGAGAGCCCGATCGCCGAGTCCATCGAGTACCTGCCGCCGACCCAGTCCCAGAAGCCGAACATGTTCGCGGTGTCGATGCCGAACGCCGCGACCCGCTCGGCGTTGGTCGACACCGCGACGAAGTGCTTCGCCACGGCGTCCTCGCTCCCGAGTTCGCCGACCACCCAGTCCCGCGCGGACGTCGCGTTGGTCAGCGTCTCCAGCGTGCCGAACGTCTTGGACGAGATGATGAACAGCGTCTCGTCCGCGGACAGGTCGCGGGTCGCCTCGACGAAGTCGGTGGAGTCCACGTTGGAGACGAACCGGAACGTGATGTCCCGCGTCGCGTAGTGCCGCAGCGCCTCGTACGCCATCACCGGGCCGAGGTCGGATCCGCCGATTCCGACGTTGATGACGTTCTTGATCGGCTTGCCCGTGTACCCCTTCCAGTCCCCGGACCTGATCCGGTTCGAGAAGACCGCCATCCGGTCGAGCACCTCGTGCACCTGCGCGACCACGTCAACGCCATCTACGACAAGCGACTGCGATCGCGGCATCCGCAGCGCGACGTGCAGCACCGGCCGGTTCTCCGACACGTTGATGTGGTCGCCGCGGAACATGGCCGCGCGCCGGTCCGGCACCTCGGATTCCTCGGCCAGCGCGACAAGGAGCTGCATGGTCTCTTCGGTGACCCGGTTCTTCGAGTAGTCCAGGTACAGCCCGGCCGCCTCGGCGGTCAGCCGCTCGCCGCGGCCCGGATCCCCGGCGAACAGGTCGCGCAGGTGCAGGCCGGCGATCTCGGCGTGGTGCCGCTTGAGCGCCTGCCATGACTTACGCTCCGGCAGCGGTGCCGCGTGCATCCCAGGCGCCATCTCAGGCCTCCTCGCGTCGTATTTCCCCTACCCCACGGCATAGTTTCATGCCCGCCACGCGGCCCGCCCCCCGACTACCCGTAACGCTCGCTGAACTCGCGGAACGCATCTTGTGCCATGGTTACTCTCCGTGTCAGAGTGGCTACATGCAGGCATTCAGGCTTCCCCGGTTCTACCTGCCGCATCCGGCGCGGCTTAACCCAAACCTGGACCGTGCCCGAGAACACGCCGCGGAATGGGCGCACCGGATGGGCATGCTGACGGCCCCCAAGCCGGGCGGCGGGGTGGTCTGGACCGAGCCCGAGCTTGCCGCGATGGACTACCCGCTGATGTGCGCGTACACCCATCCGGATTGCGACGCCCGGGTGCTCGAGGTGATCACGGACTGGTACGTCTGGGTGTTCTTCTTCGATGACCATTTCCTTGAGAGCTTCAAGTACGCCAGGGACCAGGTCGGTGCTCGTGCCTACCTGGACCGGCTCGAGCTGTTCATGACCGACGAGCCGCCGGGGCCGCAAGGGCCGCCCGAGCCGCGCAACCCGGCGGAGGCCGGCCTGAGCGACCTCTGGCAGCGCACCATTCCGGCCATGTCCGGGCACTGGCGCGAGCGCTTCACCGCCAGCACGCACAACCTCATGGTCGAGTCGATGTGGGAGCTTGAGAACATCGACGCGGGCCGGGTTGCCAACCCGATCGAGTACGTGCAGATGCGCCGGCGGGTCGGCGGGGCGCCGTGGTCGGCGAACCTGGTCGAGTACGCGGCCGGCGCCGAGATACCCGCCAGGCTGGCCGGGACCAGGCCGCTGCGGGTGCTCGCGGACACGTTCGCGGACGCGGTGCACCTGCGCAACGACTTGTTTTCCTACCAGCGAGAGGTCGGCGTCGAGGGGGAGAACTCCAACGCGGTCCTCGTTTTCGAAAAATTCCTCGGCTGCCCCACCCAGCGCGCCGCCGACCTGGCGGGCGACCTGCTCACCTCCCGGCTGCAGCAGTTCGAGCACACCGCGCTCGCCGAGGTGCCGACGCTGCTGATCGACCGGGCGGCCACGCTGGAGGAGGCGTCCGCCGTGCTTGCCTACGCCAAGGGCCTGCAGGACTGGCAGGCAGGCGGACACGAATGGCACGCCACCTCCAGCCGCTACTCCAAGGCAACGGACGACGCAGCGACATACAACACGGGGGACACCGGCCTGACGCAGCGCGCGAGGCAGCACTCCTACCTGCCGTTCGCGCCGGTCGGGCACCTGATCCCGCCGCCGCTGTACCTGCCGTCAAGGTTCCGCACCAGCCCGCACCTGGCCGCTGCGCGCGAGCACGCCGGCCGGTGGGCCGGCGAGACGGGCTTCTTCAGCGAGGCGGTGTGGGACGAGCGCCAGTTCGGCGGCTTCGACTTTGCGCACTGCGCGGCGATGATCAACCCAGATGGCCAAGCCGGCGAGATCATCCTCGGCACCGACTGGCTGAGCTGGGGCACCTACGGTGATGACTTCTTCCCGCTGGCGTTCGGCACCAAGCGGGACCTCGCAGGCGCCCGGGCCTGCGTTCACCGGCTCGCCTTGTTCATGCCGCTGCAGGGGCAAGAAAGCACGCCGGAGCCGGCCGCCGCGCTGGAGCGCGGCCTTGCCGACCTGTGGCACCGGACCGCGGCGCCGATGGACCCGCCGCGACGGGGGCTGTTCCGCGCGGCCGTCCTTGAGATGACGGAAAGCTGGCTGTGGGAGCTGGCCAACCAGGCCGCCAACCGCATCCCCGACCCCATCGACTACGTGGAGATGCGCCGCAAGACCTTCGGCTCAGACCTGACCCTCCTGCTGTCAAGGCTCGGCCAGACAGACGACGAAGTCCCGGCGGAGCTCTACGCCACCGGCGTGCTGCGCGAGCTTGAGACCGCCGCGCAGGACTACGCCGGCTTCGCCAACGACCTGTACTCCTACCAGAAGGAGATCCAGTTCGAGGGCGAGCTGCACAACATGGTGCTGGTCGTGGAGCACTTCCTCGACATCGACCGGTGGGCCGCGGCCGACCTGGTGGCCCGGCTGATGGCCGAGCGGATGCACCAGTTCGAGCACCTGGTCGCCGTCGGCCTTCCCCAGCTCTGCGACGAGCGCGACCTCGATCGTCGCACCCGTGAGGCACTGGCGAAACACGTCGCCAGGATCCGCGACTGGACGGCCGGCCTCCTGCAGTGGCACACCAAGACCACCCGCTACACGGACACCGAACTGCGCAGAACCCACCTGGGTTTCACCCTGCAACCCACCGGACTCGGCACGTCCGCGGCACGGATACCACTGCCCGTTCGGTAGAAAATAAAGGCCGTTTCCGGCTACGGACGGATCCGGGCCAGCGGCCGGTCCTGCACGCCCTGTTAGCATGACCGGCGTGACTGACGATGAGCTCTACCGCCAGTATGAGACGGTCAACGTGTACCGCCGGGGCGCCGGCGCGAAACTCGTGCTCAACCGCCCCGAGCGGATGAACGCGTGGAATGGCCAGTTCGCCGCCGACCTACTTGCGGCCATCAACGCCGCCGCCGCAGACCCCGACGTCCGCGCGCTCGCCGTCACCGGGGCCGGCCGCGCGTTCTCCAGCGGCGCCGACCTCAAGGACCGGGCCGAGGACGAGGGCCTCCGGTTGGACGTCTACAAGAGGCTGACCGAGGAGTACCACCCAATAATCGTAAGTTTGCGCACGATGCCCAAGCCGGTGCTCGCCGCGGTCAACGGCCCCGCGGCAGGCATCGGGCTGTCCCTCGCGCTGGCCTGTGACCTGGTGATCGCAAAAGAGTCGGCCTACTTCCTGCTCGCCTTCGTCAACATCGGCCTGGTGCCGGACGGCGGCTCGTCGCTGTTCGTCCCGTCTCGGGTCGGCTTCACCAGGGCGGCCGAGATGGCCATGCTGGGGGAGCGGGTGGACGCGCGCAAGGCGCTGGACTGGGGCCTGATCAACAGGGTCTGGCCGGACGAGGAGTTCGCCGATCAGGCCGACGCGCTTCTCGGCCGGCTTGCGAACGGCGCCACCAGGTCGTACGCGGGGACCAAGCGGCAGCTGAACCGCTGGATGTACGAGCAGATGCCGGACCAGCTGGAGTTCGAGGCGGGCATCCAGCGGGAGATGGCGACCTCAGGTGACTTCGCCGAGGGGATTGCCGCGTTCCTGGAGAAGCGTCCGCCGAGGTTCACCGGGACCTGACCACGCCGGGAAGCATGGACCTCGACCAGATCTACCGCGAGGAAGCGGCCAGGATCACCGCCGCGCTGGCCGTGCGGACCGGCGACGTGGCCCTGGCCGCCGACACCGTCCAGGACGCGTTCATCGAGGCCATCGAGCACTGGCAGGACGGCAAGCTGCCGCCGAACGCCGGTGGCTGGCTGGCCACGACCGCCAGCGTGCCGGCGAACAGCACGATCGCGCCCGCCACCTCGACCATGGGCACGAACCACAGGCTGGTGCGCAGCACCTCGCGGCACCTCTACCTCGCCGTGCCCCATTTCGTCGCGGGCACGGACCGGATCGCGCTCATGCGCCGAGGAACTGTGGTGGCACCGCCAGTACGAGGACGACACCGCCCACGCCTGGCTCCGCCGCCTGATCGTGGAGACCGCCCGCCGCCTATTAACCCTCATCAACCCACGCGGTGAGCATCACCCGGTCGATCGCGTCCACCCGCCCAGGCTGCCCCCTGGCCCGCAGCTCGTCCCTGGTGAACCAGCGCGCCTCGAGAATCTCCTTCCCATCGACAGCCAGCGATTCGTCTTCGGCCGTCGCCCGGAACCCGGCCATCAGCCCGGCAGGAAACGGGAACGGCTGAGACCCCAGGTACCTGACGTCGCGCACCACGACCCCGACCTCCTCGAGGATCTCCCGCGCCACGGCGTCCTCAAGCGACTCGCCGATCTCGACAAACCCGGCAAGCAGCGAGTACCCACCGACCGCCGACCCGCTATGCCGCGCGAGCAGGCACCGCCGCGGTTCGCTCACCGTCTCGACCAGCACGATCACCGCCGGCGCGATCCGCGGGAAAATCAGCGCGCCGCAGTCTGTGTCACTACAGACCCGCAGATGCCCCCCATGCCGGGCCTCCGCAGCAGCCCCGCACCGCCCGCAGAACCGCTGCTGCCGGTTCCAGTACAGCAGCCCGCGCGCATACGCCAGCATCCCCGCCAGCTCCGCCGGCACCCCGCCAAACAGCGCCCTGACGTCCGCTACCCCGTCGGCCCCGCCGTTCGCCAGCGCATCCTCAAGCTCAAGCTCCGACAGGTCCAAGGCGAACTCTGGCCCCGCATCGCTAACCCCGAGCAGCACCAGCCGCCCCGGGTCCGCCTCCCCAACAGGGACCGCCACAGGCACTGCGCTAACAGGGAGCGCCACAGGCACTGCCGGATCACCCGCCACCAGACACTGGTCGCGCCACAGCGGCCATACCCGCACCTGCCCGTCCGCCACCTGAGCCGCGACCCACCCGGGATCCTCCCGCCGATCGGTCGCCCGGTCCAGCCCGAGCCCGGCATACGGAACCTTCACGCCCTCACCCTACGTCCAGGCGACCACGTACAAACAAAATTTCGTAGATGGTGGTCTCAGTCCTGCATGACATGATAGGATGTTCGCAGGACTACTTCTTAGATCTTATTTATTCAGAACGGGCGGTGGTGCGTGTCCCGCGAACCGTTCCCCGGCCGCGGGGAGGACAGCAAGGAACCATCCGGTTCCGCGCTCCCGCCGTCCTCGGGAACGGTCCCCGAGGACGACTGGGACACCGCAGCCGCAGCCGCAGCCGCAGCCGCAGCCGCAGCCGACGCCCTGGCCGCCGAGGAGTGGGATCCGCCACCGGAGTGGCTGGCCGAGGATGAGCCCCCGCCGCTGGAATGGTTCAGTGACGAGGGCGCCGCCGACCTGATGGGTCCGGGCCCGGTTCTCGCCGCCCTGGTGCACGCCGCCGTCCAGGATCCCGCCGCGCTCGACGAAGACCAGCTCGTCGGCGTCATCGCCGCGGTCCGCCGCATCGAGTCCCGGATGGCCTGGGCGTCGATGACCGCCATGCGGGAGCTGACGTCCCGCCGCCGGGATGCCCGCGACCAGGTGGACTGCGGCCGCACCAAAGTCAGTGCCACCGCCGCCGACCAGGTGTCGATGGAGCTGCGCCAGTCCTGGCACTCCGCCGCCGCCCAGATCGCCTACGCCTGCGACGTCGCCGCCCGCCTCCCGAAGACCTTCGCAGCCCTCGCCGCCGGCCTGATCCACCCGGTCCACGTCCGGATCATCGAAGACGAGACCCGGTACCTGTCCGACAAGGACGCCGCCCGCGCGGACGAGACCCTCGCCGAGGCCGCCAAGACCAAGTCCTACGGCGAGCTGCGCTACGCCGCCCGCCGCCTGGCCCTCAAGCTCGACCCGTCCTCCGCCGCCCGCCGCAAGGAAGCCGCCCGCCGCAACGCCGAGGTCCGCCGGTTCCGTGAGGAATCCGGCAACGCCGGGATGATCGCCCGCGAGCTCCCCTCCGCAGAGGTCCTGGCGTCGTGGCAGCACATAGACCAGCGCGCCCTGGACCTGCGCGCCGCCGGCGTAGAGGGCACGCTGCAGGAACTACGCGTGAAGGCCTACCTCGACCTGCTCCAAGAACGCGACAGCCGCCTGGCCCCGTCCGCCCCATCCAGCCCGCTCGCCGCATCCGGTCCGCCCGCCGGGCAGGCAGCCCAGCGCGGCGCACCGCAAGACGGCGACACCCCCGGCAGCCGCGGCGCCGGACACCGCCCGGGCGGCGGGACTGGCCGACCGGTACGTGGCCCGGCAGGCGCCCCGCCCCCTCCCGGCAAGACCGGGACGACGACCACTCGCCCGTCCGGTCTGGGCGCGGACCAGGGTGTGGCGGCGCTGATCACCCTGACCGTCTCTCTGGACACCGCGCTCGGCCGGTCCGCCACTCCGGGCGAGGCCGCCGGGTTCGGCCTGCTCGACGCGCCTGACACCCGCGACCTGATCGACGCCGCGGCCCGCCACCCGCGCACCCGCTGGTGCCTGACGGTGCTGCACCCCGACGGCACCGCCGCCGCCCACGGCTGCGCCCCCGGCCGCCACGCAGCACCCCCTGACCTCAGCCGGTTCATGCTGCGCACCGTCATCCGCGGCCCCTGCGACCACGCCCAGGCCGAGGCCCGCTACCGGCCAGGCAGCAAATTGTGGCACCTGGTCACCGCCCGCAGCCGCCAGTGCACCGCGCCGGGCTGTTCCCGGCCCGCCGCCCGCTGTGACCTGGACCACACCACCGCCTGGCACCACGGCGGCCCTACCTGTCCGTGTAACCTCGCTCCTTTGTGCAGGCATCACCATAAATGCAAACAACGTGACGGGTGGGCGCTAGAACAACCCGAACCCGGCGTCCTGGTCTGGCACACCCCCGCCGGGCGCACCCACACCACAACGCCCACCGCCTACGCCGTCTAGCCACCGCGGGGATAGCCTGCAAGAGCTAACGGGCAATACGCTTCGCTGCATCACGCCGGGGCGGGGGAGGGGCGCCGTGATAACAGGGTCAGCGCCGCCAGCTGTACCCGGGCCTGTCCGCGCTGGACAACATCATGCTCGGCTGCTACTGCTGGACGTCCAGCGTGCGCAGGGCGAGGAAGACAGTGCGTGTTCATGGGCGCGGGCGCGTACGGCGTGACCATGCTGAACAAGGCGGCCGGCTTCACCAGCGCCAACCGGCTGGACAACAGCCAGGAGGGCTGGGACGCGGGCCTGGAGATCGACTGGGCCATAACCCAGGCGGGAAACCTCGACGAGACCACGATCATGCGCAAGCTCCAGCACCTTGACATCAACACGCTGGGCATCATCTGGAACTGCACCCCCCAGAACTACGAGAACGTCTCCCAGGTACTTGCCGCCATGGAAACCATCGCCCCCGACGGCACCCCCAGCCTCTACAAGTAACTCAACCCCAGGATCACTGTCGCTGCGTGTGCGCACTGTGGTAGGCAAGCGTCCCATGGTGCGCTCCGCAGCGGAAAGATCTTGGAAGATCCGGGTTTAACGGAAGAAAAGGTGCTGTATATGACACCTTTTTCTCTATTAAGACCTAATCTTCCGTGATAATCTTGCCGAGCTCGAACGGGTGCGCCAAGTAAAGGGCTGGTGCAAGAAGCGAGGCTGGCGGGAAAGCCCAGTGCGGGGCTCACGGTTGCCCGCGCCCTACAGCGGGAGGCCGGCCTCTAGAAGGGCCAGGGCCTCGTCGACGCGGGAGAAGGCGCCCACGTCGGCGGCCTGGTAGGCCGGTTCGGTCCACGGCAGCGTGACTGTGATGATCACCCCGAAGGCGGCGCCGGCGATGGCCCTGACGGCGAGATCGTCGGGGGAGCGCCCGACCCGCCTGGCCAGCGCCTCCGCCATGTTCTGGATCGTCATTGCCAGCTCGTCGAAGGCGCGGGCGCGGATCTCGGCCGTGACGGCCGCGCCAGGCGGGGCGCGTGTGCATAAACGGTACCTGTTGGTCCACATCCCCAGCCGGCTCGTTGTCGCATCGTGCCGGCCGTAGCCGGGGCAGCGGAGCGCTCAGGCCTCGAGGCGGTCGAGCAGCGCGGCGCCGTTCGGGCTGCCCAGGCCGGAGCAGGCGTCCCAGCCCGGGCCGGCCGAGTAGGCGCCGTTGTTGCCGCTGGTGATGTCGTTGAAGCCCGGCACGTCCACGCCCGGCGACACGCCCGCGTACAGGGACGGCTGGAGCAGGCCGAACCGCTGGCCGGTCGCCTGCGCGAGCCGGCTGATCAGCGCCGACCACAGCGGCGCGACCGCGCTGGTCCCGCCCACCACCTGAGACTGGCCGTCGGAGTACATGCTGTAGCCGGTCGTCGGGTCCGCGTTGCCCGCCACGTCGGGCACGCCGCGCCCGCCGGAGCCGCTCGCCGCCTCCGCGCCCACATCCTCGCCGTGGCGATGGTGGTGCCCACCCCCGCCCCCGCCGCCCCCGCCGCCCCCGCCGCCCGTGGTCGTCCCGGCCGCCCGGGCGGGTACCCCGGCGTCCGCCTGCCAGGACGGCACCGCGAACTGGTCGCTGACCCCGCCGCCCCCGGCGCCCTCGCTGGCGGCCGTCTCGTTCCAGACGACCTCAGAGGTGATCACGCTGCCGGAGGACTCCAGCTTGGTCCCGCCGCAGCCCAGCGCGTACGGGCTGGACGCGGGGAAGTCGCAGTGCGGCTCCCCGTCGCTGACGTCGTCGCCGCTGCCGTTGTCGCCGGCCGCCGCGCAGACGGTGATGCCGAGCGCCGCGGCGTCCGACATCGCCGCGTTCATCGCGGAAAGGCCCTGCGCGGTCCAGGAGTCCTCGGACTGACCCCAGCTGATCGAGATCGCGATCGGCGCCGGGTCGGCCTCGGCGGCCGCGGAGATCGCGTCCACGAAGCCCTGGTCGCCGTTGTTGGGGGCGAAGTACACCACCTGCGTCGCCCCCGGCGCTACCGCGCCGATGACGTCGATGTCCAGGTTGACCTCGACGTCGGCGCCGTTCGGGTCCGAACCGGGCGCGTTGCTTGCGCCGTCCACGCCCTGCGCGCTGATCGACGGGACGGCGATGCCGAGCCCGCCGAAGTACGTGGAAAGGTCGCCGGTGGAGAAGCCGCCGCCGAGTTCGATGATCGCGACCGTCTGGCCGCTGCCGTCGGTGCCAGCCGGGAACTGGTAGAGCTCCGCCACCTGGTTCGGCGGGTATCCGCCGCTCGGCGCCGCGGCGGCCCCGGTGCCCTGCGCATCCCTGGTGCGGAAGTGCGCCCTCGCCTGCGGCCGGGTGTCCAGGCCGAGCACGCCGACCACGACGCCGGCCAGCGCGGCGGGAACGAACAGCCCGCCCTCGCGGTAGCGATGCGTGACCATCCCGCGCCCGCCAGGGTCCGGGCTGCTGACCTGCCGCAGCGTGGTGCCGAACGCGCTCGCCAGGTCCGCCAGCGTGCCCGTCACCTTGATCCTGCGGGTGGCCGGGTAGTCGGCGGTCACCTCCAGGCCGTAGCCGGCCAGCACCTCAGTCACCAGTGAGACGTCGTCGGGGTGGGTGCCGTAGCGATCGGCAAGCTCATCCCTGGTCAGCACGGTCGGCCCGGTGACGATCTCGGCGGGCATGGTGTCCCGCCGCCTGGTGATCAGGGTGATCTCAGCGCGCTGCGAGGTGTCGAGCGGCCCCGCGTCGGTCGCCCCGGCAAGCGGCGCGCGCTCGCTGCCGGGCAGTTGTACCAAAGATCCGGATTCGTCAGGCATTTGCTACTCCCGCTGCAGTAGGTGCGGGGGCACCCTTGGTCGACCCCCCATGAGCGAACTCTCCAGCGCCGGCGCGATGAACCACCGCCCGTTCGGCAAAAAAGATTCTTTCATCAGAACGGGCCGTGGTACCAGTGCCGGTTTCATGTGCTATGTCCGGGGTGGTGATTTTCATGCAAAATACACGCGTTTAGAAAAAGGCATGCACCACGTCAACCACGCTATCGCCGGAGTTCACCACGGGAATCATCCGCCACTTGTCCAGCGTGGTGCACGGGTGCGAGATGCCCAGGCCGACCAGGTCGCCCGGGGCCATCGCCGCGTCCTCGGACAGGCGAACGTAGGCATGCTGGTCGTTCAGCTCGGTCACGACGGCCCCACTGACGTCGATGGGGCTGACGTCGAGGTCCAGGGGGCCGCCGTCCCGCCGCACGCCGCGCAGCGGCACCGGCAGGCCGCTGTCGAAGCCGACGTCGCGGCGGCCCGCGCCGAGCAGGGCCAGGCCGGGCTCGGGCCGCGACAGCACCTGCGCCCACACCTCGATGGCGGGCCGCAGCGCGGGCGCGCCGGCCACGCCGCGGGTGGCGGGGGAGACGGCGTCGTAGTGGCCGTGGTCGTGGGTGAGGTACGCGCCGCTGCGCAGGATCGCCGTCACCCCGCCGGCCCCGGCCAGCTCGGCGGCGACCACGTCGAAGTACGCGGACCCGCCGGCCGTGACGATCGGCTCGCGGCCGCCCTCGGCCAGCAAGGGGGCCAGCATGTCGGCGAGCGCCCGCAGCCTACGGCAGAAGGAGCCGACAAGGCCGAGCGTGTCGGCCAGCGTCGCGCCGCGAATGCCGCCCTCGTACCCGGCCGCGCCCGCCACGGTGAGCGTGCCGGCGGCGGCCGCGGCCTTCGCGACCGCGAGCGCCGCCTCGTCGGTCCGGCAGCCGGTCCGCCCGGTCGCGTGCCCGATCTCGACCAGGACAGGCAACCGGCGCCCGGCCGGGTGCGCGGTCAGCACCCGGTGCAGGATGGATACCCCCTCCAGGCTGTCGACGTAGCAGAAGGCCTCGAAACCGGGGTCGGCGGCGAGCTCGGCGGCCAGCCACGCGATGCCGGCCTCGTCGACAAGCTCGTTGGCGAGCAGCAGGCGGGGGAAGCCGAAGGCGCGGTAGGCGCGCAGCTGGCCGATGGTCGCTACCGTGATGCCCCACGCGCCGTGGCTCAGCTGCAGCGCGGCGAGCTCGGGCGACATGGCCGTCTTGCCGTGCGGTGCCAGCTCCACCCCGGCCGCCGCGCAGTAGGCGGCCATCGCCTCGACGTTGTTCCGCAGCGCCTCCTCGTGCAGGGTGAGCAGCGGATAGGTGAATCCGGCGGCGTGCAGCGGCGGCCGCGCGGCCGCGATGCGAGCCGCGGTGATCATCTCGTCCGGACTCTCGTCACCCGCGCTGCGGCCCTTTTCCGTCGGCTCTATCGGGCGGTCACGCAGTGCCGTTAGCCGCTGCGTGAGCGTTGCAGGCAGTGGATGGCTCACACCCATATCCTCCCAGCTCACCGTCGCGCGGCCCGCGGCCGCGTGATGGAAATGGTAATGGAAGCCGCTCGCCGACTTCGGCACGGTGAACTTCGCCGGCGCGACCGCGGACGGCGCCCCGATCGGCAACAGCGCGAACCTGAGTGAGCTGACCATGGCCGCCGCCGCGGGCACGGTCCTTGCCGCTCCGTCGGCGCTCACCTCGGCAGGCGCCTTCTCGGTTACCGCGCAGGCCGGCGGCACGGCCACCGCCGCGCCCACCGCCACGCCGGGCACCGGGACGGGCACCGGAACGGGTTCGGCCGGCGACGGCAGGCGCCATCACCACCGCGGCTGGGACTGGGGCTTGTAAGGGAAATTCGCCGAACCTGCGCGCGAATAGCGCCGAAAGGCTAGCGCTGAATGATTACACCGGGTGTCGCATACGGCCATGGTGAACCATCGGTGACCGTTTCTGTACGACTTGTTGCGATTCACGAAGTGGCTGGGACATGATGAACCGGAGTGACTATCGCAGATCGCGGGTAATGGGGCCTGGACAGAAGGGTCACCGTGACAGGTGCTGCGCCGCCGCGGGCAACGTTCCGCGATGTGTTTGCGGTGCGCGAGTTCCGGGCCTTGTGGTTCTCCGAGGTCCTCTCCGTGGCCGGCGACCGGCTCGCCCTGGTCGCGCTCACCCTGCTGATCTACGACCGGACCGGCTCTGCGCTGCTCGGCGCGCTGACCTACGCGGCCGGCTACCTGCCGTGGGTGGTCGGCGGCCTGTTCCTTTCCGAGCTGGCCGACAGGTACCCGCGGCGCTCGGTGATGATCACCTGCGACGCGGTCCGTACCGTCCTCATCGGGGCCATGGTGCTGCCGCGCGTGCCGCTGTGGGCGCTGGTGGCGCTGCTGTTCGCGGCGACCATGTTCGCGCCGCCTTTCGAGTCGTCGAGGGCCTCCATCACCCCGGACATCCTGCAGGGCGAGCAGTACGTGCTCGGCACGGCGGTGATCCAGACCACCGTGCTGGCCGGCCAGGTGCTGGGGGCGGCGGGCGGGGGAGTGGCGGTCGCGTTCATCGGCGTCCGGCCCTCGCTTGCGGTGGACGCCCTCACGTTCGTCTTGTCCGGCCTGTTCATCGGCCTGGGCACGCATCGGAGGGCAGCGGCGGCCAAGCCGGAGACCGTCCAGCCGTCGGCGCTCGCGCGGATGCGCGGCGGGATCCAGCTGGTATTCGGCGATGCGGGGCTGCGGACGCTGCTGCTGCTCGGCTGGCTCGTGGTCTTCTACACGATCCCGGAGGGAATCGCCGCCCCGTACGCGGCAAGGCTCGGCGGAGGGTCGATAGCCACCGGGCTGGTGCTGGCGTCGACCGTGCTCAGCACGACGATCGCGATGCCGTTGTTCACCCGGTTCGTCCGCCCGCGACAGCGGATCGACTTGATGGCGCCGCTGGCCGTGCTGACGTGCGTGACGCTCGTGCTGACGGCCCTCCGCCCGGGTCTTGCCTTGTCGCTGGTGATCTTCTCGTTCTCGGCGATGTTCGGTGTCTACCAGATCGCCGCGAACACCGCGTTCGTGGTCAGATTGCCGAACGAACGTCGGGCTCAGGCCTTCGGCATTGCCAGCATGGGGGTGATCGTCGGCCAGGGGGCGGCCTTCGTGGCGGCTGGCGCCGCCGCGGAGGTGGTTGCCCCGGCGGTGGTCATTGCCGTAGGCGGCGGATTGGGAACGGTCGTTGCTTGCTCATTGATGCTCAGGTGGCGCCACGTGTCGCCACCCGGCGGGCGTCATGCGGCGGGACGGCGTCCCGGTCGCGCCGCTGCCAGTGGCTCGGTGCCGCTGCGCGGATCGGAATGGCAGCGGTGAGCGTGGCTGGAGATCAAGTCCAGGTGTCGCGCATTGCGGGGTCCCCTCTCGGGTCGTGCGTGGCGGATGCTGGGTGTGATCATTGCCAGCTGACGCGCATGATTGCTCTCCCTCCGGCGGTGAAATGTGCTGGTTTGCGATCCCTCGGCGTATGCACGCCGGGTAATCGTGGCTCGTCAATCCACATTTAGCCCCTCTTTGTGTGGTATGGCAGGCGAATCGGGCCTAATAGTGCACAAGATGGCTATGGATGGGTTAAGGTAGCTATACGGAGCTAGTCCTTTACGGTGAGCTGCGACTAGACAGGCACCCGACGGGTCCCATCCGGAACGGTGGAGCATGAGAGCCTCGTCCGTCACGCGTAGCGTCCTGGCAGGCGCCAACGTGCGGAACTGGGCCTGGTGGCAGCTCCCGCCGCTGCTGCGCTGCTACGTCGGCGCGGCGCCGCTGGCCATGCTCGGCATAATCGCGTACGCGCTGCCCCATACCTCCTGGCACCTGGACGACCTGCTGAAGTTCCTGCTGCTGCTTGGCTGCGCGCTGGTCTCGGTCGCAGCCACCCCGCGGGACGCCTACCGGCAGCCGGGCATGGTGCGGGACTTCATCACCGCCTGGGTGCTGCCGGTGGCGATCCTGCTGCCGCCGGTCTACGCGATGATCATGCCGATCCCGCTGTACCTGCTCACCCAGATCCTGGCCGCCCGCGGGGTGATCTACCGCCGGGTGTTCAGCGCCGCGGTCATCAGCCTGGCCTACGGCGCGGCCGCGCTGCTGTTCCGGGTCTTCCCCCATTCCTTCGCCGGCGGCGCGATCGGCATCGGCACGCACGCGCTGACCTGGACCGTGGCCGTCGCGGTGTGCGAGCTCGTCGGCGGCCGCGGGCACCACTTCCTCATCGTGGGCGCGATCAAGCTGTCCGACCCGAGCGCCAAGCTGTCCGTGATCGAGCTGGACCCCGAGGCGCTGCAGGGCGACTTCGCGGAGTTCGACCTCGGCATCCTGATCACCGTGGTGGTGGCGGTCAACGCGGTGCTCGCCATCTTCGCGGTGCCGACCGTGCTGCTCGCGCGGCGCTTCATCATGCACGCCCAGCTGGTGGTCCAGTCCCGCATCGACAGCAAGACGGGCCTGCTCAACGCGTCTACCTGGGAGGCGGAGGCCGGGATCGAGCTGGCCCGCGCGATCCGCGCGCACATCCCGCTGTCCATCGCGCTTGTGGACATCGACCACTTCAAGCTGGTCAACGACACCCACGGCCACCTGGTGGGGGACAAGGTGCTGCGCGCGGTCACCGACGCGCTGCGCAGCCAGCTGCGTAACTACGACCTGGCGGGCCGGTTCGGCGGCGAGGAGTTCGTCGTGCTGCTGCCGCACGCCCGCGAGCCGGACGCGATCAGCATCGCCGAGCGGCTGCGCACGCACGTGGCCGGGATGGCCATCCCCGTTGACGACCTGGATGAATCCGCCGGGTATGTCAGGCTCACGATCTCGGTCGGCGTGGCGTCCCTGGACGGCGTCAGCCGCGAGCTGACCGACATGATGGCCGCCGCCGACGCGGCGCTGTACCACGCCAAGGAAACCGGCCGCAACAAGACCCACGCGATCACCGCGACCGCGTCCTAGGGCGGGCCGCTACTCGGCGTCCTGGGGCGGGCCGCTACTCGGCGTCCTGGGGCCGGCCGCTACTCGGCCACCTCGGTCACCTCCGCTACTTCGGCCACCTCGGCCAGCCCGGCCACCCCGTCGCCCAGGTACGCGGCGATCACGCGCGGGTCCTGGCGGACCGCCCCGGGCGTGCCCGCCGCGATCACCCGGCCGAACTCCAGCACCACCACGCGGTCGCAGATGCCGAGCACCAGCCGCATGTCGTGCTCGATGAGCAGCATCGACTGGCCTTGGTCGGCCAGCACGCGCAGCCGGGCGCCGAGTTCCTCGCTCTCCCGCGTGTCCAGTCCCGCGGCGGGCTCGTCCAGGCACAGCAGTCGCGGCCTGGCGGCCAGCGCGCGGGCGACGCCGACCAGCTTGCGCTGTCCCATGGACAGCTGCGCGGGCATGGCCCGCGCGGCCCAGTCCATGCCGACAAGGGCGAGGGCGTCGTCGGCGGAGCCGTTCCGCGAGGCCACCGTCAGGTTCTCCTGCACCTCGAGGTCATCGAAGAGCTCGGTGCTCTGCCAGGTCCTGGCCAGCCCGCGGCGGGCGCGCTCGTGCGGCCGCAGCCCGCCGATGTCCGCGCCTGCCAGCTCCACCCGCCCGGTGCAGCGCACGAAGCCGGTGACGGCGTCCACCAGCGTGGTCTTGCCCGCGCCGTTGGGCCCGATCAGGCCGACGAGTTCGCCCTCGCCGACCTCGAGCGTGACGTCGCTGACCGCGTGCACGCCGCCGAACGCGACCGATAGCCCGCTCACCCGCAGCACCGCGGGGCCGGAAACACCGCTAGAAACACCGCCAACACCAACCTCGGCCCGCGGCGTGCGCGGCGTGCGCGGCGCGATCGGCGCGGCCGCGTCCGGCGCCCTCAGCGCCGGCCGGCGGTGCGTGCGCCGGTAGAAGTCGCCCGCCACCCCCTCGGGGTTGCGCAGCAGGGTGAAGATCAGCAGCATGCCGCCGACCAGCAGGAACCAGTTCCCGTTCAGCCCGAACCAGTCGTCGAGCGCGTACGGGATCAGCGCCTGCGCGGACAGCAGGCCGGCCAGCACCGCCCCGGAGATCAGCGAGATGCCGCCCGCGTAGGCGAACGCGATCAGGCTCAGCGCGGTCACCGCGTCGAAGGAGTCGGCGCTGACCGACAGGAAGTTGTACGCGTACAGCACGCCAGCGACCCCGGCGATGGCCGCCGCGATGGTGAACGCGGCCAGCTTCACCGTCCGCGGGTTGACCGCGGCCGCGGCGGCGGCGCGCTCGTTGGAGCGGACCGCGAGCATCCGCTGGCCGAGCCTGCCGCGGCGGACGTAGCCGACGGCCACGCACAGCAGCACGCAGCAGACCAGCGCGACCCAGCCGAACACCGGGCTCGGCAGGTCGTGGTCCAGGCCGCGGAACGGCGCGTTCGGGCCGAGGTCCAGGCCGAACCACTTCGGCTCGGGCACCGGGGCCCCCGCCAGCCCGCCGCCCCACGTGCTGTTGGTGAAGCCGAAGTTCTGGATCGCCACGGCGCCCGCGAGCGTGACCACGGCGAGGCTGATGCCGCGCACCCGCACCGCGGAGACGGCGGTGAGCACGCCGATCACCAGCGCGACGGCGATGCCGGCCAGCGCGGCGACCGGGAACGTGATGCCGAAGTTGGAGGCCATGTGCGAGACCGTGAAGCCGGCCGCCCCGGCCAGGCTCAGCTGCATCACCGAGATCTGCCCGACGAAGCCGGTGATGACCACGAGCGAGAGCGCCATCATCGTGCCGATCAGCGTGTTGATCAGCGCCTCGCGGAAGCCGAACGGCAGCACGACAAGCGCGACCGCGGCCACCACCGTGCAGATCACCGCCGTCCGGCCCAGGTGCTGCGGACGCGGCACCTGGGGCAGCCGCCGCTCCACGAGCTCGCCTCGGCCGGGTATCCGCGCGCCGCGCCAGAACAGCACGGCCACGATGATCACGAAGGCGAGCAGGTCGGTGACGCCGGGCAGCGACACCCCGCCGGACTGCGGGAACCAGGTCTGCGCCGAGGCGTACTCGAGCAGCGAGTACAGGATGCCGATCCCGATGCTCGCCGCGCACGCGATGCCGAACGAGGTGAAGGACGCCAGCAGCGCCGCCGCCAGCGCCGGGATGATCTGCAGCGGCAGCGTCTGCGGATCCAGTTGGGTGATCGACGCGGCCAGGATGCCGAGCGCGCCGGCCAGCACCGCGGCGAGGACCGTGTTGATCAGCGAGATCGTGTTCGGCGACAGGCCGCCGAGCATGGCCGCGACCTCGTTCTCCGCGGCCGCCCTGGTGGCCAGCCCGAACCGGGTCCACTTGTAGACCGCGGCGAGCACCGCCGCCGCCGCGATCACCAGGCCGGTGAGGATGAACCTGTCGATGGGGACCACCGTGCCGAACAGGTGGACGGTGTTCTGCGGCAGGATGCCGGGCTCGGGCTGCTGCGTGGTGCCGAAGGCGAGCAGCATCGCCGCCTGCGCGACGAGCAGCACGCCGAGCGAGGCGACCAGCTTGGCGAGCGGCGAGGTGTTGCGCATCGGCCGGTACACGACGAACTCGGTGGCCGCGCCGACGACCGCCACGAACAGCAGGCTTCCCGCCAGGCACGCCCAGGTCGGCAGCGTGGTGATCTTGCCGGTGTTGAGCGACCAGTAAGCGTAGCCACCGAGCATCGCCATGCCGCCGGTGGCGAGGTTGATAACCCCCGCGCCGCGATAGCTGAGCACCACCCCGAGCGCGATTCCGGCGATCAGCGCGCCGGAACCGAGCCCGAGGAGGACAAAGAGCAGTATCTCTTGCATGTATCAGGATGGCGGCGTCAGCCAGCCCGCCTCCTTCACCCATTTGTTCTTCCCCTCGTACTGGAAGAACTGGGTGCGGTCGTTGCAGACGGCAGGGGCCGAGGAGAACTGGCCGCAGTCGAGGGCGGGCGCGCCGAGCGCGAGCGGCCCGGTGAACGACTTTGCCTTGGCCAGGATCGCGGCCGGGGTGAGGTTGGCGTAGCCGATCTCGTTCATGAACCTGTCGATGGTGAGGATCTGGGAGAACGCGACGATGTTCCACGGGTCGGGCGCGTCGGCCGCGGGCTCGAGCTTGGAGGTGGCCGCGATGTAGGCCGGCATACCCGGATCGGTCGGGTCGCCGTACAGCGAGCTGGCGATCGCGTACGTCCAGATCGGGAAGTCGCCGCCCAGGCCGGCCGCGACCTGCCCGTTCAGGCACAGCGGCGCCGAGACGATCTTCTTCGCGTCGGTGATGCCCAGCTGGATGAGGCTCTTGGCCAGGTTCACGCAGCCGGAGGAGTCGCTGTACGGGATGACCATGTCCGCCGTCTGTGCGTGCGCCGCGACCATCACGCTGGTCAGGTCGGTCTGGCTCTCGTCGTAGCCGACCGCCGTGACGGTCACGCCGGCCGCCTGCAGCCCCGCCTTGATCGCCGCGGCGCCCTCGGTGATGCCGGGGATGTCCGGGTAGACGAGCGCCGCCGTCTTGGCGTGCAGCACGTCCTTGGCGTAGGTGCCGAACGGCCCGAGCACGTGCGTCGCGTCGCCGAACAGGATCACCGCGTTGGGCTGCACGCCGTCGGTGCCGGTCACGGCCACCCCGACGATGACCGGTGTCTTGGATCCGATCGCCGTGTAGAAGGGCTGGATGCCGATCGCCACGCCGCCCTCGGCGATGACGTCGATGCTCTTATCGGCCGCGAACTGCTGCCCGCAGGTCGTGCCCTCCGCGTCGGTGTTGGCGATGAAGCAGGTGACCAGCTTGAGCGGGTGGCCGTCGACGCCGCCGAGCTTGGAGTTGATGTAGGTGACCGCCGTCTGCGCGCCGTTGGTCGCGAGCGGGCCGATGGCCGACGCGCCGCCCTGCTGGTTGAGGAAGCCGATCTCGACCGGCGACATGGAACTGCTGGCCGCGCCGGACTTGCCGTCGGTGTAGGTCAGGTAGTTGGTGACGGACTGCGCGCCCTGGCCGCCGGTGCCTGTACTCGCCGGGAGGCTGGTGGCAGGGGCCGCGCTGGTCGCCGGCGCCGTGGTCGAACTGGTGGTAGAACTCGAACTGCTGCAGCCCGCCGCGGCCAGCCCTGTACCGGCCAGCACAGCCGCCACCGCGGCGAAGCCGACCGACCCGAGCCTGAGGTGTCTTCGCACGATGGTTCCTCCTGGGTGGGAGATCGAGAAACCCTGCGTGAAATACTTCCTGTAGGAAAAACCTGTACCAAGCGTCCGTCAACGGCCCTGTTTGGCCATTCGGGTCACAATCGCGTCTCCTGTACGCAGGGCACACATTCCCGCCCGGCAAGTTGGCGTGCGCGCCAATGCCCGCCGGCACCGCCTCGATACAGGCTGGTCCTACGAAAGGCTGCGTGGGTACATGACGGAGCCGGTCCTCGAGCTCGACCGGCTGAGCGTGGCCTATGACCGCGCGCCGGTCGTCCGCGACCTGACGCTGACCGTCGCGCCCGGCGAGGTCGTCGCGCTGCTCGGCGCCAACGGCGCGGGCAAGACCACCACGCTGCGGGCGATATCCGGCCTGCTGAGGCCCGCCGGCGGCACGATCAGGCTAGCCGGCCGGGACCTCGCGGGCGTCTCGCCGACGCGGCGGGCGCGGCTGGGCCTGGCGCACGTCCCCTACGACCGGGGCATCTTCTTCGGGCTGACGGTCGCCGAGCACTTCCGGCTTGACGGCGTGAACACCCCGGCCGAGCTGGATGCCGCCTTCGACCATTTCCCGCCGCTGCGCGCGCTGCGCGGCCGCAAGGCGGGACTGCTGTCCGGCGGGGAGCAGCAGATGCTGGCGATCGCGCGGGCACTGCGCCGGCGGCCCGCGCTGCTGATGCTGGACGAGATGAGCCTCGGCCTGGCCCCGGTGATCGTGGACCGGCTGCTGCCGGTGGTGCGGAGCTTCGCGACCGGCCAGGGAGCCGGCGTGCTGCTCGTCGAGCAGCACGTGCATCTCGCGCTCAAGATCGCCGACCGCGGCTACATCCTGTCCCACGGCGAGCTGGCGGCCAGCGGACGGGCCGACGAACTGCGCCGGGACGGCGCGCTGCTCGCGGCCAGCTACCTCGGCGGGGCCGAGGCGGACGAGGTGGGCTAAACACTACCGAAGGCGATATTTCGGGCCGACTCCTGCCCGGATACGGGCAGGATCTTTGCCTAATGTGCCCGCGAGCGAGTAAAAAGTAGCCATGCCCGACGTGCCACCGGATCTCGCCCGCTATCTGGTGGCCTCCACGGGGCTGCCGCAGCCGACCGTGGTCAGGGTAATCGCCGACGTGGCCGCCTATTTCGACGAGACGATCGAGCAGTTCGTCCGCAGGCGCCACGCCGAACTGCACGGACGCCAGCACAAGAACGAGGAGATCTGGCCCGCGATCGAGGCCGAGCTCGGACAGCGCAGGTTCGCCGCGCCGCCGACGTCGCAGCGCCAGCTCCGCCGGATGGTCTACGGATAAGGGAGTCCGAACGTGTGCGGAATCGTGGGGTACGTGGGCCGCAGGGACGCGATCCCGGTCCTGCTCGAGGGGCTGCGGAGCCTGGAGTACCGCGGCTATGACT
>JBOHCG010000010.1:0-42212 GCA_050698735.1 Streptosporangiaceae bacterium | reverse complement strand
ACGTAGAGCAGCACCGCCCCTGGCGCCCCGGTCAGCCAGCTCAGCCCGGGCGCGAAGATCCCTCCGAACGACTCGCCGAACACCCACACGGCCAGCCCCCAGGCCACGCTGGCCAGCCCGACCAGCCTGGACCATCGCCCCCGCGCCGCGACGAGCAGCCAGCCGCCGATCCCGACCTGGATCCACACCGAGGCCGCGGCGGCCTGGATGGGGTGATAAGACCAGGCCGTGCCGCCCCAGTTGACCACGTGCTGCACCCACGTCGGCGAAGCGGCGGCGGTCGGCTCGATGACCTGCGATGCCAGCCCCCCGGCCATCTTCGGCTGCGCCTGCAAGATCCCGTCGACGATCCAGATCACCCCGAACCCCACCCGCAGCAGCCACCGCCCCCGCGCCTCCGGCACGCTGCCGACCCGCGCCTCCGGCACGCTGCCGACCCGCGCCTCCGGCACGCTGCCGACCCGCGCCTCCGGCACGCTGCGCCGCATTCGCCTCAGCCCCCCGGTGCCGAGCTTCGCGAGCCCCCCGGTGCCGGCCTTCGCGGCAGTGGTCCCTCCAGCCCTCGTTTCCCCGGTGATCCCTGCGGCCTTCACGTCCTCGTCGGTCCCGGTGGCCTCACCAGTCCCGGCGACCTTCGCGGTCGGCGTGGTGAGCTGCCAGGTGCGTACAGTCGCCCAGACGAGCCAGCAGAACGCGACGATGAGGAGCGCGATCCCGCCCTGGTGCAGCAGTGCGGACCTGAACGCGGCGACCAGCGTCGGATCGGCCGGACTCAGGCCCGAGTTCATGCCGGGCACGTAAATCCGCTCCTCTCTCTGCCCGCCTGCTGGGCCCGCCTGCTGGGCCCGCCTGCTGGGCCGCCTGCTGGGCCCGCCTGCTGGGCCCGCCTGCAGGTGGCCCCGCTTTCCTTGCGCGACGGGCGCGACGGGCGTCAGACCCTTTGCCGATTAAGGATAGTGCGCCGTCACGTCCCGGGATATCGGCGGGCCTGAACATGAGGAATATGTAATGGCCTGGCCCATAAGCGCATATCCGCGGCCTGCCAGCTGGTGCCATCCGGCGTGTCCCAGACGTCGATTCCGGCCGCAACTCCGCTACCGACAGCCGGGTACCGGACGGCAGGATCGTGCTGGCTCCGGCCCGGCGCACGGTCAGGCCGCCCCGGCGGGCGGTCCAGGCGCGCGCCAGCAGGGCGGTTACTCGGCCGTCTGCGGCGAGCGGCGGAACGGTGCGCCCGGGCGCAGACCCCACGCCGCGACGGCGAACATGGTGAGCACGAACAGCACGAAGGTGATCACGTGCACGCTGGTGCAGTACAGGCAGATGTTCCCGATAATGAACAGCTCCGCGTACAGCAGATAGATCACGAAGCCGACGCCCGCTATCATCGCCGCGATCCGGGCCAGGTGGATCTCGCGCCGCTGCGCTCGCCACGCCCACGGGCTCATGATCGCGACCACGAACACGTAGAACGCCATCCCGAGCACCGCCACCGGGATGCCGAACACATAGGACTGCGCGCTGGTGGTCACCTTGGTGCAGTTCACAAGCCCGGCCGTTTCCGAACATCCGGCCAGCGTCGACTGGGTGAAGTGCGCGATCGTCAGGTAGGTCGACACGCCCAGGCCGGCTATCGCCAGCAAGAAGGTGACGATCTGCAGCCAGAGCGAGGGACCCGTCGTGGCGGTCTGGTCCTCGACGGCCTGCGCCCGCACATCGCCCCGGTCACCTCGCCCGGTGCGACTGGCCGCATCGGCCCGCGCCGAGCCAGCCCGTGCGGAAGCGGGCCCTGCTGAACCTGGGCGGGCCCGGACGGCCGTGCCGCCATTCGCCGCCCGGCTGTCGTCCCTGACCCCGGAGCCGTTCCTGACCGCGGTGCCGGTCCTAGCGGAGCCGTTCTTTGCGGCCGTGCCGTTCTTGGCAGTGGTGCCGGTTCCGGCGGCGGCCCGGTCGGCCGTGCCGGTCCCGGCGGCGGTGCCGCCCTGGCCAGCAGTGCGGGTCGTCGCGGCGGTGCCGCCGCGGCTCGCGGTGCCGTTCTTCGCGGCCGCGCGTGCATTCCTGGCGCGGGTTGACTTCGAAGCGGTCATCGGGGCTTCGCCTCCGGTGGTCTTACAGGGTGACGGGCGAGCTGGCCTGCGGGGTCGCGGGGTGGACCGGCGCAGCAGCCAGATTGTACCCCGCGAGCCCCAGCCACCGTACTGCGCCGAAGCTGCGGGCTAGCTCCCGATCGGCTTAAAGGTTCTTGCCTTCCAGTGACTTGACGGTCGCGGTGCAGGCCGTGGCCGGCTGGTTGTTCGTCATCGAGCAGATCGCCGCGGTGATGTAGTTCGCCGTCCCGTCGGCGCCCATCGCCACCGTGCCCGACGCATTGTGCAGGTCCGAGGCGACCGTGCTCCAGCTCAGGTTCTGCAGGAGCTGCGCGTTGTAGCTGGCTCCGGAGATTATGTACTTGCCGCCGAAGTCGATGAACGGTATCGCCCCCTCATCAGTTGACGACATGCCAGGGACATAGGTCGGGGTGTCGTACTTGGTGATCAGCCCCTCCTGGGCCGAGGTCGGCGTCTGCAGGGTGGTGTAGCCGTCGCAGGACGTGCCGCCGTTCGGGATGTTGCTGCACTCCTCGACCGGGGTGAAGGTCAGGTATTTACTGGTGTACTTGGCGTGGAGGAAGGTCCAGCTGGGCGTGTTGGGGTAGACGTCGGTGCTGGAGGAGTGCACGGTGGCCAGCCCGGTGAAGGTGCCGAACCGGCTCAGCGCCACGATCATCCCCCAGCGCTCGGCACCGCAGTACGGGCAGTACTCGGCGCCGATGTAGAGCATCTCGGGCTTGCCGTTGGCGATCAGCGCCGACCCCGGGATCGATATCGGCTTGCCAGATACCTGGCCACCGCCGTCTCCCACGGCGTTCAGGACACTCGCCGGCACGGTGGTGACCTTGTCCACCACCGCCGTGAGCGCCGCGCCAGTGGGGCCGTTCGACGCGCCGGACGCCTTCGTCGGCGTCGGCTTGCCGAGCTTGACCACGACGAAGACCACCACGATCACCACGACAACGGCGATGGCGCCGGCCGCGATCAGGATCCGCTTGCGCCGCTCGGCCTTGCGGGCCGCCGCACGCTGCGCTGCGATCTTCTCCCTGCGGGAGACGTCGACCTTGGCTCTGCTTGCCTTGCCCATGCTCGCTTCGTCCAACCCTCAGCTATCTACAGCCGGCACCGATTGCCATCCGACGGCCCAGGCCCGTGCGCCCACTAATTGCGCACCTGCCATGCGCAAGAGTAGCCCGCCTCCGGCCCACCGCGCTCCATCGTAGGCGCTACGCCCCGGTTGTGCGCCGCCCCCGGCGCGCCGCCCCCGGCGCGCCAGCCCCGGCGAGCCCGGGCCCCGGGCGCCCGGTACGGGAACTTAGTGAAGTAATGGCCAAGATAGGCTGACAATTCCATAAAGCGCTCTTTGTGGATCATCCTGGCCCGATACGGCTTGACCGTCGCCCGGCCGGCTTGGGGTTGGCCGGGATGAGGGTGCCGACCCTCACGGCAGGTAGTGAGGGGGGTGCCGTGAGGGTCGGCGGCTCCGGGCCAAGCAGGTGCCCGGAGGGCTTGCGCGCGTCGGCTAGGCCGACCCCGCGAAGCACTCGAAGCAGGTGAAGTGGGGCAGGTCCGGATAAGATAGGTACGCGCGGCCGGTCGCGGAAGAGGCCAGCCGGGACACGCATGACGGCATCTGCTCGACCTCCCCGCACGCCAAGACCGCCGTCGCGCGCTGCCCATCCTCGGTCGGCGGCGACGGGGACCCGCCCTGTGCTGGACAAGCATTGAATACAGTTCTCTACGTGATCTAGATATTTTCTGGATGAGTAGGACAAATCCCGGTAGCCTCTGTAGCAGATCATCTGCCCGGGTGGGGGGCGGAAGCAGTAACGAGCGGAAGGTCAGCTAAGCCGTGGTGTTGCGCGTCGGCGTGCTTGGCCCGGTGACGGCGTGGTTCGGCGGCCAGGAGCTCTCCGTGGGCCAGCCCAGGCAGCAGGCGGTGCTCGGCATTCTCGCCATCCGGGCCAACCGGGTCATCTCCCGCGGTGAGCTCGTCGATGCCGTATGGGGACAGGATCCGCCGGCCAGCGCCGAGGGCGGGATCTACACCTACGTGGCCGGGCTTCGCCGGATCATCGAGCCGAACAGGTCGCTGCGCGGCCCCGGCCGTATGCTCGTCTCGTCCGGGGCAGGCTACGTGCTGCACCTGGTGCCCGGCCAGCCGGACGCCGTCGCCTTCGAGCAGCACCTGGCCCGGGCCCGTCAGCTGCGCAAGAGCGGCGACCCGGCAGCCGCGGTGGCCGCCATCAACGCCGCGCTCGGCCTGTGGCGCGGCAGCGCGTTCGTCGGAGTCCCCGGCCCGTTCGCGGAAACAGAACGGGTGCGGCTGGCCGAGATGCGTTCGGCCGCCGCGGAAGAACGAGCCGACGTGCTGCTGTCACTCGGCCGCCACGAGGAGGTCGTACCCGACCTGACCGCCATGGTGGCCGACCACCCGCTGCGGGAGCGGATGCGCGGGCTGCTGATGATCGCGCTGTACCGCGGCGGGCGGCAGGCCGAGGCGCTGCGGGTGTACGCCGAGGGCAGGCGGCTCCTCGCCGACGAACTCGGCATCGATCCAGGCGGCGACCTGGCCCGCCTGCACCAGCAGGTCCTCACCATGGACGCCGCTCTCGACCTGGCAGCCGCGGTCAGGATCGGCCAGGACAACGCGGCAGAGCCCGGCCGGCAAGACGAGCCGCAGGCCGCCGATGAGTTCGCGGTGCCCGCCGACGCCGGGTACGCGGCCGAGTCCGAGACCCTCCACCGGTCCTGGCCGGCCGCCGGGCCCTATATATCCGGGCAGGGCCCCGGGGTACCGGTGCCCGCGCAACTGCCGCTGGACGCCCCCGGTTTCTCCGGCCGCCACGAGGAACTTGGCATGCTGCACGCGATGCTGCCGTCGGCGAGATCGGCGCCGCCGGAGGAGTCGGTGCCGATCATCGTCATCTCCGGCACGGCCGGCGTCGGCAAGACCGCCCTCGCGGTCCGCTTCGGCCGCCAGGTCGCAAAGCGCTTCCCTGACGGCCAGCTGTACGTCAACCTGCGCGGCCTCGATCCGGCCACCACCCCGATGGAGCCGCGCGAGGCGCTGCGGTTCCTCCTCGACAGCTTCGGCGTGCCGCCGCACCGGATCGCGGTCGGCCCCGAGGCCCAGGCGGCCCTGTACCGCAGCCTGCTCGACGGGAAGCGGATGCTGATCGTGCTCGACAACGCGAGCAACGCCGCCCAGGTGCGCCCGCTGCTGCCCGGCTCGTCGGGCTGCCTGGTCGTCGTGACCAGCCGCAACCAGATGGCCGGGCTGGTCGCCGCGGAGGGCGCGGAGCCGCTCACGCTCGACGTGCTCAGCCAGGAAGAGGCGAACGAGATGCTGGCCCGCAGGCTGGGCCACGACCGCGCCTGCGCCGAGCCGGAGGCCGCCGACGAGATCATCGAGCAATGCGCCAGGCTCCCGCTCGCGCTCAGCATCGTCGTCGGCCGGGCGGCAGGCCGGCCACGGCGCTCGCTCGCCGAGCTGGCGGCCGAGCTCCGCGACGCCAGGAGCAGGCTGGACGCGCTGGCCGCCGACGAGGCCACAGAAACCGACGTACGGGCCGTGCTCTCCTGGTCCTATGACCAGCTCAGCGAGCCCGCGGCGCGGATGTTCCGGCTGCTCGGCCTGCACCCGGGCCCGGACATCTCGCTGTCAGCGGCGGGCAGCCTGGCCGGGGTGCCGCGTGCCGGGGCGGGCGCCGCGATGCGCGAGCTGACCAGGACGCACATGGTCGCCGAGTACACGCCGGCCAGGTTCGCGTTCCACGACCTGCTCCGCGCCTACGCCGCCGACCAGTCCGAACGCCACGACGGCGAGGAAGAGCGGCAGGCGGCCGTGCGCCGGGTGCTCGACCACTACATGCACACGGCGATGGCCGCCACGATGCGGTTCAGCCCGCACCGGTCGCCGCTGCGGCTGCCCGAGCCGCTGCCGGGCGTGCTCCCCGCCGACTTCTCCGCCAAGGAGCAGGCGGCGGCGTGGTTCGACGCCGAGGTCCCGGTGCTTCTCGCGCTGGTCGGCTACGCCGACGCCAACGGCCTGGAGGCCTACGCCTGGCACATCCCGTGGACGCTGGGCCCGTTCTTCTCCCGCCGCGGGCGCTGGCAGGAGTACGCCGCCATCCAGCAGACCGCGCTCGGCGCCGCGCGGCGGCTCGGCGAGCCGCTCGGCCTGGCGCACGCGCACCACCTGCTCGGGCACGCCCAGGCGCACCTGGCCGACTACGACGCGGCCGAGGCCAACATGCGGCGGGCGCTCGACATCTTCCACGATCTCGAAGACCGGGGGAACGAGGCCGTGGTGATGAACGGCCTCGGGCTGATGTACGAGCGGCAGGGGCGCTACGAGGAGGCCCTGGCGGTGACCCTGGACGCACTGCGCATGCTCAAGGCGGTCGGTCACTGGTGGACCCAGGCCACCCTGGAGAACTCCACCGGCTGGCTGTACGCCCACCTCGGGCAGTACGACGAGGCGGTGAGCCACTGCATGCGGGCGCTGAGCCTGCACCGGGAGTCCGGTCACCGCGGCGGCGCCGGCGACACGCTGGACAGCCTGGGCTACATCTACAGGCAGATCGGCGACCACGCCAGGTCCAGGGACTACTACCAGCAGGCCATCGCCCTCTACCA
This sequence comes from Streptosporangiaceae bacterium, assembly GCA_050698735.1. Classification (GTDB taxonomy): domain Bacteria; phylum Actinomycetota; class Actinomycetes; order Streptosporangiales; family Streptosporangiaceae; genus Palsa-504. The sequence continues at coordinate 35,481 of JBOHCG010000010.1, read as the reverse complement.
CGAGATCGGCGACTCGTTCAGCGAGGGCCAGTCGCTCACCGGCCTCGGCGACACGCACGCAGAGGCGGGCAATCCCGCCCTGGCCAGGACCGCCTGGATCAGGGCCGCGGCGCTGCTCGACACCCTGCCGCACCCGCTGGCCGACCAAGTCCGCGGCAAGCTGCGCGGCCTTGACGCACGCCTCGACCCCGATCACCCGGCGGCCGGGACGGGCACCACGGCTCGTTCGGTATAAAAGAAAGGTCACGGGGATCAGCGCTGGCGCGCCCGCCCAAGCCGGGCCGGGGCCGGCGCGCCTGTCTTCTTATACCGAGGCGAAAGGTACGGACGCTGGGTACCACGAGAGTGCTGCTGCTCGAGAACATCCATCCCGACGCGTCGGCGCGGCTGGCCAAGGAGGGGTACCAGGTCCAGACGCTACCGCGCGCGCTCGGCGAGGACGAGCTGATCGAGGCCGTCCGCGGCGCGGCCCTGCTCGGCATCAGGTCGGGCACCCAGGTCACCGAGCGCGTCCTGGATGCCGCGCCGGACCTGGTCGCGGTCGGCGCGTTCTGCATCGGCGTCAACCAGATCGACCTTGCCGCGGCGAGCAGGCACGGGGTCGCGGTGTTCAACGCGCCGTTCTCCAACACCCGCAGCGTGGTCGAGCTCGCCATCGCCGAGATCATCTCCATGGCGCGGCGGCTGCCGGAGAAGAACGCGCAGATGCACGCGGGCCTGTGGGACAAGTCGGCCACAGGAAGCCACGAGGTGCGCGGCCGGCGCCTCGGCATCGTCGGCTACGGCAACATCGGCACCCAGCTGTCCGTGCTCGCGGAGAGCCTGGGCATGTCGGTCTTCTTCTACGACATCGCGGACAAGCTGGCGATCGGCAACGCGCGCCGCTGCTCCACCCTGCACGAACTGCTGGAGTCGGTGGAGGCCGTCACCCTGCACGTGGACGGGCGCGACGGCAACCGCGGCTTCTTCGGCGCGGCCGAGTTCGCCGCGATGCGCCCGCGCTCGCTGTTCCTCAACCTGTCCCGCGGGTTCGTGGTGGACCACGCGGCGCTGCGCCGCAACATCGAATCCGGCCACATCGCGGGCGCGGCCATCGACGTGTTCCCGACCGAGCCGAAGGGCCGCGGCGAGGAGTTCGTCTCCGAGCTGCGCGGCCTGCCCAACGTCATCCTCACCCCGCACGTCGGCGGCTCGACCGAGGAGGCCCAGCAGGACATCGGCGAGTTCGTCGCCGGCAAGCTCGCCGACTACCTGGCCTCGGGCGCCTCCTCGCTCAGCGTGAACCTCCCCGGCATCACCCTGCCCGTGCCGGGCGGCACGCACCGCCTGGTGCACCTGCACCGCAACGTGCCAGGCGTGCTAGCGGCGATCAACCGGGCCCTAGCCGACCACGACGTCAACGTCGAGGCCCAGCTCCTGCGCACCAGAGACGACCTCGGCTACGTCCTGACCGACATCGGCTCCGCCTACAGCGAGTCCGTCCTGGCCGAGCTCCGCGCCATGCCCTTCACCATCCGCCTCCGAACCCTCCGCTCCCCCTGAGGCGAGGCCCGAAGGACGACCTAGACCGTAGCGCCAGCTGACGTCCGGCTCCAGTTTTATTTGCCCGAACGGGCCGTGGTTCACGTCCCGCGCCCGTCCGTCGTCTCCCGGCTCAGTGATCCGGCAGATCGGCCACCAGGCAAGCGGCAGATCGCGCAAACACCCATCGGCAGATCGCCCACGAACATAGTGCTAGCTGCTGTAATGAGCGTCAGGATGTGTGGCCAGTCGGCAATGCGGACGGCCCGATTGGGATGGATTTTTAGGTGGGGCCTGGATGTCGCGACCTCGGGGAGTGTCAGGGTTCTGCGACGCGTCCGAGTCCGCGCCGGTGGGGTCTGCAAAGTCGCTAGCGGTCACGGCTCGGTATCCATGACCGTCCAGCCCGGCTGGAGGCGGTTGAGGGCGGTCCTCGCAAGTCCGGCGGTGGCAGGAATGGAGGCACGGCGGGTTAGTTCGTCACAGACGATGTCGATGATCATTACACGGTCATCGCCGATCTCGTCCAGGGCGACGGCTTCGATCTCCTCGTCGAGAGCAATCGACAGCAGTGAGGACGTGTCGAGGAACCGGACTCTCCTCCCGGGGGCGCTCACCGCCTTTCGGTTCCGGTGTCGGCGTACATCACCTCGTCGAACAGGGCGTCGTCGTCGGCGCGGCCGAGCAGAACGGCGACGGTGTTCATGCCGACATGTCCGGCTCGTGCGGCTTCCAGCGCCGCGGTTGCCAGCCGCGCCGGAGGCCGCTGCTCGTGAGTTGTCTTCTCGGGACCGGGTCGTTCGCTGATGAGGCGTCCGGCGGCACGAACGAGCTCGCCGGCGCGGAGCTTGTCGGCCAGGTCCCTCTTGGCCACGACAGTCAGGAAGCCTGCTTCGACAATTTGCGATAGCGCGCACGGCAGCGAGACGCCGTAACGGACCATCAGGTAGCCGAGTGCGGCCCGGCCACGGGCGTTGGCGGCGATGAGGTCGTCGCGACCGCAACCGAGCCAAACGAGGGTCGTGGCGACAGCCTTGAGCGGCAGCAGCAGATGTCCCGCGAACGCGTTGACGCGCCGCTCGATGTAGGAAGTCTTGAACATGTCACTGAGCTGCTCTTCGATCACGTCGCGGGGATCGCGCAACAGATGATGCCCAAGCTCGTGCGCGAGAGTGAACCGGGTTCGACCGGTCGGATAGTCGGTGTTGACGACCAACAGCGCCGCCTCGCCATCATGCGCGCACAGCCCGTCGCTTCCCTCACCGAGGGGACTGAGTGCGACATCGGCGGCGAAGTGCATCTCAATCAGCCCCGGAAGGTCTCCTATCTCGGCGATGCCGAGTTCGAGGATGCGACGCACCTCTTCGGCGAGGACGCGTCCTTGCCGCTGCGCTTCCGGCGCAGTACGCGGCGTGGTCGCGAACTCGGTGGCGACCAGCTGCTCTATTGCAGCGCCGCCGGGTGAGAGCTGTCGCGGCGGCAGTTCGCTGTACTTGCCCAGCCGGGCTTCGGCCTGAAGGATTTCGATAGCGCGGGCCCGTGCACCGGACGTGGCGGATTCGGGGGCGCTCGCTGCGACCCGGTGCGCGAGAGTGCGATAATATGCTCCGGCGGTGTGGGAGGCGACTCCCTGATTGCCGGGAAGGGCAACATCTTCCAGCGGCTCGATGACACGGCACTGCTCTACCGGGACCACTGCGGGATCGATATCCCAGCGATTCTTGGCGCAGCCGCATGGGATCGGCTGTGCTTGCTCTATGGCATCCGCCACCTGGTCACCCACACCAACGCCGTAGTAGATGCCAGGCACGTGGTTCGAAGACTGGCTCGCCGCCGAGCGGGAAGCGCTGACGCTGCGGTACTGGCAGCCGATCATTATTCCGGGGCTGTTCCAGACGGCCGAGTACGCCCGAGCGTTGCTGCTGGCCGCGCAGACGGGCACCTCCGATGAGGCCATCGACGCACTGGTGGCTGCCCGGATGGAGCGGCGGGCGATATTCGACAAACCGAATCCGCCCGATGTGATGGTGGTGCTGGATGAGGCGGTGCTGCACCGCCTGATCGGCTCGCCGCAGGTGATGTATGACCAACTTGCCCAGGTGGCGGAGTTTTCCGCGCGGTCGTACATATCGGTTCGCCGGTCAGATCAAGCGGTCGTTAGCACTTGCCCCGGATCCGCACGGCCTGGAGGCGTGCCTGGGCGCTCAGGAACCATGATCGTGGATCGTTACCGTCACAATATGGGGGGTAGCTATCCACGATAACGGCCCGGACCCGAGCGGGCCCGGAAACGCCTGAACTTAGAGCGGCGTCACGTACGCCGCGCTGATCCCGCCGTCGACTAGGAACGTCGAGGCGGTGATGAACGACGCGTCGTCGCTGGCCAGGAACGCTACCGCGGCGGCGATCTCGTCCGCCTCGGCGAACCGGCCCATCGGCACGTGCACCAAACGCCGCGCGGCCCGCTCCGGATCGGCCGCGAACAGTTCCTGCAGCAGGGGAGTGTTCACCGGCCCCGGGCACAGCGCGTTGACCCGGATCCCCTCCCGGGCGAACTGCACCCCGAGCTCCCGCGACAGCGCCAGCACGCCGCCCTTGGACGCGGTGTACGAGATCTGCGAGGTGGCAGAGCCCAGCACCGCGACGAACGAGGCGGTGTTGACGATCGCCCCGCGGCCCTGCTCCCTCATGTACCCGATCGCCTCCTTGCAGCACAGGTACACCGAGGTCAGGTTCACCTCCTGCACCCGGCGCCAGGCCTCCAGCGAGGTGTCGAGGATCGAGTCGTCATCCGGCGGCGAGATGCCCGCGTTGTTGAACGCCACATCCACCGACCCGTAGGTCTCGGCAGCCACCCGGAAGGCCAAGGCCACGTCGGAAGCGGACGTCACGTCCGCGTGCACGTAAACTCCGCCGGTCTCAGACGCGGCCTTCTCCCCGGCCGCGTCGTCGATGTCCACGGCCACCACGTGCGCGCCCTCCGCCGAGAACCGCCGCGCCGCCGCCAGCCCGATCCCGCTGCCCGCCCCGGTGATGACGACCGTCCGGCCCTCGAACCTCATGAAGATCAGGCCTCCGTAGAAATAAAGACGTTCTTCGTCTCGGTGAACGCGTCCGGGGCGTCGGGCCCGAGTTCGCGGCCAAGGCCGGACTGCTTGAAGCCGCCGAACGGCGTCCAGTACCGCACCGAGGAGTGCGAGTTCACCGACAGGTTGCCGGTCTCCACCGCCCGCGCCACCCGGATGGCCCGGCCCACGTCCGACGTCCAGATCGACCCGGACAGCCCGTACGGCGTGTCGTTCGCGATCGCCACGGCCTCCGCCTCGTCGGCGAACGGCGTCACGGTCACGACCGGCCCGAACACCTCCTCGGTATACGCGCGATCATCCAAACGCACCGGCGCGAGCACGGTCGGCGGGTACCAGAACCCGGGCCCGGACGGCGCGCTGCCCCGGAAGGCCACCGGCGCATCCGGGGGAACGAAAGACGCTACATGGTCCCGGTGCGCCGCCGAGATCAGCGGCCCCATCTCGGTGGAAGCCAGGGCAGGATCACCCACCGCTACAGAGGCGACCGCGGACTCGAACAGCGACATGAACTTGTCCACCACCGAGGCCTGCACCAGGATCCTGGACCGCGCGCAGCAATCCTGCCCGGCGTTGTCGAACACCGCGTACGGCGCGGTGGCGGCCGCCCGCTCCAGGTCGGAGTCGGCGAAGATGATGTTCGCGCTCTTGCCGCCGAGCTCGAGCGTCAGCCGCTTCACCTGGCGCGCGCAGCCCGCCATGATCGACTGGCCCACCTCGGTCGACCCGGTGAAGACGATCTTCCGCACCAAGGGGTGGTCCACCAGCCGCTGCCCCACCACGCTGCCCTTACCGGGCAGCACCTGGAAAACGCCCTCCGGCAGACCCGCCTCCAATCCAAGAGCGGCGATCCGCATAGCGGTCAGCGGCGTCGCCTCCGCGGGCTTGGCCACCACGGTGCACCCGGCGGCGAGCGCCGGCGCCATTCCCCAGGACAGGATCGGCATCGGGAAGTTCCACGGCACGATCAGGCCCACCACCCCGACCGGCTCGTGGAACGTCACGTTCAGCCCGCCCGGCACCGGGATCTGCTTCCCGATCAGCCGCTCCGGCGCCGCCGAGTAGTACTGCAGCACGTCGCGGACCTGCCCCGCCTCCCACCGCGCCGCCCCGATCGGATGCCCCGAGCCAGCCACCTCCAAAGAAGCCAGCTCCTCGGAGGCCGCGTCCACCGCAAGAGCGAACGAACGCAGCAGCCGGGCCCGGTCCCCGGGCGCCACCGCGCGCCACGAGGCCGAGGCGCCCGCCGCCCGCGCGATGGCCTCGTCGGTCTCCTCCAGCGAGGCCTGCGCCACGGTAGTGACCGGCTCCTCGGTGGCAGGATTCAGCACAGTAAAAGTAGTCATACAACAGCTCACAGACGCTCGAAGCCGCGCCGCAGCTCCCAGTCGGTCACCGCGGCATCGTAGGCGGCCAGTTCCACCTTGGCATAGTTGGCGTAGTGCTCGACCACCTCATCGCCGAACGCCTTCCTGGCCAGCCCGCTCTTTTCCCAAAGATCCAGGGCATCGCGCATGGTCGAAGGCACCTGCAAGGACGAGTCGCGATACGCGTTCCCCGTCACCGGCGGCTCGAGCGGCAGTTCCTGCTCGATGCCGTGCAGCCCGGCCGCGATCATCGCCGCCACCGCAAGGTAGGGGTTCACGTCCCCGCCCGGCGTCCGGTTCTCCACCCGCAGCGAGTGGCCGTGCCCGACCAGCCGCAGCGCGCAGGTCCTGTTGTCAGGCCCCCAGCGCACCGAGGTCGGCGCGAAGCTGCCGGGCACGTACCGCTTGTAGGAGTTGATGTTCGGCGCGTAAAAAAGCGTCAGCTCGCGCATCGAGTCCAGGAGGCCCGCAAGGAAGTGCGCGCCCAGAGCAGACATGCCGTACTCACCGGAGCCTGCCATCACCGGCGACCCGTCCGAGGCCGAACGCACCGACAGGTGGATGTGGCACGAGTTGCCCTCGCGCAGGTTGGGCTTGGCCATGAATGTAATGCTCATGCCCTCCTGATCCGCGATCTCCTTCGCGCCGGTCTTGTAGATCGAGTGGTTGTCGCAGGTGGTCACGGCGTCGGCGTAGCGGAACGCGATCTCGTGCTGGCCCAGGTTGCACTCGCCCTTGGCCGACTCCACATAAAGACCGGCGCCCGCCATCGACAGCCGGATCCGCCGCAGCAGCGGCTCGATCCGCGCCGTGCCGAGGACCGAGTAGTCCACGTTGTACAGGTTCGCCGGCACCAGGTCCTGGTACCCCTTCAAAGCAGCGGATTCGTAGGAGTCCCGGTACACGATGAACTCAAGCTCGGTCCCGGCCAGCGCGACCAGCCCGCGAGAGGCCAGCCGCGCCGTCTGCGCCGCAAGGATCTGCCGCGGAGAGGCCACCACCGGGGACCCGTCCAGCCAGGTCAGGTCCGCGATGACCATCGCCGTGCCCGGCTGCCACGGCACCTGCCGCAGCGTCGACATGTCGGGCACGAGCACGAAGTCGCCGTAGCCGCGCTCCCAGGAGGACATCGCGTACCCGTCCACCGTGTTCATGTCCACGTCCACGGCGAGCAGGTAGTTGCACCCCTCCGAGTAATGCTCGACCACCTCGTCGAGGAAGAACTCCGCGGACAGCCGCTTGCCCGCCAGCCGCCCCTGCATGTCGGTGAACGCGAGCAGCACCGTGTCGACCGAGCCGTCCTCGACCGCGACCCGCAACTGCTCCAGCGTCAGGAAGCCGCGCCGCATTGCACCATCAGGACCCATCAGGCGGACAGCTCCTCCTCGATCGCGGCCAGTTCCTCCGGTGTGCCCTGCACCTTCGGCCCGGTAAACCAGTTCCGCGCGGACACCAGCCAGTAGATGCCGGCGAAGCCGAGCACCACGACCACGGCGATGACCGTGTAGTTGAAGTCGGCCCAGGTGATCGGGCTCGCGGTGGGCAGCATGAACAGGATCGTGATGAGGATGACCCAGATCACCGCGATCGTGCCGACCAGGTAGCTCCACCGGCCGAGGTGCCACGGCCCGCGCTTGAAGCTGGCGCCCTGCCGCAGCCGCAGGTACGTGGGGATCACGTACGCGATGTAAAGGCCGATGACCGCGATCGAGGTGACCGCCGCGTAGGCCGCGCTGTTCCCCAGGTACGGCAGGCCGAGGATCAGCGCGCCCACCGCCGCCAGCCAGATCGCGTTGGTGGGCGTCCTGGTCCGCTTGTTCACCTTGTGCCAGATGGCCGAGCCGGGCAGCGCGCCGTCGCGGGAGAACGCGTAGATCATCCGCGAGTTCGCGGTCACCGAGGACATCCCGCAGAACAGCTGGGCGCCGATCGCGACGAGCAGCAGCAGCTTGGCGCCGGTGTCGCCGATCGCGGTCGCGAAGATCTGAGCCGGCGGCACCAGCGCGCCGGTGTAGTCCGTGTAGTGCGCCTTCTGGATCGCGAACGTGATCCCGATCAGCAGGATCCAGCCGGCGAACAGCGACACGATGATCGACATCACGATGCCGCGCGGGCCGCTGCGCGCGGCGTTGTGGGTCTCCTCGGTCATGTGCGCCGAGGCGTCGTACCCGGTGAACGTGTACTGCGCGAGCAGCAGGCCGATCAGCAGCACGTAGAACGTGCTGTGCCAGCCGGTGTTGTTGACGATATCGGTGAACACGTAGGACGCCGACGCGTGATGGGACGGCACGAACGCGAGCACGCCCACGATCAGCAGGACGCCGGTGATGTGCCACCACACGCTCACGTCGTTCAGCAGCGAGACCAGCCGGATGCCGAACTGGTTCAGCAGCCCGTGCACACCAAGCACGATCGCGAAGATCAGGATCGTCACCCAGTGCGCGGTGCTGACGTTCCACTCCAGGCTCAGGAACGCGTTGATGAAGAACGCCGCGCCGAAGTCGATGCCGGCCGTGACCGCGACCTGGCCGAGGAAGTTGAACCAGCCGGTGAACCAGGACCAGGCGGCCCCGTTCTTCCGCGCCAGCTTGGCCGACCAGTAGTACAGGCCGCCCGCGGTCGGGAAGCTCGAGCAGACCTCGGCCATGGCCAGCCCGACCATCAGCGTCATCACGCCGACGATCGGCCAGCCCCAGACGATGATCGCGGGGCCGCCGGTGTTCATGCCGTACCCGTACAGGGTCAGGCAGCCGGACAGGATCGAGATGATCGTGAACGACACGGCGAAGTTGGAGAATCCGGACATCCTCCTGCGCAGCTCCTGGGCGTAGCCGAGCCGGTGCAGGGTTTCCTCGTCGCTGGACATGGCCGCTTGCTCGTTGACCGCCACGGGCGCTCCTCGTGTTTCAATGGTTCAATACCAGACCATTGGTGGGCAACGCCGGGCCGATGTCAAGACCCGGAGGGCATTAAGGGGCAAATGGTAACTAGCGGGCCTGACCTGGGCGGCATGCTGCGGCCGGTGCGCGCGGGCAACGCGTTCGAGGAAACGGTCGAGCGGCTGCTCACGGTGATCAAACTCGGCCTGATCGGGCCGGGGGAGCGGTTCCCCGCCGAGCGCGAGCTTGCGGTCAGGCTCGGCATCAGCAGGCTCACCCTGCGCGAGGCGATCGGGGAACTGCAGCAGGCAGGGTTCGTTGAGTCCCGTCGCGGCAGGTTCGGCGGCACCTTCGTCACCCGCAGGCCGCCCGTGCCGGCCCCCGGCGAGCTACGCCGCCTGGCCCGCGAGGACGGCGACAAGCTGACCGACGCGCTGACCTTCCGGCTCGCGGTGGAAATCGGCGCCGCCGAGGTGCTCGCCCAGCAGTGCTCCCCCGGGGGGACGACCCCCCCGAACCCCCCCGCTCAGCGCTCCCCCGGGGGGACGACCCCCCCGAACCCCCCCGCTGAGGTGGCGGCACAGCAGGCCGCCGTGCGCGATGTCCTGCTGTCCAGGCTGGCCGATCTCAACGGCGCCAGCCCGCAGGACTACCGCCGGCTGGACACGCTCTTCCACCTCGCGATCGCCGAACTCACCGGCTCGACCCTGCTGGCAGCCGCCTGCGCCGACGCGCGGATGCGGCTGAACGACCTGCTCAACGCCATCCCGGTGCTGCGCCGCAACATCGACCACACCGTCGGCCAGCACACCGCGATCGCGACCGCGATCCTGGCGGGCGACCCGGGCCTGGCCCGCCAGGCCGTCTGCGAGCACCTGGAGGGCACAAGCGCGCTGCTGCGCGGCTTCCTCACCTGAAAAGGGCTGAGCCGCCCGCGCCTATGCTCAGTCCGCGTGCGGAGGAAGGCTCAGGCCGTCGGCTCCAGCAGCCCCCGCATCGCGGCCCGTTCCGCAGCGGCGCTCACCAGCGCGGCGAACAGCCGGGGATCGTCGTCCCGCTCCGGATGCCACTGCACGCCGAGCACGAACCCGGAGAAGCCATCCAGTTCGGAAGGCCCGGCCTCGACCGCCTCGATCAGGCCGTCTTCCTCCCAGGCCACCGCCTTGAGCCCGTCGCCGAGCAGGTCGACCGCCTGGTGGTGGTGGGTCGGCAGGTCGATGTAGCCGCCCTCTGGCAGGATCCCCGCCAGCATGCTGTCCCGGCCGATCCGCACCTTGTGCAGGCCGAACCCGCTCTCCGGCCCGTCATGGCGCGCGTGCCCCACGATGTCCTGCACGTGCTGGTGCAGCGTGCCGCCCCGCAGCACGTTCAGCACCTGCATGCCGCGGCAGATGGCGAGCAGCGGCACGCCGAGGCTCAGCGCGCTCGCGGTGACCGCGAGATCCCACGCGTCCCGCTCCGTCACCGGCTGCTGCGTCTTAGGGTGCCGCGCCGCGCCGTACCTGACCGGGTCGATGTCCGGCCCGCCGGCCACGATCAGCCCGTCGAGCCCGGCCACCGTCGCCCGCGCCTCGTCGTCGTCCCCGCCGGGCGGCAGCAGCACGGGACGTCCGCCGTTGCGCCGCACCGAGTCCACGTACGGCCAGGGCAGCATCGCCGCCCGCGAGTGCCACAGGCCCCACGATGCCACGTCGTCGTACGTGGTTATGCCAATAGACGGCCTCATAGTTCCCCTTTGAACCGCTCCACCGTGCCCCCGCTACCCCAGAAAACCCTTTAAAACCATAATTATTCCGAACGAACAGTGGTTCCCCGTCACCGTCCGTACCCACCGGCCGGGTGGCTGGACTTCTTCACGGCCGCCGAGATTGGAGTCAGGTTAGCAATGTTTCGCCCGGTGCTCGCCACGATCATGCATGTTGCCGTTCTCGTGGTTAGCTGATGACTAATTGTAGAAAACTGCCGGTCCCCGCGTGGCCCGAACGTCAAAACCATAACGCCCCGTGTTCCCCGCCGCCCCCGCCTTAAGCACTCTCCAAGCAGATCTCAAGCAGACTCTATTCTCCCCGCTCGCCTCCGGGCGCCCCTTGAGGCCCTTCCTTCCCTCGTCGCTCCTTCGTCGCGCCTGGGGTGGGTTCGGGGGAAAGGCGGAGTCCAGTCAGGGCCGGCGCCCTTTGGCTCGCGGGTCCCAAAGTCGCGCTCGTTCACGCGTCGCGGCGGTGCAGCAGCAGGCCGCCTGTCAGCAGGGCGGCGGCGGCCCAGGCGGCGAGCACGCCGAGGCCGGCCCACGGGCCGATCGGCAGGTGATCAAGGCCGGTGGTGGCCTGCACGGCCAGCCCGGCGGTCATCGGCCCGATCTGCTGGATGTGCCGGTCAAGCTGCGCGTTGCCGACGGCGGCGCCGACGATCGGGAACAGGTAGAGCAGCCCGAGGACGATCCCGATGGCCGCCGCTGAGTCCCGCACCGCGGCCGCGACGCCGAGGCTGAGCAGGGCTATCAGGGCCAGGTAGAGCACCGAGCCGACCGCGGCGCGCAGCACGGCCCCGTCGGCGAGGGACACCGCCGGGTAACCGTGCCCGGGCCCGATGCCGTTTCCCGGCAGGATCAGCCGCCCGGCCAGCAGCGACGCCGCGACGGCAACCGTCCCCGCGGCGAGCGCGAGCCCGCACATCACCGCGGCCTTGGCGGCAAGGACGGCGGTCCTGCGCGGCATCGCGGCCAGCGTCACCCGGATCATGCCGGTGCCGTACTCGCCGCCGACGGCCTGGGCGGCCAGCATGGCGATGATCACCTGGCCCAGGTAGATCCCGGTCAGGCTGATCTTGGCCGGGTCCTCGGCGCAGCCGCCAGACGGGCACCTGACCGCCGCGGCCACCGCGGCGCTCACCGTCACGGTGACCGCGACGGCGGCGAGCACGATCCAGAACGTGCTCGCCAGCGTCCTGGCCTTCGTCCACTCCGCCCTTAGTTCCATCACGGTCACGCGTCTGCCCTGCGCAGCCGGTAGGCGGCCAGCCCGAGGGCCAGCGCGGTCCAGCCGCACAGCACCGCGAGCCCGGTCCACGGCGCCAGCGGATAGTACCCGTTCTGGGGCGTGTACTGCATGGCGACCTGCGGGTACGCCGGGTAGGGCTGCTGGATGGCGAACGCCGCCGCCGGCGTGACCCGCAGCAGCCAGTCCGCGGCGCCGACCGGCAGCACGGCGAGCGGGCTGGCGAAGAAGTACGGCAGCACGATCACCACGATGACGGCGGTGACCGCGGCCGCGCCGCGGCGCACCAGCGCGCCGACGGCCAGCGCCAGCACCGCGGCGACCGCGAGCAGCGCCGCGGTGCCCGCCAGGATGCGCAGTTCGGTCGGCGCGGCAACCGGGTCGATGAAGATGCCCCTTGAGCGCGCCATCGGCTCGGCGATCAGCTGCGCGGCCCAGGCGGCGGGCAGCCCGACCACGAACGCGACGGCGCCCACCACCACGGCCTTCGCCGCGAGCACCCGCCCCCGCCGCGGGCTCGCGGTCAGCGTGACCCGGATCAGGCCCCGCCGGTACTCCGCGGTGATGAACATCGCCGCCACCACGGCCAGCGCGATAAGCCCGGCGAACGTGCCGACGATCGGCTGCGCCACCGACCCCGCCCCGGCCGGCGCCACCGGCGCGATGTCGCCGGACCCGCTGACGCTGAACGCGTCACCCGACCGCCGATACCCGTCCAGTGACGATCCGCTGGGCCCTTGCGCCGCGGCGATGCCGCCGACGGCGGTGCCGGCCCAGCGACCGCCTCCCGCGGCACCCGTGACGGCTACGTCGTCCAGGGCGGCGGTTGCCGCGGTCGTGCCGCCGCTCCCGCTGCCGCCGCCGATCGACTGGCTGGTCACGTTCGAGTAGTCAGGCGACGCGGCGAACAGCCCGGCCTGCGCGACCGAAGGCAGCCCGCCCAGCGTCCCGGACCCGACCAGGTCCCAGTGCGCGCCGTCCGCCGAGTCGTACCCGGTGATTCTGTCGCCGGCCCGGACCAGCCGCAGCCAGCGCGGCGCCGCCGGCCCGGCGGCCCCGGCCAGGCCGGGCGCGTCCTGGGTGTAGTCCCACTGCATCCGCACTCCGTGCCCGGCGGTGACCATCATCGCGGCGTACGCGGACCCCGGCACGGTGCTGGCCTTGACGATGATCCCGGCCTTCGACCACGGCTGCAGCCGCGACCCGGTCATCGAGGTGACCCGGACCGTGATGCTGCCGTCGGCGCCAAGCGGCTGGTGCACGAAATAGAAGTTGTCGGTCACCGCCTCCCCGCCGGGTCCCAGCGGGCTGGCGCACTGCGCGCCGCCGGTGACGACCGGCGCGTTCGGGCCCGCCTGCCCGCCGCACTCGCTGTGCCCGAGCAGCCCGACCCCGGCGACGAGCACTCCCGCGACGATCACCCCGGCAACCCAGCCGCGTACGGTCCGCAGCTTGGTCCACTCCGCCCGCACCAGCTGCCAGAACCCGCTGTGCGACCCACTGGGCCCGACCGGCACGTCGGCCCGGCGCGCGGTCAGCGTGCCCGCGCTCATCGCACAGTCCCCACTTTCGCCCCCTGCGTCGCACGGAACTCAACGGCATCGGTGGTGAGTTCCAGGTACGCCTCCTCCAGCGACACCCGGTACGCCGAGATCTCGGCGAACGGCACCCGGCCCGCCGCCAGCGCCGCCACCACGTTCTCCGTCGGCAGCCCGGTCACGGTCACCGTGTCCGGACCCGTGACGGTCACCGCGCCCCCCGAGCGGCCGAGCACCTCGGCAGCCTCCGACGGCGCGGCCGTGCGCAGCAGCACCCGGCCGCCGGACGCGGCGGCGATCAGTTCCGCCACGCTGGTGTCCGCGATTACCCGGCCGCGGCCGACCACGACAAGGTGGCCCGCGGTGTCCTCGAGCTCGCTCATCAGGTGGCTGGACACCAGCACCGCCCGGCCCTGCGCCGCCAGGCTCCGCAGGTGCCCGCGCATCCATATGATGCCCTCCGGGTCCAGCCCGTTGAACGGCTCGTCGAGCAGCAGCACCGGCGGGTCGCCCAGCATCGCCGCCGCCAGCCCCAGCCGCTGCCGCATGCCGAGGGAAAACCCGCCCGCCTTCCGCCCGACCGCCGGCCCGAGGCCCGCCTGCTCGACCACCTCATCCACCCGGCGGGCCGGGAAGCCCTGCGAGCGGGCCAGCCACAGCAGGTGGTTGCGGGCGGTCCGGCTGGGCTGCAGCGCGCCGGCGTCCAGCAGCGAGCCCACGGAGCTGAGCGGATGCGGCAGCGACCGGTACGGCCGCCCGCCGACCAGCGCGGTGCCCTCGTCGGGGGCGTCCAGGCCGAGGATGACCCGCATCGTGGTGGACTTGCCCGCGCCGTTGGGCCCGACGAACCCGGTGACCTGGCCCGGCGGGATCGTGAACGTCATCCCGTCCAGCGCCAGCACCGGCCCGAACCGCTTCCGCAGCCCGCTGACTTCAATAGTCGTTTCCATGCTCACGGTCCTACGCCACCGCCGGTGTCGGCACGGTGTCGCCCGCTGACACCGGATCGACACCGTCCGCCTGGCATCGTTGGATGCATGCGAGTGCTTGTCGTGGAGGATCACGAGGTGCTGGCCGGGGCTATCGGGACCGGCCTGCGCCGCGAGGGCATGGCCGTCGACGTGGTCCTCGACGGGGACGACGCGCTCGAGCACCTGTCCGTCACCCGCTACGACGTCGTCGTCCTGGACAGGGACCTGCCAGGGACGCACGGCGACGAGGTGTGCCGCAGCCTGGTGGCCGGAGGCTCCGGGAGCCGGGTGCTGATGCTGACCGCGGCGAGCACGGTCCGGGAGCGGGTCGGCGGCCTCGGCCTCGGCGCCGACGACTACCTGACCAAGCCGTTCGACTTCGCCGAGCTCGTCGCCAGGATCCGGGCGCTGGCCCGGCGCAGCGCCGCCCCGCTGCCGCCCACGCTGGCGGGCGGCGACGTGACCCTGGACCCGAACCTCCGGGTCGCGTTCCGCGCCGGGTGCCGGCTCGACCTCAGCCCGAAGGAATTCGCCGTGCTCGAGTGCCTGCTGTCCTCGCCCGGCCGGGTGGTCTCCGCCGAGGAACTGCTCGAGCGGGCCTGGGACGAGGCGGCCGACCCGTTCACCACCGCGGTGAAGACCACGATCCGCCGGCTGCGGGCCAAGCTCGGCGATCCGCCCGTCATCCACACCGTCCGCGAGGGCGGATACCGGATCGGAGAAGCATGATGACCCTTCCAGGCAGGCAGGCGGTCGCCATCCGGGTGCCGCGGCTGAACCTGCGGACCCGGCTGACCGTGCTGTACGGCGCGCTGCTGAGCGCCTCGGTCGCCGCCGTCGCCGCGGTCTCCGAACTGCTCTGGCCGAACCTGCTGCGGGAGCACGCCTCCCAGGCTGCCCCGGTCGGCACCCCGACCTCGCCCGGGCCTGGCTATCTAAGCTCCACCGGCCACTCGGTCTCCGTCCAGTCCGCGGTGTTCCTCGCCGTGCTGATCGCATTGTCCCTGGGCGTCGGCTGGCTGGTGGCCGGCCGCAACCTGCGCCCGCTGCGCGCCATCATCGCCACCTCCCGCGACATCTCGGCACGGAACCTGCACCAGCGGCTGAACCTGACCGGCCCCCGGGATGAGTTCACCGAGCTCGGGGCCACCCTGGACGACCTGTTCGGCCGGCTCGCGGCGTCGTTCGAGTCGCAGCGCCGGTTCGTCGCCAACGCCTCGCACGAGCTGCGCACCCCGCTAGCCGCCGGCCGGACCCTGCTGCAGGTGGCGCTCGCCGACCCGGACGCGGACACCCTGGCCCTGCGCTCGGCCTGCCAGCAGGCGCTTGTCCTCGGCGACCAGCAGGAGCGCCTGATCGAGGCGCTGCTCACGCTGGCGAGCAGTGAGCGCGGCGTCGAGCGGTGGGAGCCCTTCGACCTCGCCGACATCGCCGCGAAGGTCATCGAGGAGCGCAGCCAGCAGGCTGGCGGCCGGAACCTGGCCGTCGCGGCCACGCTCGCCCCCGCGCCAGCCACCGGCGACCCGAGCCTCGCCGAGAGCCTGGTGGCCAACCTGGTGGACAACGCCCTGCGGTACAACGTGGCCGGCGGCCGGATCGACGTGTCCACCTCGATGACCGCCGGACGCGCCAGCGTGCGGGTCGCCAACACCGGCCCGGTGATCCCCGCCGACCAGCTGGACCGCCTGTTCCAGCCCTTCCAGCGCCTCGGCCGCGACCGCATCGGTCACGCCGGCGGGCATGGCCTGGGCCTCGCCATCGTCCGCGCCATCGCGCACGCCCACGCCGCCGCCCTAACCGCCCGCCCCCTCCCCGAAGGCGGCCTGGACATCGAGGTCAGCTTCCCCTAGCCAGCCCTGGCCCGACCCCTCCCGCCTCCTTCTACTTTGAAATCTCAACTTCTTTCTGACACCACAAATGAACCTCTTTCGTTCTTGATTCGTTACCAGCTGTTACATGCTCACGTGTCACCCCCTGATATGGTCCCCCGGGGGTAAGTCGCGAGCCGCCGTCAACGGCCTTTGAGATCGGCCAGGCGAGCAGCCTCTTTTCCGGCATATGAGCGAATGAGGCGAGCATGCAGCTACGCGCAGCGTGCCGCGCGCCGTGGGCGCGCAGCGGCGGCAAATCACGTTCGATCGTCATCGCGGCCGCGGTATCGGCCCTGGTGGCCACCCAGTCCGTCGCGGCGGTCGCGGCCACGGCCGGGCCCGCCGCAGGCGGCCTGGCGCAGGCACCGCTGAGTTCGGCTCTTGCCGCCGAGCTGTCGCAGAACGTGACCAAGCACGTGATCGTGATCATGAAGAGCCAGCCCTCCCCGGCGCCGATGGGCAGCCAGGCGGCGGCCACCCGCGCGTCGCGGATCGCCTCCACTCAGGCTCCGCTGATGACCGAGCTCGGCGAGGTCCATGCGACCCACATCAAGCCCTACCGGCTGGTGAACTCCTTCGCGGCCACGGTCTCGCCGGGGGAGCAGGCGTGGCTGAGCGCGAACGCCGCGGTCGCTGAGGTCATCCCCGACGTGACCATCCAGGGCGCCCAGGTCGGGCTGCCCACGTCCTCGGGGCCCGCGCACAGCGGATCGCTGACTGCGCACGTGATCCCCGGTGCCTGCGGCCCGAACGGCCAGGTCCAGCTCGCCCCCGAGGGGCTCTCGCTGACGGGGACGGCCTCGGCTAACCCCGCCCAGCCGACGGCGCGCTCGCTCGGCATCACCGGGGCCGGCGTGAAGGTCGCCTGGGTCGCGGACGGCCTGGACCCGAACAACGTGAACTTCATCAGGCCCAACGGCACGTCGGTGTTCTCCGACGGCGGTGACTACCAGGACTTCACCGGCAACGGCCCGGGCGCGCCGACCGGGGGCGACGAGGCGTTCCTCGACGCCAACCAGATCGCCGGCCAGGGCATCCATGTCTACAACCTGAACGGCTTCTCCGCCACGCCCGATCCCTCTGCCTGCAACATCAAGATCGAGGGCGTGGCCCCCGGCGCCAGCCTGGTCGGCCTCGACGTGTTCAGCGAGGACGGCGACGATCCGCTGGACACCACCGAGTCCAACTTCCTGCAGGCCATCAACTACGCGGTGCAGACCGACCACGTGAACGTGCTCAACGAGTCGTTCGGCGGCAACCCGTTCCCCGACATCACCGCGCTGGACGCGACCAAGCAGTTCAACGACGCGGCCGTGGCCGCGGGGGTAGTGGTCACCGTGTCCACCGGCGACGCGGGCTCGACCAACACGATCGGCTCGCCGGCCACCGACCCCGACGTCATCTCGGTCGGCGCCAGCACCCAGTTCCAGGCCTACGCCCAGACCAACTACGCCGCCGCCCGCTACTTCGCGACCACGGGCTGGCTCAGCGACAACATCAGCTCGCTGAGCTCGGGCGGGTTCGACGAGACCGGCGGCACGGTCGACCTAGTCGCCCCCGGCGACATCAGCTTCGCCTCCTGCGATGCCAGCCCGAACTACACCTCATGCGCCAACTTCCTCGGCCAGTCCTCCGACATCGAGGAGAGCGGCGGCACCAGCGAGGCCTCGCCGTTCGTGGCGGGCGCGGCGGCGCTGGTCATCCAGGCGTACCGGAAGACCCACGGCGGCGCCACCCCGACGCCCGCGCTGGTCAAGCAGATCCTGCTCAGCACCGCCACCGACCTCGGCGCTCCCGCCACCGAGCAGGGCGCGGGCCTGCTGAACAGCTACAAGGCCGTCCAGCTCGCCGAGTCGATCCGGACCAGCGACGGCTCGCCGCGCCCGGTCGGCGAGACCACCCTGCTGTCAAGCAGCCAGCTGAACGCGGTCGGCACCCCCGGCAGCGGCCAGACCCTCACCGACACGATCACGAACACCGGCGCGACCACCCAGATCATGGGCCTGACCGGCCGCGGCTTCGGCCCCGATCAGAACGTGCAGACCGGCAGCGTCACGCTGAACGACACGAGCAGCCCCAAGCTCGAGGGCTACAACGGCCTGCAGAACAACTACGGCGTCTTCCACTTCACCGTCCCGCCGGGCCGCAGCCGGCTCGTCGGCTCGATCGCCTGGCCCGGTAATCCGGTCTACTGCCTGCAGGAAGCGTGCGAGGCGGGGCTGAACTCCCGGGTGCGGCTGATCCTGGTCGATCCGCTCGGCCGGCTCGCGGCCCACTCGCTGCCCCAGGGGCCGGGAAACTTCGGCAGCGTGGACGTGCGGCAGCCGACCGCGGGCGTCTGGACCGGCGTCATCTTCGGTGACGTGTCCACCGACGGCGGCACGGTCGGCGCAGTCCCGTGGCGGGTGGCCACCGAGCGGTTCACCTCGTTCGGCTCGGTGTCGCCGAGCCTGCTGGTGCTAGGACCGGGCCAGAGCCGGACGGTCACGCTGCACGCCAGCACCCCGTCCTCGCCCGGCGATACGGCCGGCTCGATCGTGATCGACTCGCTCCTCGGCGGCACTACCTCGGTCCCCGTCACGCTGCGCAGCATGGTCGACGTGGCCTCAGGCGGGGCGTTCAGCGGCGTGCTGACCGGCGGCAACGGCCGGGATCCCGGCGAGGGCCAGCAGCAGTTCTACGAGTTCAGCGTCCCGTCAGGAACCCAGGACATCACCGCCAACGTGACCCTCGCCAACGACGCGAATGACCCGGTGGGCGCCTACCTGATCAGCCCCGACGGCGACACCCTCGGCTACGGCCAGAACAACCTGAACGGCACCCAGAGCCTGTCGCTGACCGCCTGGACGCTCAGCCCGGTGGCGGGCACCTGGACGCTGGTGGTCGACTTCGCCGAGCCGGTCGTCGGCGACGAGCTGTCCGACGCGTTCACAGGGAACATCCTGTTCAACGACGTCAGCGCCAGCGCAGTCGGCCTGCCCGACAGCGCGAGCACGACGCTCGCGTCGGGCGAGCCGGTCACGATCCCGGTCTCGGTCACGAACAACGGCGCCGCGCCCGAGCTGTTCTTCATCGATCCCAGGCTGACCACGACGCAGACGATCACTCTCGCCGCGCAGGGGGGTTCCTCGGACACCGTGAGCCTGCCGATGGACGGTGAGTTCCCGACCTGGCTGGTCCCGACGGAAACGTCGAGCGTGTCGGTGGCGCAGACCTCTAGCGTGCCCGCCATGTTCGACTTCAGCCCGTTCAACGGCGACCCGGACCTCGCCAGCGCCGCTCCCGGCACAGGCCCGCTGTGCTCCGATACCGCGTCGGCCGTTTACAGCCCGTCCGGCGGCACCGTGACGGCGGGCCTGTGGTCGGCCGGCCCCAGCGAGTGCGGGCCGTACGCTGTCCCGGCGGCCCCCGGCAACGCCACCATCTCGATGAACGCCCAGACCAAGGCGTTCGACCCGGCGGTGACCTCCCCGGCAGGCGACCTCTGGCTGGCGGCCACCAACGCGTCGGCCTCGTTCACGCCGGTCGTCATCAACCCGGGCCAGACGGCCACGATCAACGTGACCATCACCCCGGATGCCGGCACTGGCACCGTGGTCAGCGGCGACCTGTACGTCGACGACCTCGTCCTCGGGGTCTCGCCGTACGACCAGCAGAGCGGCGACGAGCTAGCCGCCCTCCCGTACGAGTACACGGTAGGAAGCTAGCCCGGCCTCCCCGGCCTCCCCGGCGGGCCGGCCTCCCCGGCGGGCCGGCTTCACCGGTCGGCCCGCCGGGGGCAGTCCCACTTCGTGCTACCGCCGGGGTGCGGTAGCGACCTGGAGAATTGCCGCGATGTCCTCGACCTGATCGAGTTCCCCTGCGGCGACCTTCATGACCAGCTCGTAGGCCTCGTCGTTGGTCAGCGTGAGACGTCGGCCGTTAAGTCCGTAAAAGGCGATGATCCCGGCGAGCGCGAGCCGCTTGTTGCCGTCGATCAGGGCGTGGTTGCGAGCCAGCGAATGCAGCAGCGCGGCCGCCTTCGCATCCAGGGATGGGTAGGCGTCCTTGCCGAACGCGGTGGCTCGAGGCCTGGCGAGGGCAGCTTCGAGCAGCCCGTAGTCGCGCACCACGAAGTCGTCTGGCCGCAGAACGCGCCCGGCGACATGCAGCAGTTCCGGGAGCGTCAGGTAGATCACTGGCCGAGCCGCTCCAGCGCCTCGGCATACCGGGGCAGCTCATCGTCGAGCACCCGGTCAAGCAGTTCGGCACGGCTGTGGTTCTCCACGTACTCCCGGATCGCCTGACGGACCACTTCCTGCATGGACCTGTCCTCGAGCTCGGCACGCCGACGCAGCGCCTCGGTCTCATCGTCGGCAAGCCGCAGGGTCATCGCCATATCATCATGGTATCATGATTGATACCACAGGTATCGGAACCGCCACCGCCCGCCCCATCGTTGCTCGGGTAGATTCAGGGCTGCGGAGAGGAGTGGCATGGCCATCGTGGTTTTGGTGCTGTGGATGTTCACCGCTGGCGCCGGGATCTACCTGCTGGTGACGAGCAACCTGGGGCGCGCCCGCCCGGCCACCGCCGACCTCGAGCACAACAACCTCGCCCCGCAAATGGCCTCCGCCGCCGTGCCCGCCGCTGGGCCGTCCCTTGCGACCGCATCCGATGCCTCCGCCCCACCGGCCGCCGCCGTGCCCGCCGCGACAGGCACCGCCGCGACAGGCACCGCCGCGGCAGGCACCGCCGGGGCAGACCCGGCCAAGTCGGCAAGGGCCGCACGCCGCGAGGCGCGCCGGGCGGCCAGGAACCGGTGGGATCCGCCCTCCCTGACCGCGTCCAAGACCGCGCCGCTGATGCCGCACTTCCGGTCGCTCATGGAGTTCCTCCATCCCGCCTTCGGGATCATCGGCCTGGCGTTCTGGCTGGGTTACACGCTCATCCACTCCAGGCCGCTGGCCTGGATCGCGTTCGGGCTTGTCGCCGTCACCGCCTGCGCCGGCCTGGCCTGGTTCGCCGCCAACGTCCGCGCCAAGGCCGACGCCGCCCGGCGCCGCGATCCCGCGGAGCCGCCGCCGTCCTTCAACGGCCGCCTCATCGCGCTGCACGGCACGGCCGCGGCCGTGACCCTGACGCTTGCCGCGCTCACCGCGCTGATCGCCCGCGGCTAGTAGCTAGCTGATCGCCCGCGGCTAGTAGCGAGTTGCTGGCGGCGGGCCTGGGCATCCGTAGTGCCCAGTGCCGCGGCCGCCCGCACGGATAGGGAGACTGGTGACCGTGAGCCAGGAGGGGAGTCAGTAGCTCAAGGTCTTCGTGACGACCGCGTGCACTGGGCACTCATACCTGATCACGATCCGTAGCCCTTAGCGGCTCAAAGATCCCGGTCCATGTAAGCACCCGGTAATACCTGGCCGCACCGCTGCCCCGCCCGGACCCAGTTGGGTACGATCATGTCTGGGCTGGAGACCGGGCAAAGGACCTCGAACGTGACCAAGACGGACGGCGACCCAGGCTCTCCAACCGACCCAGGCTCTCCAACCGACCCAGACCCGCCAGGCGACCCAGGCACTCCAGATCACCCCAGACGCCTGTCCAGGCGCCAGGCGCTGACCGCACTCGGCGGCGGCGCCGGCATGCTGATAGCCGAGCAGGTCCTGCTGTCGGGGGACCAGACCCGGCCCGGTCCCGCGACCGCCTCGCCGGTCCCGGGCGCGCCGCACACCACGCCGCGGCCCGGCGGCTACGCGCCCAACGGCACCGCGGGCCGCGCCGCCGCGCTGCCGCTGCAGAACGTCCGGCTGCTCGACAGCCCGTTCCGCGCCAACCAGCAGAGGAACACCACGTACCTGATGTTCCTTGACCCCGACCGCCTGCTGCGCTCCTTCCGCCTGAACTACGGCCTGCCCTCGGCCGCCCAGCCGTGCGGCGGCTGGGAAAAGCCGACCTCGGAGGTGCGCGGTCACAACACCGGGCACCTGATGTCCGGCCTCGCGCTGACCTACGCCAACACTGGCGAGCCCGCCCTACTTGAGCGCGGCCGCTACCTGGTCGGCCAGCTCGCCGCGATGCAGGCCAGGGCGACCGGCGCGGGATTCCACCCCGGCTACCTGTCGGCGTTCCCCGAGTACTACTTCGACTGGCTGGAGCAGGGCAAACCGGTCTGGTCGCCATACTACATGATCCACAAGTACCTGGCCGGGATGATCGACCAGTACCAGCTCGCAGGCGACGGCCAGGCGCTCGACGTGGCGATCCGGCTGGCCGACTGGGTGGACTGGCGCACCGGGCGGCTGCCCTACGCGCAGATGCAGATGACGCTGAACACCGAGTTCGGCGGGCTGCCCGAGGCCCTCGCCAACCTGTACACGATCACCGGCGCGGACCGCTACCTGGCCACGGCGCAGCGGTTCTATCACGCGCAGGTGCTCGACCCGCTCGCCGACGGCGTCGATGTGCTGCCCGGGCTGCAGGCCAACGTGACCACGCCGAAGATCATCGCCTGCGTCCGGATGTGGGAGGAGACCGGCAGCGGGAAGTACCACGACATCGCCCAGAATTTCTGGGACCTCGTGACCGGCCACCACGTCTACGTCATCGGCGGGGCGGGCAACTACGAGCACTTCCAGGACCCCGACGTGGTCGCCGCCCAGCTGTCCAACTTCACCTGCGAGAACTGCGTCGGCTACAACCTGCTCAAGCTCACCAGGCTGCTCCAGTTCCACCAGCCGACCCGGGTGGACATGATCGACTACTACGAGCGCACGCTGTTCAACCAGATGCTCGGCGAGCAGGACCCCACGTCCCCGCACGGCTTCAACTGCTACTACACCGGCCTGTCGGCGGGCGCGTTCAAGCGCCAGCCGCTGAACTACTTCCCGGCCGGCAACCCCGGCGTGTACTCCACCGACTACGACGACTTCACCTGCGACACCGCCACCGGGATGGAGACCCAGGCCAAGTTCGCCGACACCATCTACACCCGCGACGCAGACGGGATCTACGTCAACCTGTTCATCCCCTCGCAGGTAACCTCGCACGGCCTGGTCCTCCAGCAGGCAACGGCCTTTCCCGACACCCCGGTCATCGCCCTGTCCGTGCTCTCCGGCACGGCGCTCACCACCCTCCGGGTCCGCGCACCGCACTGGCTGGCCGCCCCGCCCGCCGTCCGTCTCAACGGCACCCTCCTCGACCCCGCCATCCTCGGCGAACCCTTCCGCATCACCCGCGGCTGGATCACCCTCCGCCGCCTCTGGCGCCCCGGCGACCTGCTCGAGGTGACGCTCCCGATGCGGCTCGCCTTCGAGCCCGCCCCCGATAAGCCCGCCGTCCAGGCGCTGACCTACGGCCCCGTCGTGCTGAGCGGCGTCTACCCCGCCGACCCCGGATCGCTGACCCCGGTGCTTGACACCGCCTCGGTACACCGCACCGCCGCCGCCCCGATGACCTTCGAGGCCCTGGCCAACCGCAAGCCCGCCCGCCTGATCCCGGTCAGCCGCGCCGCCCACGAGTACTACACCATCTACTGGCAGACCGCCTGACCAGGCCAGCATGGTGTCTGGGGCACGGTTCGGTCACGAGCCCTCGACGAGTCTGGCACAGCCACCGGGCGATGTGCACCGACCGCTGCTGCCGCGCGTCTGCCTCTTAGGCGCGTAATGCGCTTGGGGTACTCAAGACAGGAGAATCCGATGAGACTCGGCTACCCCGCCACCTTAATGCTGGCGGCCAGCCTGCTGACCGCGGGCACGATCGCGGCGACCGCCACGGGCGCCAGCGCGAACACCACCTTCGCCTCTTGCAGTGGCCAGGGCAGCTATGCCATATGTGACGCCACGGGTACCGCGAACAGCCCGGTCACCATCACCGTGACGGTGACGTCGAGCCCAGACCAGGCGGTGTACGTCGCCTGGGACGCCGTGTGCTCGGAAGGCGACTCGGCGGGCAGCTCGTCGGGAAGCTTCACTGCGCAGACGCCGGTCAGCCGCACCATCACGCATCCGTACCATCAGCCGGACTCGTGCATCGTCTCCGCGGACGCGCAGCTCCAGGACGCCGGGAACAGCGTCCACTTGATCCTGTCGTACTCGCAGAGCGCTCCCGCGCCGGGCCCGGCCGTCCATCAAGTCAAGGGGTACGCGGGCATGTGCGCCGACGACTCCGGCGACAGCGGCGCCCTGCGCGCCAAGGTCGTGGCCTGGAAGTGCAGTGCGGGCGGGCCGGCCGAGTCGTGGAAGTTCACCGGCGGCAAGCTGATCCACGGCAGCCTGTGCGCGAACGACCAGGCCGGCGGCGGTAGCGGCAGCCACGTGATCCTGTACACCTGCAACGGCGGCTCGAACGAGATCTGGAGCCACCTAGCGAACGGCGAGTTCAAGCTGAGGGCCCGGGGCGGCACGCTATGCCTGGACGATCCGCGCGGCTCGACTAGCAATGGCACCCAGCTGATCCTGTACACCTGCAAGGACAGCGCCAACCAGCGCTGGAGCCTTCCTTAGCGGAGGCAGCCTGGGCCGACAAGACGATGCCCCGCCGGGTCTGGGACCCGGCGGGGCATCGCACGCTGGTACGCGCAGGGACAGCATGACGGCGACCGCAGCCCCCGGCCATTGCTACCGGCGCTGGGCCGCCGCGGAGAGCAGCCCCTCGGCTTCGTCAAGGCCGAGGCGCCACGGGTAGTTGCCGATCAGGTCGCCTCCGGTGCGCGGCGCATGCGGCTCGACGCCACCCGGCCTTAGCAGGATGCGCACCCCCTCGGCGCGGAGGGAATCCACGCTCCGCTGGAACGGGGCACGGCCGGCGAGCGCGGAGTTGACGAACGGGAGCACGACCGTGGGCACGCCGAGGCCTGTGGTCTCGGCAAGCACGCCGAGGGCGTAGGTGTCGCTGATGCCCAGGGCCCACTTGTTGATCGTGTTGTAGGTGGCCGGCGCGACGAGGACAGCATCCGGGATCAGGGATCTCGGCGCCCCCGCCCTGGCGTACTGGCTTCGTACCGGGTGGCCGCTCAATGTCTCGATCGCCCTGCGGTCGAAGAACTCGAGGGCCGCGGGGGTAGCGATCACCTGGACAGTCCAGCCGCGGTCCCGGGCGAGCCCGACAAGGGTGCCAAGCTCTGTGGCCGGGCCGGCGCCGCACGCGACCACGGCCAGCACCCGGCCATCAGGTGTCACCTGGCCGCGCCGATCCGGCTGGCGAACTGCTCGGCGCCCCGCCGGACGCCTGGCGGGGCCAGCGCGGCGAGGTTACGGGCGAGCGCGCAGACGGCGGGCCGCGCGGCGACCTCTTCGGGCGCGGTCTGTTCCGCCGCGCACAGCGCCGCGTAGGCCTGCTCGTACCGGCCCCGCTGAAAGAACGCCCGGGCGACGTCGATCAGGAGGCTGGCCTTCCGCTCGGTGACGGTGATCGCGGCCAGGTCGATCCGGCGGGCCAGGTCGACGGCGGTCCCGGCGTCTCCGAGAGTGACCGCGACGTTGACCTGGTGCAGCTGGGCGTTGACCGGGCCGAAGGCGGTCCCCCGGAGGTTGGCGTCCGTACCGAGCCTGCGGGCGGCGTCGGCCGCTTCGCCGAGCATCTCGTGCGCGGTGCCGCGCTCGTCGTGCTGGGCGGCGGCGATGGCGCCGCGGAGCAGGACTGACCCGTACACGGACAGGAATTCGGGTGTCCGCTCCCTGGCCTCGCGGTCCATGCGAAGCGAGTGATTCCGGGCGGTCGAGATGGCCGCCGTGAGCTGCCCGGAGTTCATCAGGGTGTGGGTGACGATCCGGGCGCTGGCGCCGACCATGAGGGGATCCTGGCTGGCCAGCGCGGCACTCATGCTGCGGTCGGCCGCGAGATGGGCGAGGCCCTGGTCGCCGGCCTTCAGCAGGAACCCGGCGGTGACGTGGTAGGCGTCAGCCGACAGCGCGCAGGCGCGGAGCCTCGCGTCTCCGGAGAGGGTCGCGCACGCCGCATGAAGATCGGCGAGAAGCGCGGGGAGCTGGCTGACGAGTTGGGAGTACCGGCACGCCTGATACTGGCTCCTGGCGCGGCTGACGCTGCGGGAAAGGGCCGCCAGGTCGGGGGCCTCGGCAGGTTCGGGCGCGGCGCTGGTCAGCTGCCCGGTGAGGATGAGCGCCAGCGGGCCTGTGCCGGCGGGAGGCGGCGCGGCCGCGCGGGTGGGCAAGAGTGCATCGATAGCGGAGATGCCGGTCAGCTCGACGAAGGTCCGCCGTCTCACCGGGTCCTCCTCCTGGCCGCTAGCTGGCAGGCTTCCCGGCTCTGGCCCGGGCTCATCGTCGCCTGCCGAGTCGGGGAAGCCGACTTTGCGGTACAGCAGCTCGTACCGCTCGGACAGGTCGTGGTCGCCTCGCTCCCAGGAGTAGATCATCCTGATCAGGCCCGCGTGGGCGGCGACGTGGACGGCGGACTCGCGGGCAGCATAACGGAGCTGGCGTGCCACCTCGGGCACGTCCCAGGCTCGTGACCTGCGCCAAGCGCGCAGCGTCTCGCCGTCAATACCAGGCATCGCGTACCTTCGCGTCGCCACCGCCGAGGGCACGTGCTCCAGGATGCTCCCTGACGTGCTCCTTCTTGTCACTATCGCACAACCGAACGTGTCTTGTGGACTGGCTTCACCACGTTGGTACGCGATGGTGAGGGAGGCGTCCCGCTATGAAATGGGCAGCGAGATCGAGCGTCAGCTGGGGCCGGTGCGCGAGGGGCGCCCGGTGAGGTTCAGCGAGGACACCCCCGCGAAGCAGCAGCAGGCACGCGACGCGGTCGCGGCGTGGCGCCAGTGCAACGGGGTCGTGTTCACCGGCGCATCCAGCGTCGCGGTGACCCGCTACCGCTACCGCGGCAGCACCATACCGACCCCCTGGACCCCGGCACCAGCCCCAGGCTGACGACCAGCGGGCAAGACACGCGGAGCGCCCGTTGCGTGGAGACACGCACGGCGGGTGCGGCGGGCGGGCCGGGGAAACCCACCGGGAGCAATCCCGGCAGGGCGCCCCGGTCCGACCCAACCGGGGCATTCAACCGCGCGGCGCTGTACCCCCTGCTCCGCCGCATCAACACCTACCTGCTGCGGTGGATCATGAGGAAGTACAAGAAGCACAGCACCTGGAAGAAAGCCATCAAGATGCTGGCCGAAGCGGTCGTCAGGCGGCCGCGCTACTTCGCACACTGGGCCTGGATAAAACCGGTCGCCGGATGACCAGGGCGGCAAGAGCCGTGTAACGGGAGACTGTTACGCACGGATTCTGTGGGAGCCCGGGGGTGAGATTCCCCCGGGCTACCCGACCCCGAGCGGGGCTGCGTTGCGCGTGCGCCCGTCGGCCGCGCCTTGTAGAATCGAAGCCACGGCAGCAACACGATGGCTGCCGAGTGTGCGTGGCGGCGTCGCATTCCGCGGGCTAGCCACTGCCGGGTCGGACCGGAAGCGCGCGACACGAAATGAAACGAAGGAAAGATAGCTGGCCGGGGAAATCCCGCTTGGTCCTTCGTTTCTGCCTGGCCGGCACCAAGGAGGTGAGGAGGACCAGGCAGGGAGCACGTTCGTGTCCGCGCACCTCGTAGCCGACGTCGGCTACGGAACCGCAGCACTGGTGATCGTCTATGTCGTCAAGCTGATCGCCTTCGCCATGGACGACGACAAGCGCTGGCGCAAGTTCCTCTTCCTCGTGTTCCTGCTGATGGCCGCCGGCGTGGCGACGGGCTGGTGGCTCCTTGGCGACGGCGGCTTGCAACTACTGCTGCACGACCTCGCGGTCCATGCCGATGTCGGCCAGCAGCACCGTCCGGCCCAGACGCACGCTGAGGACCTCGCAGATCAGCTCAGGGGCACGGCCCCGCGGGATGGTGCCGTCCCGGATCCACCGGCGTACCGACGCGTGGTCATACAGCAGGACCAGGCCGTCCCGGGCGCCGAGCCGGTTGACACGCGCGGCCAGGCCGTCGTGCGACATGCCCGCCTCATCGATGACCGCGTCGAGCAGGATGTTCGGCTCTCGCATCGCGGCTCCTCGCCGTCGCCTACTACCGGAGTGTAAGCGCCCGGACCTCGGCTGGCCGGGCGGGCAGGCGACTCACACCCCGTGTGAAAGCAGCGGATTCACACCCCGTGCGCAGCGCCCGCAACAACGCGCGGCAGTCACACGCTTACGCCCGCGCACGGCCAGCGGTTGGCTACCAGATGTTCCCGCGAACCGGGACCTATTACTTCACGCCGATGGTGAGGGAGGCGTCCGCCATGACACGGGCAGCGAGATCGAGCGTCAGCTGGGGCCGGTGCGCGAGGGGCGCCCGGTGAGGTTCAGCGAGGACACCCCCGCGAAGCAGCAGCAGGCACGCGACGCGGTCGCGGCGTGGTGCCAGCAGAACCCGGACGGCGCGGCTGACCAGATGGTCGCGGCGGTCGGCCCCGAGTTTCATCATGACTACGGTCCGTTCCTCCGCGCCGCGCTGATCCGCGTCGACGAGCGGCGGGACGGTCAAAGCGCCGGGGTGGCCTCTGGTATGGAGGAGTCCCGGTGATAGGCGCCCGGCCGGGAGGCAGCCCAACGGTAAATGCGACTGCCGGAGTTAACGGCCTCACGGCCGGGCGCTGCAGGGACGGTGGCGCAGCGGCCGATGTGCCGCCGTCCCGTGGCCCGGGGAGGATGCCCCGGTGACCGGGCAGTGGCGCCTGCGGCTGGCGCTGGGAGAGCCGGACCAGGTGCCCCGGCTGGCCGCGTTCCGCGCCGCCCACCCCGGCGTGATTGTCAGCGAGGGCGAGTTCGGCACCTGGCAGGCCCAGATCCCGGAGGAGAACGGCGAGACGTTCGTGTGCCGTTACCAGCTCCGCCAGCTGCTCGACCGGCTCGGCGAGCTGCTCGGGGGAACCCCGTCTACTGGCAGACCGCCTGACCCTAAGGCGCGGTGAAGGAGAACTCGCCGTCAGGGCCGGAATCAAGCGGCCTGGTCTCGACGACCGCATCGGTGTTCAGCGGCCCGTAGATGTGCGGGAACGGCACGTCCGACCCCGACACGTCCTCCCAGCGGATCTCCGCACCGACCCGATCGGTGTCGATCACCAGCACCAGCAGGTCAGGCGCGCCCTTGTAGTACGCGTTGGCCACCGCCGCGACCTGCACGTCCGTCGACGCGTGGATGAATCCGACCTCGACGAGCGTCAACCCGCGTGTTGAGATGGAGTACTGGCCAGTCCTAAGCGCCTGCTCCCAGTCGCCCGCCAAGGCGATGTGATAGATGATGCTCATTCAGCAGCATCCGGGCGGCCAGTCTCGCCCCGTACCGGCAGATGTAGGCAGCAGCAGTCCACCTTCCCGCACGGCACCACCCGCACCCCCGCGTCCACCACGCACCCGCACTCCGCGCATCCCATCCTCACGCCCACGATCGTAATCCGTGCCGCCTCACGTCGACGAGCGCCGCTCCCGCGCCCGGCGCTTGCCCTCGTGCATGGCCTGCACCCGGGCCACCGGTACGTCGTGCCCCTCCTGCACCACAGAGGGGCTCAGCGACTGCGGCTCGGGCATCTGCCCGGCCCACGGCTCCTGCCCGTCAAGCAGCGCAGGCGCGGACTTCACGGTGAAATCGCGGGGCGCGACCGATTCAAGATCCTCCCACCGCACCGGGAACGAGACCGTCGCCCCAGGCCGCGCCCGCGGGCTGTAGGCCGCCGCCACGGTCGCGCCGTGCGCCCTGGTCGAGTCCAGGAAGACCTTCCCCTCCCGCTCGTCCTTGACGAACGCCGTCGTGGCCAGCCCCGGGTCAAGCTTCTCGGCCCGGACGGCGATCGCCCTGGTGGCCGCGGCCGCGTCATCCGCGCTCGCGATGATCGGCACGTACACGTGCACGCCCTTGGACCCGCTGGTCTTGACCGCCCCGGTCAGCCCCACGTCGGCAAGCGCCCGCCGGACCAGCAGCGCGGCGGCCACCGCGTGCCCGAACTCGCCGCCTGACGGGGGATCGATGTCGAGTATCAGGTACGTGGGCCGGTCCGTGGCCTCGACCCGGAACAGCGTCGGGTGGTACTCAACCGCGCGCTGGTTGGCGAACCACAGCAGCGTCCGCCGGTCGTCGCAGAGCGCGTAGTGCACCTCGCGCTTGGACGCCTGCGCCCAGATCGAGACCGTGCGGATCCACGAGGGCGCGTAGTCCGGCACGTTCTTCTGCATGAACGGCTGCTGCCCGGCGCGCACCCTGATCACGGACAGCGGCCGGTCCCGCAGCTCAGGCAGGATGAACCCGGAGACGGCGTCCAGGTAGTCCACCAGATCCCGCTTGGTCGCGTCCGCCCCGTCGAACAGCGGCTGGTCAAGGTGGGTGAGCTCGACGCCCTCCCGTTCCGGCGTGTCCATGGGACCCGTAATACCCGGTTCCGCGGCCGAAGTGCCACTGCTCGTTCGGGAAAATTGGTTTGATCTTCTAGAAGGGACCGCAGCGGGGAAGGGAGCCGGGCATGGCGTTCAGCGGGTGGCCAGAGGAGGCGCTGGATTTTTACGACGGCCTGGCGGCCGACAACTGCAAGTCCTACTGGACCGCGAACAAGGCGGTCTACCAGGACAAGGTGCTCCGCCCGATG
The DNA here is from genome assembly GCA_050698735.1 of Streptosporangiaceae bacterium. GTDB lineage: Bacteria > Actinomycetota > Actinomycetes > Streptosporangiales > Streptosporangiaceae > Palsa-504. The sequence goes on along the minus strand of JBOHCG010000010.1, from coordinate 4,701 downwards.
AGCGAGCTCACCGAGGAGCTAGCCGCGGAGTTCGGCGAGCCGAAGATCTTCCGTCCCTATCGTGACGTGCGGTTCAGCAAGGACAAGACGCCGTACAAGACGCACATCGGGGCCGTGCTCGGTCATTCAGGCTACGTCCAGTTCTCCGTCGAGGGGCTGGGCGCCGGGGCCGGCATGTGGGAGATGAGCCCCGAGCAGCTCGCCCGCTACCGCGAGTCGGTGGCCGGCGAGGGCACCGGCGAGGAACTGGAGCGGATCGCGGCCGGGCTGGAGAAGGCCGGCATCACCGTGCACGGGCACGGCGCGCTCAAGTCCGCCCCCCGCGGCTATCCCGCCGATCACCCCCGGATCGCGCTGCTCCGCTACAAGGGCCTCACCGCCTGGCAGCAATGGCCCGTAGGACCCTGGCTGGACACCGACTCAGCCAAGGACCGCATCGTTTCTTTCCTCAGAACGACCCGGCCCCTGTGTTCGTGGCTCACCGCGAACGTCAGGGGCGTCTTACCGCGAACGTCAGGGGCGTCTTACTTCGGGCCGCCCGGCGGCTGGCCGTCATGAGAAGGCCGGTGTGGGCGGAACAGGCTGCCAGGCCCGTCATCGGAGCCGTCCTGATGAAGACCCTGCCGGAAGTACGGCCGGTCCTGCCGCAGCGCGGGCTGCGGTGCCTGCTGGCTGCGGGCCGTCTGGCCGATCCGCTCCATCAGGGCCGCTTCCTCGATGATCTCCGACGCCGTGGGCGACACGGCGATGACCGCGGAGAAGATGAACCCGATGCAGCTCAGGCCGAGGATGAGCGGCAGCAGGAAGGCCGCCGCGCTGGCCGTGGCCGACGTGCTCACCACCAGGCCGGGGGCGCTGTGCACCTCCAGCGCGGCCATGCCCGTGTAGTGCATGCCGCTGACAGCTACCCCCATGATCAGCGACGCGACCAGCGTGGACCGGACGCTGCTCAGCCGGAGGGCTGCCCACAGCGCTGCCGTCCCTGCCACCATGGCGATGACGATCGAGGCCGCGACCAGCACGGGGTTGTAGGTCAGCGAATCGTCCACCCGGATGGCCCCCATGCCGATGTAGTGCATGGCGGCCACGCCAATACCGATGAACACGCCGCTGAGGACCAGCGGCCTGAGGCCCTCCCGGCTGAACCCGACGATGAACATCCCGATCCCGACCGCGATCACCGCGATCACCATGGACAAGATCGTGATCGGCACGTTGTAGCGGATCGACTGCCCCGGGATGGTGAACCCGAGCATGGCGATGAAGTGCATGACCCAGATTCCCGTGGTCGCGATGGCCAGCGCCCCCGCGATCAGCCAGCGGGCCCGCGCCGCCCCCTGGGCTGCCCGGGCCCGGGTGGTGCACCGCAACCCGAGGAAGCAGCCCACGCAGGACATCGCGTAGGCGAGCACGGGGTTGAGCGCACCGTATGAGAAGTTGTCGACGTGAATCATGGGTGCCCCTACCCTTTGACGGCCCATCCGGCATGAATGGCTACTTGCCGGTCAAACGGACACTTATGTTACTGCCCTGCTAGCCTTCTCTAACTTCCAAGTCACATCACCGTGACCTGCGGGTTCGAAGATCGTCCTGCACGGCCTGTCGCCGCGGACCTCAGGCCACCGGATCGGAGGCCAAATGTGTCCGTGACGGTGACGGCACCGGAGCCGCCCGTGATGCGGCGCACCGAGCTTTCGGTCACGGGGATGACCTGCGCGGCGTGCGCGGCCAGGGTGGAACGGCGGCTGCGCAGGGTGGACGCCGACGTCGTGGCCTCGGTCAGCCTCATGACCGAAACCGCCACGATCACGGCGCCGGCCTCGGTCTCGGCGCGGGCCCTGGTCGAGGCGGTGCAGGACGCGGGGTACGCCGCGGATGTGGTCCCTCCCCCAGGGGCCGCAAGGAACGACAGGGACGGCGGGGACGGCGGCCGGCAGGAGGCGTACCTGCGCCGCAGGCTCATGCTCGCGCTGGTCTTCTTCGTCCCGCTCAGCGACCTGTCCATCACGCTGTCGCTGTGGCCCGCTTACCGGTTCCCCGGCTGGCAGTGGGTCCTGGCCGGCCTGGCGGCACCGGTGGCGCTGTGGGCCGCGTGGCCCTTCCACCGTGCGGCCATCGCGAACCTCAGGCACGGCACCTGCTCGATGGACACGCTGGTCTCGCTCGGGGTTGTCGCGGCCTGCGGATGGTCGGCGTACGCGATGTTCCGCCTGGACCACAGGTCCTCGGCAAGCGTGCTGCAGGAGCTTGCGCACGCCTCCGGGGGCGGCATCTACCTTGAGGTGGCGGCGGCGGTGACGACATTCCTGCTGGCCGGCCGGTACTACGAGGCCCGGGCCCGGCGCAGCGCCACCGCAGCGATGCGGAAGCTGGCGGCGAGCGCCGCGGCCGAGGTCTGCGTGCTCGGTGCCGACGGCACCGAGCGGCGGATACCGATCGGCCTGCTGGAGCGCGGGGACGTGTTCGTGGTGCGGCCGGGTGAGACGATCGCCGCGGACGGCGAGGTGCTGTCCGGCGAGTCGACCGTGGACCGCAGCGCAATGACGGGCGAGTCGGTTCCGGTCGAGGCCGCCGCGGGCGCCGCCGTCGTCGCCGGGGCCATCGCCCTGTCCGGGCGCCTGGTCGTCATGGCAGACGCGGTCGGGGAGGACACCCAGCTGGCTCACCTGATCGCCCTGGTCGGCCGGGCGCAGGCGGACAAGGCTGCCATCCAGCGACTCGCGGACCGGCTCTCTGCCGTGTTCGTCCCGCTGGTGCTCGCCGCCGCGGCGCTCACCCTGGCCGGCTGGCTGCTCGCGGGCGCCGCCGCGGAGCAGGCGTTCAGCGCGGGGCTCGCGGTGCTGATCATCGCCTGCCCGTGCGCGCTCGGCCTGGCCACTCCCGCCGCGCTCGTGGCGGCCTGCGGCCGCGGCGCACAGCTGGGCATCTTCATCAAGGGCCACCAGGCGCTCGAGTCGTCCGGGCTGATCGACACCGTGGTGTTCGACAAGACGGGGACCGTCACCACCGGCCAGATGACGGTGGCCGACCTGGTGACCGTGCCGGGGATCGACCGAACCGAGCTGCTGCGCCGCGCGGGTGCGGTGGAGCACGCGTCAGAGCACCCGATCGCCGCCGCGATAAGCGCGGCCGCCTTCGCCGCAGCCGGGCCGTTCCCCCCTGTCGACGGTTTCCGCGCCCTGCCAGGGCTGGGGGCACGCGGCGTGGTCGACGGCCGCGAGGTCGTCGTCGGCCGCGAGGCGCTGCTGCGCGACGAAGGGATCGCGATCCCGCCACAGCTGGTCGGCCAGTGGACGCAGCAGTGGGAGCTTGACGGCCGGACCGTGGTCCTGGTCGGCTGGGATGGCGAGCTTAAGGGCGCGATCGCCGTGGCCGACACGGTCAAGCCGTCGGCCCGTGCCGCAGTGGCCGCACTGCGTGCCCTCGGGCTGCGCCCGGTGCTGCTCACCGGCGACAACGAGGCGACCGCGCGGGTCGTCGCGGTCGCCGTGGGCATCGACGACGTCATCGCCGGGGTGCTGCCGGCGGCCAAGGCCGCGGCCGTGGCCGACCTGCAGGCCGGCGGGCGCCGGGTTGCGATGGTGGGCGACGGGATCAACGACGGCCCCGCGCTGGCCACGGCCGACCTGGGCCTGGCCGTCGGCGCGGGCACGGATGTCGCGATCGGCGCGGCCGACCTGATCCTGCTCAGCGAGGACCTGCGGGTGGTGCCGGACGCGATCAGGCTCGCCCGGGCCGCGCTGCGCACCATCAGACGCAACATGGCCTGGGCGTTCGGCTACAACCTGGCCGCGGTGCCGCTCGCCGCGGCCGGCCTGCTCAACCCGCTCATCGCCGCCGCGGCGATGACGATGTCCTCGGTTCTCGTGGTCGCCAGCAGCCTGCGGCTGCGCCGCTTCCGCGGCTTGGACCGGGGTGCGGACCGGGCGTACCCTGGCTGAGCGATACGCCAACTCTGCAAGGAGTCTGTGGTGAGCGAATCTGGCGATTCCCTTCGCGTCTCGGATGCCGAGCGTGACGCGACGGTCCGGACGCTAGGTGAGCAAGCCGCCGTCGGCAGGCTCACCCTGGACGAGCTTGAGGACCGGGCCGGCCAGGCGCTCGCCGCCAAGACCCGCGGCGAGCTGGCCGCCCTGACCAGCGACCTGCCCGAGGAGGCCGGCCAGCCAGCCCGGCCCGCCCCGGCGGTCCAGGCCCGCATGCCGGTGCGCTGGATGGTCGCCATCATGGGCGGCTCGCACCGGCGCGGCAGGTTCCGCGCCGTGGGCAGCATCAACGCCGTCGCGATTCTGGGCGGCGACGAGATCGACCTGCGCGAGGTGGAGATCGAGGGCGGCGAGCTCACCCTCAACCTGTTCGCGGTCATGGGCGGGGCGAACATCTACCTGCCCGACTCGGTCGATCTCGAGGTGGGCGGCTTCTCGCTGATGGGCGGTCACGAGGAGATTGGCAGTCAGCGCAGCGCGCGCCCTGGCGCGCCTGTGGTCCGGATCCGCATCTACAACCTGATGGGCGGCGCGACCGTCTACCGGCTCCCGCCGCAGGCCCGCGGCCTGTCCCTGAAGGAAGCCCGCCGCCTGGCCAAGCTCGCCGAGCGCGGCGCCCTGCCTGCTCCGGGCCCGGCCGCCGACTGACCGGCCGTTACGGCGCGACCCTGGCGGCCACCCGCCGCGGGCCCCCGCGCACGGGCACCTTGACGCT
>JBOHCG010000009.1:0-42398 GCA_050698735.1 Streptosporangiaceae bacterium | reverse complement strand
TACCGAAACCGGTACGCGGTGCCACACCTCACCAGTGCCCGCGGTGCACCACATCGTCGAACGGACGGCGGTTGGGGCGACGGATCAGGTCGAGCGGCCGGTCGGCCGGGTACCCGAGCGAGATCATGCAGGGGCAGAACTTCTCCGCCGACACGCCCAGCACCGAGCGGGCCAGGTCCTGGTCGGAGACCGAGGAATGGCAGCTGCCGATACCGAGCCCGGCCGCGGCGATCATGATGCTCATCGTGGCCGGGCTCTGCATCAGCTGCTACTGCGACCCCTTTACTCGGTCCACCAGTCCTCGTCGTCGGCCTTGTTGCTGGCCTGCTTGTTGCTGGCCTGCCTGTTGCCTGCCGGAGCGCCGTTGGCGGCGCCCGAGCCCTGGCGCTGTGCCCCCGCCGCGACGGGGGACGGCGGCACCTGGGTGGGCGGCTGGTGCGCGGCCTGCGGAGCCGGTGCCACGACCGTGGGCGGCTCGGCCGGAGCCCCGTTGCCCCGCGGTGCGTTCGCGGCGGGAGCGGCGGGAGCGGCGGGAGCGGCCGGCGCAGCGGGAGCGGGCGGCTCCGCGGCGATGGCCGGCTTGGGCTGCTGGGCAGCCATCGACGACAGGTCCATGCCGGGCAGCAGCTGCCCGCCGAGCAGCTGGCGCACCTGGGCCAGGTGAGTGGCGATGCTGTCCTTCTGCCTGGTGAGGTCGTCGACCTCGCGCTGGGCGGCCGCGCGGCGGCGTTCGGCATCCGCCTTGACCTCGGCGAGCAGCTGGTCGGCCTGTGTCTTGGCCTGGCTGACGATCTGGTCGGCGTTCTTCTTGGCGTTGCTGACCAGCTGCCGGGCGTGCTGGTCGGCGTCGCGGCGGGTCTGGTCGGCCTGCGCGGAGGCCTTGGCCGCCCGCTGCTCGGCGGTGGAGGCGCGCTGCTCGGCCTCGGACACGAGCTTCTGGGTGGCGGACTGGGCGGCGGCGAGGCGCTCGGCCTCCTGGCGCTCGGCCTCTTCCCTGCGCGCGGCGAGCTGGATCTCGAACTCCGCCTCGGCCTGGGCGCGCTGGGCCTCGCTCTCCTCCAGGATCCGCTGCGCCTGGCTGCGCATCTCGTCGGCCTGGCGCTTGGAGGTGGTGAGGATCTCGTCGCGCTCGCGCTTGGCGGTCGCCTTCAGCTGGGCGACCTCACGCTCGGTGCTGGTGCGCAGCTTGGCGATGTCGCGCTCGGCGGAAGCCCGCTTCTCCGCAACCTCGTGGTCGGCGGTCGCCCGCAGCTTGGCAACCTCGCGCTCGGTGGTCGAGGTCAGCTCGTCGGCCTCCCGGCGCGCCGTGGTCCTGATCGAGTCGGCCTCACGCTCCGCGGCGCCGCGCAGGTCATCGGTCTCGCGCTTGGCGTTCGCGCGCAGCTCGGCGGCCTCGTTCTCGGCACCCGCCCGCAGCTCGGCGGCGTCGACCTTGGCCGCGGCCTTGATCTCGTTCGCCTCCGACCTGGCCGCCTGGACCAGCTCGGTGGCCTGCTCCTCGGCCAGCCGGAGCAGCTGCTCGATGCGGGCGCCGAGGCCTGAGTAGGTCGGGCGCTCCTGCTCCTGGATCTGGCGGCGCGCGTCAGCCAAGTCCCGCCGCATGGTCTGGGCTGAGTCCCGGTGGGTGCGCGCTTCAGCTTCAACTTGCCTGATGTGCTCGTCGACCTGGTGGCGGTCGTAGCCCCGCATCACCGTCGCGAACTCACGCGGCGGAGCTTCTTCGAAGAAATTGGTCAGCTGAGCGTCAATGTCCGATTGCATGGGCCTAATCCTGGCTAGACGCGACGGGGGTTAAACGGCAAAGGTCAGCACGCCCTACGCAGGCGGGTGCGATCTTCGCCCGGTGACACGCAGACTACTCTTACTTGAGTGCCTTGGCGGGTCGTTCGGACTTCTCCATCCCCATGCATACCAGTTGATCCTCTTCACTCTGGTCTGCGCGGGGTTGGGTGCGGATCTGGGTGCGGATTTGGGTGCGGATCGGGCGGTTCGACCAGTTCGGTCAGGACTCCGCCCAGGTCAGCGGGGTGCAGAAAGGCGATCGAGGCACCCATGGATCCGTGCCGCGGCCGCTCGTTGAGCAGTCGCACGCCGGTGGCGCCGATGGCGGTCAGGGCCTGGCGGATGTTGCTGACGCCGTAGCCGACATGGTGGATGCCCTCACCGCGGCGGGCGAGAAACCGCCCGACCGGGGTGTCGGCACCAAGCGGCTCGAGCAGCTGAACGTAGCCGCCGGGCAGCATCCCGATTGACGGGCCGCCGCCAAGAAGCCAGTCCCCTCCCACCGGATCCCCATCCCCACCGATCCGCAACATGGCTTCGCGGACCCCTTGTTCCTCGTTCACCTCAAAGCTCAGTACCTTAAGGCCGAACGTCGCCTCGTACAAGCCAACGGTAGCCTGCAGATCCGCACACGCGATGCCGATGTGGTCGATGCGGGTCAGCAGCGCCGGCGGCACGGGTGGCACGATTCCTCCCTCTGCGGCCCGATGGGTATCGTGGCAGATATGAACGAAGCACGTCAGCCGGTCATTGTCGGCGGTGCGAGGACCCCGGTGGGCCGCCTGCTCGGGTCTCTCGCCAGCAAGTCTGCCAGCGAACTCGGCGGGGTGGCCATCGCGGCCGCCCTGGACCGCGCGGCGGTCGGCCCCGATCAGGTGCAGTACGTGATCATGGGGCAGGTGCTGCAGGCGGGCGCGGGGCAGATCACCGCGCGCCAGGCCGCGGTGGCGGCCGGCATCCCGATGACGGTACCGGCGCTGACCATAAACAAGGTCTGCCTGTCCGGCCTGGACGCCGTCGCGCTCGCGGCCCAGCTGATCAGGCTCGGCGAGTACGACGTGATCGTGGCGGGCGGGATGGAGTCCATGACCCGCGCGCCGCACCTGCTGCCGAACTCCCGCGCGGGCTACAAGTACGGCCCCGTCGCGCTCGTCGACTCGATGGCGTTCGACGGCCTGACCGACGCGTTCGATCACCTGTCCATGGGCGAGTCGACGGAGAACAGCGGCCGCAAGCTCGCCATCACCCGGCAGCAGCAGGACGAGTTCGCCGCCATGAGCCACCAGCGCGCCGCTGCGGCGGCCAAGAACGGCTTGTTCGCCGCCGAGATCGCACCGGTCACGATCCCGCAACGCGGCGGCGAAATCCTGACCGTGACGCGGGACGAGGGTATCCGCCCTGGCACGACGGTGCAGACGCTGGCGAGGCTCAAGCCGGCGTTCGGTAAGGACGGCACGATCACCGCGGGCACCGCGTCGCAGATCTCCGACGGCGCCGCCGCCGTCGTGGTGATGTCGGCGGAGGCCGCGGAGCGGGCCGGCGCCACGGTGCTCGCCGAGATCGGCGCGCACGGCAACGTCGCGGGCCCGGACAACTCGCTGCACTCCCAGCCGTCCAACGCGATCAAGCAGGCCCTGGCTAAGGCCAGCCTGACCCCAGCTGACCTGGACCTGATCGAGATCAACGAGGCGTTCGCCGTGGTCGTCATCCAGTCCATGCGCGACCTCGGCGTCGGGCCGGGCAAGGTGAACGTCAACGGCGGCGCGATCGCGATCGGCCACCCGATCGGCGCCTCCGGCGCAAGGCTCGTCCTGCACCTGTGCTACGAGCTTGGCCGCCGCGGCGGCGGCCTGGGCGCCGCCGGGCTGTGCGGCGGCGGCGGCCAGGGAGAGGCGCTGCTGCTGCGGGTACGCGGCTAGCCTTCGGTGGCAAGCGGGGCAGACACGGAGCTCGCGGGCGGCGAGATCGACCGGGCGCGGGCCGGCGACACCCGCGCGCTCGCCCGGCTGATCACGCTGGTCGAGAACGCCTCGCCACGGGTCCGCTCGCTGATCAAGGACCTGCTGCCGGGAACCGGGCGGGCCCGCGTCATCGGCCTGACCGGCGCGCCCGGAGTCGGGAAGTCCACAGTGACAGGCGCGCTCGTCGGCGCGCTGCGCGCCGCCGGGGCCGGCCGGGTCGCCGTGCTCGCGGTCGACCCGAGCTCGCCGTTCACCGGCGGCGCCCTGCTCGGCGACCGGATCAGGATGCAGGAGCACGCGACCGACGATCAGGTCTACATCAGGTCGATGGCCAGCAGGGGCCACCTTGGCGGGCTGGCCGCGGCCACGCCGCAGGCGATCCGCGTGCTCGACGCGGCGGGCTATGAGCTGATCATCGTCGAGACGGTCGGCGTGGGGCAGGCGGACGTCGCGATCGCCTCGCTCGCCGATTCCGTGGTCGTGCTGCTCGCGCCGGGGATGGGCGACGCGGTGCAGGCGGCCAAGGCCGGCATCCTCGAGGTCGCGGACGTGTTCGTGGTGAACAAGGCGGACAAGCCGGACAGCCACCAGGTGGTCAGGGACCTGCGCAACATGATGGCGCTCGCGCAGTGGCGGCCCGGCGCGTGGAAGCCGCCGATCCTCACCACGGTCGCGGTGAACGGCGCGCGGGACGAGGGCATCGGCGAGCTGGTCAGCCGCCTGGACGCGCACTGGGACTGGCTCAACGCGAGCGGGGAGCTGCAGACCAGACGCCGAAACCGGGCGCGCGAGGAGATCACCGCGCTGGCCTTCGTCGCGCTGCGGCAGCGCCTGGCCAAGGGCAGCGTCGACGCGCTCGCGGGCCGGGTCGCGGATGGCACCCTGGACCCCTTCGCCGCCGCGGACGAGCTGATCGCCGAGCATGTCCGCTAGCGGGACGGCATAGGTTGTACTCGTGGGTAAGCCGCTTGAGCTGCCGTTCGATCCGATCGACCGGGCCGCGCGGATCTGGGAGAACAGGTTCGGGCCGTCGCCTTCGATGGCCGCCGTCACCTCGATCATGCGCGCCCAGCAGATCCTGCTCGCCGAGCTCGACGCGTTGCTCCGGCCGTATGAGCTGACGTTTGCCAGGTACGAGGCGCTGGTCCTGCTCACCTTCTCCCGGCGCGGCGCGCTGCCGCTGCGGGTGATCGGCGAGCGGCTGATGGTGCACCCGACCAGCGTCACGAACATCATCGGCCGCCTGGACGGGCAGGGCCTGGTCATCCGCAGGCCGAACCCGGCCGACGGCAGGGGCAGGCTCGCCGAGATCACCGCGGCCGGCCGCGCCGTGGTGGAACGCGCCACCCGGGACCTGATGGCGGCCGACTTCGGGCTCGGCGGGTACGACAAGGACCAGCTGGGGGAGATCTTCGACCTGCTCCGCGGTCTGCGCCTGACCGCGGGCGATTTCATCCCCGGGGACCTGCCAGGCTAAACGCCTCTCAAGGCCTGCTGACCAGGGACGGCTGCCAGCTGGCGCCGCCGTCGAAGGTGAACCAGACCACGCCGTCGGTCGCGTTCACCGGCAGCGCGACGCCCTGCAGGTCGGTGGTCATCCCCACGTACTGGAATCCGCCGGCCGGCGCCCCGGTCACCAGCCTGGCCTGCTCCCAGCCGGACCCACCGGACCCACCGGACCCACCGGACCCACCGGACCCACCGGACCCGCCCGAGGGCAGCAGCGCGATACCCTGGTCGGTGCCGAGCACCACGGCCTGCGACGGGCTGGCCGCCACGCAGCAGGCGATCCCCGCCGCCGGCGCGGTGGCGATCCGCTGCCAGCTGGCACCGCCGCCGGCCGAGGAGTAGATCACCTTCTGCTCGCCGCCGACCGGGCCGGCCGCGGGCTGCGTGCAGGCGATGATCAGGTTGCCGGCGTCGATCGCGCCGAGCAGCGCTCCCGATGGCTGGCCGTCCGGCTGAGCCGTGCCGACCGCGCACGGGACCCGCGCCACCTGCGACCAGGCCGCGCTGCCGTCTACCGGCCCGGAGAACAGCATCCCGTCGGGACCCAGCAGGTACCCGCGGCTCCCGGTGAGCACGATCGACGCCGAGCCAGGGCTCGCGAGTCCCTCGGCGTCGGTCAGCCCGGAGGTCGACGGGCCCACCGGCGTCCAGTCATCGGCAGCGGCAGGAGAGGAGTACAGCGTGAACCTGGTGCACTGGGCGGCGAAGTCCGCTCCGCTCCCGGTGCACGACGCGAAGACCGCGAACGCGCGGTCGCCCACCGTCTCCAGGTCGGTGACCCGCAGCCCGCCGGTGCCCACCTGGGTCCAGGTGTGGCCGCCGTCGTGGGTGGCGAACAGCTCGGGCCCGAACGCCCATCCGTCCACGCCGTTGAGGAACCTGATCCCGCCCACCCCGGTCGCCCCGTCCGGCGCGCCGGTAAGCGGCGCGGGCACCCCGAACCAGGTCTTCCCCGCGTTGTCGGTCCGCGCCACCGAGGTGCAGTACGGGGTGGCGCAGTGCCCGGGCGTGCCCGCCTGGCCGATCACCCAGCCGGTGCTCGTGCTCACGAACGTCACCGAGGTGGGCTGAAAGTTGGGCGGCACCGGCGGCGGCGCGCTTGGCCGCGGGGTCGGCCGCGCCGAGGACGACGACTGGGCCGCGCCGCCGCCGGTCGCGGTCACGCCCTGGGAGGGGATGGCGCCGCTGCGGCCCGCGGGGTTCACCGGCCCGAGCGGCGACAGGCGGACCACTTGCGGGACGGCCACCCCGGCGGCCACGATGATCGCGGCGGCACCCGCGGTGATCGCGAGCCTGCGGTACTTGCGGTGCCTGGCGCGCCGCTTGATCAGGTCGAACGTTCCCGGCGGCGGCGGCAGCGGGTCGATCCGCTCGCTGAGCCAGGAGTCGACGTCGTCGTCACGGCGGTCGCGGCCGTCGCGGTCAGGCATCGCGTTCCCCCAGCGCCGTCTTCAGCCGGGCGCGCGCGGCGAACAGGTCCGCCTTGATCGTGCCCTCCGGCCGGTGCAGCAGGGCCGCGACCTCCCGGAGCGGGAAGCCGGCGTAGTAGTGCAGCAGAAACGGGTCACGCAGCCGCGGCGGCAGCGACGCAATCAGGTTGCGCACGTCGACGTCATCGACCGGGAATGCCACCTCGTCGACGGCCGCGCCGGCGGAGACGCTGCGGATGGCCCGGCGTTCCCGCTCGGTCTTGCGCCAGTGGTCACGTATCAGGTTGGTCGCGATCATGTAGAGGTAGCTCTGCGGGCTGTCCACGCGCGTCCACCGGCCGAGCAGCCGGACGAACGCCTCCGACGCGATCTCGTGTGCGGTCTCGTCGTCATCGACCAGCCGCCGCACCCAGCCGGCCAGCTTGGGGTACGCCGTCCTGAACAGCTCCTCGGCTTCGTCGGCGTCGGCCCTCTCAGCCTCACCAGCGATGCCCACCGGTTCTCCCTCAATGACGTCCCCGGCAGGCGACGGGAACAGCACAGCCTCACGCCCCGCGCGCCCGCCGCCCTGCATGAGCACCATGTTGGGCCCGGTCGGGACGTCCTGCAGAACGCCCGCGTGATACGGCAAGATCTACCACATTTCTGCCCGGTGACCGCAGCGATCGCCTGCCGGCGCCGGGCCAGCGCCTCATGCGTTCATGGGGTCTGGCCCGGGCGCGCCCCCGTGACGTCCGGGCCACCGCTGCGCGCAAAGGCTTTCCCCTGCCTTGCGCTCTTAAGAGACGATGCAACGCCGCGAACGGTTGCACGAAAAATTCTTTTTTTTATCAGAACGGGCGGTGGTGCGTGTCTCACTCCCCACATCTTCGTTCCCTGCCGCTTGCCCCCGGCGACTCCTCCCGAGATCGGGGCTACACTCGGAAGATAGTAGGACGTCCTACTATTTTCGTAAGGCTAGCCCTCGGGGAGGCGGCTTCATGGACGAACCGACCGACGCGGGCAGGCAGCGCTGGCAGCGCCGTTTCGACCAGGCGGCCAAGCGCGACGCGGACTTCACCACGCTGTCCGGGCTCGAGGTGGACCCGGTCTACGGCCCGCCCGACGGATCCGAGGTCCCCGACCGGATCGGCTGGCCGGGCGAGTTCCCGTTCACCCGCGGCCTGTATGCCAGCGGCTACCGCGGCAAGCCGTGGACGATCAGGCAGTTCTCCGGCTTCGGCAACGCGCGCCAGACCAACGAGCGGTACAAGATGCTGCTGCGCGCCGGCGGCGCCGGGCTGTCGGTGGCGTTCGACATGCCGACGCTGATGGGGCGCGACTCCGACGACCCGCGCTCGCTCGGCGAGGTCGGTCACTGCGGCGTGGCGATCGACTCGGCCGCCGACATGGACGTCCTGTTCGACGGCATCAAGCTGGCCGACACCACCACCTCGATGACGATCAGCGGCCCGGCGGTCCCCGTCTTCTGCATGTACCTGGTCGCGGCCGAACGCCAGGGCGCCAGCCTCGCCAGCCTGGACGGCACCCTGCAGACCGACATCTTCAAGGAGTACATCGCGCAGAAGGAGTGGCTGTTCCCGCCGCGCCCGCACCTGCGGCTGATCGGCGACCTGATGGAGTACTGCGGCGCGAACATCCCCAGGTACAAGCCGCTGTCCGTGTCCGGCTACCACATCAGGGAGGCCGGCTCGACGGCCGCGCAGGAACTGGCGTTCACGCTGGCCGACGGGTTCGGCTACGTCGAGCTCGGCCTTTCCCGCGGCCTCGACGTGGACCAGTTCGCCCCCGGCCTGTCGTTCTTCTTCGACGCGCACATCGACTTCTTCGAGGAGATCGCGAAGTTCCGCGCCGCCCGCCGGATCTGGGCCAGGTGGCTGCGCGACGTGTACGGCGCCCGCACCGAGCGCGCGCAGTGGCTGCGCTTCCACACCCAGACCGCCGGGGTCTCGCTGACCGCGCAGCAGCCGGACAACAACATCGTCCGCACCGCCGTCGAGGCCCTGGCGGCCGTGCTCGGCGGGACGAACTCGCTGCACACCAACGCCCTCGACGAGGTGCTCGCGCTGCCCGGCGAGGCGGCCGCGGAGACCGCGCTGCGCACCCAGCAGGTGATCATGGAGGAGACCGGCGTGGTCAACGTCGCCGACCCGCTCGGCGGCTCCTGGTACGTCGAGGCGCTGACCGACCGGATGGAGGCCGAGGCGGAGGCGATCTTCGCCCGCATCCGCGAGATGAGCCCGGACGGCACGATGACCGGCGGCATCCTGCAGGGCATCGAGGACGGCTGGTTCACCGGCGAGATCGCCGAGGCGTCCTTCGCCTACTCGCAGGAGCTGGAGAAGGGCGAGAAGAAGGTCGTCGGCGTCAATATCCACACCGACACGGTCGCGGAGCCCCTGGAGATCCTCCGGATCAGCCCCGAGGTCGAGCGCGCGCAGGTGGCACTGCTGGCCGGCCGCCGCGCCCGCCGCGACCAGCCCGCGGTAGACGCCGCCCTCGCCGCCCTGGTCGCCGCCGCGCGCACCGACGAGAACGTGGTCCCCCCGATGCTGGACGCCGCCCGGGCCGAGGCCACCCTCGGGGAGATCTGCGCCGCCCTGCGCACCGAATGGGGCGCCTACGCCGAGCGCCCCGCCTTCTGAGGTCCGGGGCTTTCTGAGGTCCGGGGCTTTCTGAGGTCCGGGGCTTTCTGAGGTCCGGGGCCTTCTGAGGTCCGGGGCTTTCTGAGGTCCGGGGCCTTCTGAGGTCCGGGGCCTTCTGAGGTCCGGGGCCTTCTGAGGTTCAGGCCGGGCTGGCGACCGGGAGGCCGACGCCCTTCGCCGCGGCAAGCAGGTCCTCGTCATAGGCGACGAACGCGGTGAGGTGCTCCCTCAGCGCCAGCGCGGAGGCCAGGTGGATGGCGTGCGCCGGGCTGAGCGCCTGCGGCGGCAGGGTGGCCGAGTTCTCCAGCACCTCGGCGGTCAGCGCGACCCGCGCGATGCGCTTGATCACGCGGTAGCTTCGCGGCAGCGCGCCAGGCTCGGCCCGCCAGACCGCCCGCGGCACCTCCGCCCGGTGCAGCGCGCTCGACACCAGCGGCTGATCGGCGCGTTCGGCGAGCCAGCGCGCGAGCGCGGCCGATTCCGGTTCCGTCAACGCGAGCTTGATCAACGCGGAGGAGTCCAGATAGATCACCGGTGCTCCCCAAGCCGGCCGGCGGCCCGGTCGCTCCCCGGCCGCGCGGAAACCGGATACGGCTCGATGCCGACGGCGCCGCCTGGTTCCTCGGCCGGCTCGATGATCCCGGCCGCGATCAGCCGCTCCAGCGGGCTGCCCGTCTCGCTGACCGGGACCAGCCTGGCGACCAGCCGTCCACGGTTCGTGATGTCCACCGTGTAGCCCTTCTCCGCCAGGTCGACGTAGATGCTCGCGTGCTGGCGCAGTTCCCTGATCCCTATCCGCCTGTTCGAGGAGGCTCGCCCGGCGCGCTCGGCACGAGAAGCCGGCCTGCCGGGTTCCCGGCTTCTGGCCGCCTGATCGCCCTGCCGCCCGGCGGTCACCGGCAGCGACTGGTCGTCTTCCTCCGGAGCGACACTCATCGTGCCACCGTAGCACGACACATGCTACTTGCCGGCTTCTCCCGCCAGGCTCACGGCAATCACGGCAATCACGGCAATCACGGCAATCGCGACGGCCGCGCTGCCCGCCGTGGCCCGCGCCGCCCGCCGAACGGGGAGGCCTGGATCAGGATGTGGCGCGGATGCGGCAGGATGGAGACATGCAGCCGCGAGATTTTTCGCTCTATGGTGCCGTCGATCTGGGCGCGCGGCAGGCCGCCGCGCAGCGCAGGCAGCAGGCGGCTCAGTCCGACAGCCCCGGCGCGAGCGGCGACGGCTTCGTCATCGAGGTCACCGAGCAGACCTTTAACACCGACGTCGTCGACCGCTCGCGCACCACGCCCGTGATCATGGATCTGTGGGCGGAGTGGTGCGGACCGTGCAAGCAGCTCGGGCCGGTGCTCGAGAAGCTGGCCGTCGAGGCCAACGGTCAGTGGATTCTCGCCAAGGTGGACGTCGACGCGAACCCTCAGCTGAGCGCGGCTCTCCAGGTGCAGAGCATCCCCATGGTGGTGGCGGTCGTCGGCGGCCAGCTGGTGGACGCCTTCCTCGGCGCGATGCCCGAGTCGCAGGTCCGCCAGTGGCTAGGCCAGGTCATGGCGATCGCCGAGAAGATGGGCCTCGCCCCGGAGATGGGCGCCGCGGCGGGCGACCCGGAGATGGGCGCCGCGGCGGGCGACCCGGAGATGGGCGCCGCGGCAGGCGCCGAGGACGCCGACGAGGAGAGCGCCGGAGTCCCCAGGGCACGAGACGGGCGAGCACCGCGCGGCGCGCCCCCGGTGCCGCCGGCCTACGCCGAGGCCCGCGCGGCCATGGAGCGCGGTGACCTGGACGCCGCGGCCAGGGCCTTCGAGGCCGAGCTCGCGGCCTCGCCGGGCGATCCCGTCGCAAGGTCCGGCCTGGCCCAGGTCAACCTGATCCGCCGGGTCAGCTCCTACGACCAGGCCCGGGTCCGCCGGGACGCGGCCGAGCACCCGGACGACGTCGAGGCGCAGACCCGCGTTGCCGACATCGACCTGGCGTCGGGGCGCTTCGAGGACGCCTTCGACCGGCTGCTCGGGGTGGTCAGGCGGACCTCAGGGGAGGACAGGGACAAGGCCCGCGTCCACCTGGTCGGCCTGTTCGACATCCTGCCGCCGCGCGACCCGCGCGTGGCCAAGGCGAGGTCCGCCCTGTCCGCCCTGCTCTTCTAGCGCCCGGGGTCGGCCTCCGCGAGCTGCTCGAGGACGGGCAGGGCGGCCGCGAGCGCGTGCCGCTGCCCGGGCGTGAGCAGCCGCAGGCTCGCGGTCAGCATGAGCGTGCTCTCGGTCCTGATGCGCTCGAGCGCATCCTGGCCGTGCGGCGTGATCGACAGCGTGCTCGCGCGCGCGTCGCTCGGATCGGCGCACCGGCGCACGTAGCCGCTGTTCTCGAGCGCGGTCACCAGCCGGGTGAGCGTGGAGGGGGCGATGCCCTCGGCCGCCGCCAGGTCGCCGAGGCGGATCGGCCCCGCCTTCCCGATGGTCGAAAGCGCCGCGAGCTGCGTAGGCGTCAGCCCCGCGAGCTCGTGCCGCCGCAGCCGCCGGGCCAGCCGGGCCAGCGCGACGCGCAGCCTGGTGACGTCAACCACCGCGTCGACGTAATCCGTACTCACCTTCTCAGCGTACGCGGTGCGCGCCGTACGCTGGGTCCAGCGGAAGGGGGGCGCCGACATGAGCATGGCACCCAGCGTGTCCTACTCCATCACCGTTCGGCTCGAGGTGTCCTCCCGCGGCCGCGCGGTGAGCGAGATCACAGGGCGGCCAGTGAGCCGCAATTCTGACCGATCATAGATAGATGGACGAAATGGCCTCGGAAGCTCTGGCGGGACGCCTGCTCGTCGCCACCCCGATGCTCGGCGATCCCAACTTCCGCCGCACCGTCATCCTGATCGTTGAGCACGAGCCCGAGCAGGGCACGCTCGGCGTCGTGCTGAACCGTCCCACCAAGATCCCAGTCGGCCAGGTGCTTGAGCCGTGGACTGAGCTGGTGACCGGCCCCTCGGTCGTGTTCAGCGGCGGCCCGGTCGCGCCGAACAGCGCGCTTGCCCTCGCCGTGGTGCCGGGCACCGACGAGCCGGTCGGCTGGCACCCGCTTGACGGCGCGCCCGCGATGGCCAGGCTCGGCCTTGTCGACCTGGACGCCCCGCCCGGCCTGCTCGCTCCCGCGATCGTCTCGCTCCGGGTGTACGCGGGCTACGCCGGCTGGAGCGCGGGCCAGCTGGTGGCCGAGATCGAGGAAGGCGCGTGGTACGTGCTGCACGGCGAGCCCGCCGACGCGTTCAGCGCCGAGCCAGAGCGGCTGTGGCCCGCGGTGCTGCGCCGCCAGGGCGGCGAACTCGCCTACGTGGCGACCTACCCAGACGACCCGGGGCTCAACTGATCGCCAACCACGTAAACTCGCAAACGTGACCGAGACCCAGCAGGACACGCGCATCCAGGAGGATGTTCGCCCCGACCTGTCGCACGGCGACGGCGATCATGACCGGTTCGCGCACTACGTCGACAAGAGCAAGATCGTCGACAGCATGGTGACCGGAACCCCCGTCACCGCGATCTGCGGCAAGGTGTGGGTGCCGAGCCGGGATCCCAAGCGCTACCCGCTCTGCCCGATCTGCAAGGAGCTCTACGAACGGCTCCCCGAGGGCGACGGCGGAGAGGGCGGCGACTGACTCCGCGGGTTCGGAGCCGGGCACGCAGCGGGGCCGGAACGTGGCCGGCCTCGCGGCCGACGCCACCGGCGCGCCGTGCCGTGCATCCGGCCGGGTGTCCCGGTAGCATCTCGCCCTCGTGAGCACCCCTGATTCGGAGGCGGCGGCCGGCGAAGGTGAACCACCGTTCGTTCGGGATGATCTGATTTTTGATCTTCGTGGCTGGCAGAAAGACGCCTATCACGAGTACTTCAAGCTCCCGCGGCGGGACTTCCTGCTGGTCGCGACGCCGGGCGCCGGGAAGACCAGGTACGCGCTCACGGTCGCGGCCGAGCTGCTTGCCAGGCGCGAGGTCGCCATGCTCACCATCGTCACGCCCACCGAGCACCTCAAGCACCAGTGGGCGCGGGCCGCGGCCGAGTTCGGTATCGCGATCGACCCGGCGTACCGGAACGCACAGGGCCGGGCCGGCGCCGACTTCGCCGGCGTCGCGGTCACCTACGCCCAGGTCGCCGCGCACCCGGCGCTGCACAGGCAGCGCACGGAGAACCGCAGGACGCTGGTGATCTTCGACGAGATCCACCACGCGGGCGACGCGCTGTCCTGGGGCGACGCGATCCGCGAGGCCTTCCACCCGGCCCGGCGCAGGCTGGCGCTGACCGGTACCCCGTTCCGCACCGACGCGAACCCGATCCCGTTCGTGGCGTACGCGCAAGACCCGGACGGGTCGATGCGCAGCGCCTCGGACTACGTCTACGGCTACGGCCCCGCGCTCGAGGACGGCGTGGTCCGGCCGGTGATCTTCCTCGCCTACTCCGGCGAGATGCGCTGGCGCATGAGGGCCGGAGGCGAGATCGCGGCCACCCTGGGCACGCCGCTGACCAGGGAGCATACGGCCCACGCCTGGCGGACCGCGCTGGACCCGGCGGGGGAGTGGGTCAGCCGGGTGCTCGAGGCCGCGGACAAGCGGCTGACCGAGGTGCGCAGGGACATGCCAGACGCGGCCGGCCTGGTGATCGCGGGCGACCACGAGGACGCCAGGGCCTACGCCGCGCTGCTGCGCGGGGTGACCGGCAAGCGGCCCGTGCTCGTGCTGTCCGACGACAAGACCGCGAGCAAGAAGATCGCCGCCTTCGCCGGCTCGCAGGACCGCTGGATGGTCGCGGTCCGGATGGTGTCCGAGGGCGTCGACATTCCCCGCCTCGCCGTCGGCGTCTACGCGACCAGCGTGTCCACCGCGCTGTACTTCGCCCAGGCCGTCGGCCGGTTCGTCCGCGCCCGCCGTCGCGGCGAGACGGCCTCGGTCTTCCTCCCGTCCGTCCCCGTCCTGATGACCTTCGCCGCCGAGCTAGAGGCCGAACGCGACCACATCCTCCGCCCCCCAGGCGAGTCCGGTGAGGAGGAGGAACTCGCCGAGGCCCAGCGCCAGCGCGACACCCCCGACGCCCTGGACGGGCCCGCCTTCCAGCCCCTCAACGCGTCCGCGCACTTCGACCGCGTCCTCTACGACGGCGGCGAGTTCGGCACCGCCACCGCCGCGGGCTCCCCCGAGGAGGAGGACTTCCTCGGCCTCCCCGGCCTCCTGGACCCCGACCAGGTCCGCACCCTCCTCCGCCAACGCCAGCAATCCCAGCTAGCCGCCCGCTCCGCGACCGCCCCACCGGCCGCGCGTTCCGCGACCGCCCCGCCGGTCGCCCGCTCCCGCAACGCCCCCCAGCCCGCCTCCTCGTCCCAGGCCGCTCGCGCCGCCACGCCAGCCCCAGACGCCACGGCCCCGCCCGTGACCCGCCAGGCCCTGGCCGCCCACCGCAAGGAACTCAACGGCCTGGTCTCAGCCTGGAGCCAGCGCACCGGCCAGCCGCACGCCGTCATCCACGCCGAACTCCGCCGCACCTGTGGCGGCCCCCCGCTCCCGCAGGCCACCGCCGACCAGATCCGCGCCCGCATCGACACCATCCGCCGCTGGGCCCTCTCCGGCCCCAGAACCCCCGGCTGACTCTCGTCGGGGAAGGTATGCGGTGCCACACCCACTACCTGAGCGCGGGCGGCCTAGCCCTCGAGGGGCGCCCCGCTGAGGTCCACACCGGCGGAGCGCAGGTCCGAGATCGCCTTCGCGGTGGACTCCGGCGCCACCCCCGCGGTCAGGTCGAGCAGCACCCGGGTGCCGAACCCGGCGCGGGCCGCGTCCGCCGCGGTCGCGTGCACGCAGTAGTCGGTGGCGATGCCCACCACGTCCACCTCGTCCACCCCGTGCCCGCGCAGCCAGTCGGCAAGCGCCGTCCCCGCGGCATCGGCACCCTCGAACCCGCTGTACGCCGCGGCGTGCGCACCCTTCAGGAACACCGCCTCGACCGCGCCGGTGTCCAGGTCCGGGTGGAACTCAGCCCCCGACGTCCCCGCCACGCAGTGCCGCGGCCAGGAGTCCGCGTAGTCCGGGTGGTCAGAGAAGTGGCTGCCCGGATCGATGTGGAAGTCCTTGGTCGCCACCACGTGCGCGTACCCGTGCTCGCCCGCCAGCCGCCGGCTGACCGCGTGGGCCACCGCGGCGCCGCCGGTCACCGCCAGCGAGCCGCCCTCGCAGAAGTCGTTCTGCACGTCGACGATGATCAGCGCACGCATGCGCTCACCGTACCGCGCTACTCTCCGACCTCGGCGGGGGTGCCGCCGGTGATGCGGATGAGCTCGGCGTAGGACGTGGGGAACACGGTGTGCGGGTGCCCGGCCGCCGCCCAGATCACGTCGTGCTTGTCCAGCCAGATGTCGACAAGCGTGCGGATCGGCGCCGGGTGCCCGACCGGCCCGACGCCGCCGATCGGCTGCCCGGTCCAGGCCCGCACGGACGAGGCATCCGCCCGCTCCACCGCCGAAGCCCCGACAAGGGCGGCCACCCGCCCGGTGTCCACCCGGTGCGCGCCGCTGGTCATGACCAGCAGCGGCTCCCCGCCCGTGTTGAACCCCGCGCTGAACACGAGGCTGTTCGCGATCGCGCCCACGTCGCACCCAAGCTGGGCCGCCGCCGACGCCGCCGTCGGCGCCCGCTCCGGCAGCTCGACCACCTCACCAGCGACACCAAGCTCCCGCAGCACCGCCGCGAACCTCGCGTAGTCAACTCCCATGCCAAGCAGGCTAGCCGCGCCCCGTACCGAACGGCCAAACGTTTAGGCCCGATAACGATTAGGTCTCGGGCTCGCCCTCGAAGACGGTGGGGATGGCGGGGTACCCCCGGGACAGCTGCAGCGCGTACGGCGGCAGCTCGGCGAGCGCGGCGCGGTGCCGCTCCCGCGCCGCCTCGACCGGCTCGCGGCCGACGATCTCGCCGCCGGTCACCAGCGGCACCAGCAGTTCCCTGTCGAGCGTCGCCACGTCCGGCGGGCTCAGGCTGATCTGCTCGGTCAGCGCGATGCCGTGCTCGTCTCGGTGCCGCACCGCCCACTTGCGCCCGCCGCGCCCCGGCTTGCCCACCGACCGCTTGGCCACCGGCTCGAGCACCGCACCGGGGCCGCCGAGGGAAGATACAGCAGCACCCGAAGACGACCGGGCCACCAGCTTGTACACAAGCGCCGCCGTCGGCGCGCCGGACCCGGTGACCAGCGAGGTGCCGACCCCGTACCCGTCCACCGGCATCGCGCCGAGCGCCGCGATCGAGTACTCGTCCAGGTCGCCGGTCAGCACGATCCGGGTATGCGTGGCGCCCAGCGAATCCAGCAGCGCCCTGACCTGCCTGGCCACCGCCGGCAGGTCACCGCTGTCGATCCGCACCGCGCCGAGGTCGGTGCCCGCCACCTCGATCGCGGTCCGCACCGCCCGCGGCACGTCGTAGGTGTCCGCAAGCAGCGTCGTCTCCTTGCCCAGAGCCGAGATCTGGGTCATGAACGCGCGCCGCTCGCTGTCGTGCACCAGGGTGAACGCGTGCGCGCTTGTTCCCGCGCTCGGGACGCCGTACTCGTAGCGTGCGCGCAGGTTCGAGGTGGACGCGAACCCGGCGATGTACGCGGCCCGCGCGCAGGCCACCGCGGCGCGCTCGTGGGTCCGCCGTGACCCCATCTCGATAAGCGGCCGCCCGTCGGCCGCGGTCACCATCCGGGATGCGGCGGAAGCGATCGCGCAGTCGTGGTTGAGGACCGACAGCGTGACGGTCTCCAGCAGCACCGCCTCGGCGAAGGTGCCCTCCACGACGAGAATCGGCGACCCGGGGAAGTAACAATCGCCTTCAGAGTAACCCCAGATGTTTCCGCTGAAACGGTACGATTCCAGGTAGGCCAGCGTCGGTGAGTCCACGATGCCCGCGTCGCCGAGGAATGCCAGGTCGGCCGGGCCGAAGCGGAACCGCTCGATAGCATCGAGCAGCCGCCCGGTGCCCGCCACCACGCCGTACCTGCGGCCGTGCGGCAGGTGCCTGGCGAACACCTCGAAAATGGCCCTGCGCTCGGCCGCTCCGCTCTGCAGCGATGCCTGCAGCATCGTGAGTTCGTAGTGGTCGGTGAGCAGGGCCGTGCTTGAAGAGGTCAGGGGCTGGTGGTTCACCGCATTGGTCACAGGTGGAAGACTAGACAGTGGGAGGTGGGTAGTTGTGAGTGCGGCGCCCGCTGAAGTGGATCTGCCTAAATCCACAGACAAACTCTTGTCAGACCGGCCGTGGGTCACCATCGTCTGGAACGATCCCGTCAACCTCATGTCGTACGTGACGTACGTGTTCCAGCATGTCTTCGGGTACCCGAAGAAGAAAGCCACCAAGCTGATGCTCGACGTGCACCACAAGGGCAAGGCGGTGGTCGCCGCCGGGGCCAGGGAGGCCATGGAGCACAACGTCGAGGTCCTGCACGGCTACGGTCTGTGGGCTACCGTGCGCCAGGACAACTAGGACCAACCCGACAGCGTGGAACCGTTCCGCCCAACCCGAGGCGGCGGCGTGCGGGCCTGGCTCGCAGCCGCCGAGGCGTCGCTGTTGCGCAGCCTGGTCGACCAGGTGATGACGCTGGTGGCCGCCGAGGACACCGAGAGCACCGCAGACTTCGACGTCAATGACCTAGAGGCGCTTTTCAAACAGTCGCCAGACAAGGCCCCGGACACCCCCGATGACCCGGTGCTCGCCCGGCTGCTGCCCGACGGGTACACCGACGATCCCGAGGCGGCGGGGGAGTTCCGCAAGTACACCGAGGCCGGGCTGCGCAGCGCCAAGCACCAGGCCGCCAGGGACATGCTTGCCACGCTGCCGCTGGCTGGCGGCCGCGTCCAGCTCTCCGGCGAGCAGGCAATCGCCTGGCTCAAGGCGCTGAACGACATCAGGCTCGCCCTCGGCGTCCGCCTCGGGGTCACCGAGGACTTCGAGGAGCAGTGGGGGAAGCTGGCCCAGGACGACCCGCAGTGGACCGCGTTCGAGGTGTACGCCTGGCTGGGCGCGGTGCAGGAGTCCCTCGTCCAGGCGCTCGGCTGAGGTGCCAGGCTAGGCTCTGGATTCATGCTGACGATCCCGCGCGCGCTGCACGACCAGATCGTGGCCCACGCCCGCCGCGATCACCCGGACGAGGCGTGCGGCGTGCTGGCGGGCCCGGCGGGAAGCGACCGCCCGGAACGGTTCATCCCGATGACCAACGCCGAACGCTCGCCGACCTTCTACCGGTTCGATTCCACCGAGCAGTTCGGTGTGTGGCGGGAGATGGACGACCGGGATGAGGAACCTGTCGTGATCTACCACTCGCACACCGCCACCGAGGCCTACCCGTCGCGCACCGATATCTCCTACGCCAGCGAGCCGAACGCCCACTACGTGCTCGTCTCGACCAGGGACGAGGAAGCGACGGAGTTCCGCTCGTATCGCATCCGGGATGGCCAGGTGACCGAGGAGCAGGTCACCGTGGTGGAATGATTCGGCCCGCCGGCGGGTTGGACGCCAAGGACTGACCGGAAGACAAGTGGAGCGTTGTTCATGGCCATCGAGGTTCGCATCCCGACGATTCTGCGCACGTACACCGGCGGGGCCAAGCAGGTCGAGGGGACCGGGGCCACGCTCGCCGAGCTGATCACCGACCTGGAGCAGCGGCATGGCGGCCTGCGCGACCGCCTGGTCGACGACGCCGGCCTGCGCCGCTTCGTCAACGTCTACCTGAACGACGAGGACGTCCGCTTCCTGTCCGGCCTCGATACCCCGGTCAAGGACGGCGACACGGTGACCGTCCTTCCGGCGGTGGCTGGCGGCCAGGGAGGAACGGGGGGACGGGGTAGTCCCCCCGTGATCGGGGGGTTCCGGGCCGCCGGGGTCTGGGGTGTCCCCAGGGGGCAGAGTGTCCCCCCGGGCCAGCACTGAACGGACCGTGGTATGCGCTACGAGAACCTGCTTGATTCCCTGGGGCATACCCCTCTGATCGGCCTGCCCAGGCTCTCGCCGTCGCCGGATGTCCGGCTCTGGGCCAAGCTGGAAGACCGGAACCCCACCGGCTCGGTCAAGGACCGCGCCGCGTTCTTCATGGTCGCGCAGGCGGAGAAGGACGGCCTGCTCTCGCCCGGCTCGGTGATCCTTGAGCCCACATCCGGGAACACCGGCATCTCCCTGGCCATGGTGGCCAAGCTGCGCGACTACCGGCTGATCGTGGTCATGCCGGAGAACACCAGCGAGGAGCGCCGCCAGCTGCTGCGGATGTACGGCGCCGAGATCATCCCCTCGCCCGCCGCGGGCGGATCCAACGAGGCGGTCCGGGTGGCCAAGCAGATCGCCGCGGAGAACCCCGGCTGGGTGATGCTCTACCAGTACGGCAACGAGGCGAACGCGCGCGCGCACTACGAGACGACGGGCCCTGAGCTGCTCGCCGACCTGCCAGGGATCACCCACTTCGTCGCGGGCCTCGGCACCACGGGCACGCTCATGGGCGTCGGCCGTTACCTGCGCGAGCACAAGCCCGACGTCAAGATCGTCGCGGCCGAGCCCAGGTACGGCGAGCTCGTGTACGGCCTGCGCAACGTGGACGAGGGCTTCGTGCCCGAGCTTTATGACCCCTCGGTGCTCACCACCAGGTTCTCCGTCTCGTCCGCCGACGCGCTGCGCCGCACCCGTCAGCTTGTCCAGACCGAGGGCATCTTCGCCGGCATCTCGGCCGGCGCCGCGCTGCACGCCGGCCTGGCCATGGCCGCCAAGGCCGCCGACGCGGGCGAGCCCGCCGACATCGCCGTCCTGATCGCCGACGCCGGCTGGAAATACCTCTCCACCGGCGCCTACGACGGCACCCTGGAAGAAGCCGAGTCCCGCCTGGAAGGCCAGCTCTGGGCGTAAGCTCTGCTCCTACCCCACTCGCCTCCGGTCCCCACCCACCTCCCCATCCCCCTTCACGGCACCTCCTTCCCTCCTCGCTGCTTCGTCGCTCGTCAGTCCAGTCGGCGCGGCTCCCTTCGGCTCGCGGGGACCCGGATCCCAGCCAAGGGGCGAACCGGCGACAACTCCCGTCATAATGGCGGTCATGCGATTGACGGTTATCGGATGTGCCGGGAGCTTTCCCGGGCCGGACAGCCCGGCGTCCAGCTATCTGCTCGAAGCTGAGGGGTTCCGGCTGGTTTTCGACCTGGGCAACGGCGCGCTCGGGGCGCTCCAGCGGCATACGGACCTCTTCGGCGTGGACGCGATCTGCCTGTCGCACCTGCACTCCGACCACTGCATCGACCTGGGTACCTACTGGGTGGCGCGGCAGTACCCGCCGCAGGGCCCGCAGCCGCAGATCCCGGTCTACGGCCCGCCCGGCGCCGCGGAGCGGGTGTCGCCGAGCAGCGGGCCCGGCTTCGTGGAGCTGAGCAGGGACCGGTTCGATTTCCGTGACCTGGCCCCTGGCACGTTCGAGGTCGGGCCGTTCCGCATCATCGCCGACCACATGAACCACCCGGTCGAGACGTTCGGCTTCCGGGTCGAGTACCGGGACTGGCGGCTGGCCTACTCCGCCGACACCGGCGAATCCGACGCCCTGATCCGGCTGGCCGACGGCGTGGACCTGTTCCTGTGCGAGGCGTCGTTCCTCGACGACCCGAACAACAAGCCGGACATCCACCTCACCGCGCGGCAGGCAGGCGAGCACGCCACCAGGGCAGGAGCGGGCCAGCTCGTGCTCACCCACCTGGTGCCGTGGAACGACAAGGAGCTGACCCTGGCCCAGGCGACGCAGACCTACGCGGGCCCGCTGTGCCTGGCGGCCTCGGGACTGGTGCTCGGGCCTATTACTGGGACCGGGCCGATAGGCTGAACCTCATGTCGCGACCCGACGGCCGAGCCGTCACCGAACTCCGCCCGGTGCGTCTGACCCGGAACTGGCTCGACCACGCCGAGGGCTCGGTACTGGTGGAATTCGGCCGCACCAGGGTGCTGTGCGCGGCGAGCGTGGCCGAGGAGGTGCCGCGCTGGCGGCGCGGCAGCGGGCTCGGCTGGGTGACCGCCGAGTACGCGATGCTGCCGCGGGCGACCAACACCCGCAACGACCGCGAGTCGGTCAAGGGCCGCCTGGGCGGCCGCACCCAGGAGATCTCCAGGCTCGTCGGCCGCTCGCTGCGGGCCTGCGTGGATTACAAGGCGCTCGGCGAGAACACCATCTTCCTCGACTGCGACGTCCTGCAGGCCGACGGCGGCACCCGCACCGCCGCGGTGACCGGCGGGTACGTCGCGCTGGCCGACGCCGTGGCCTGGCTGACCGGCCGGAAGAAGACCAAGGGCAACCCGCTCGTCGCCTCGGTCGCCGCGGTCAGCGTCGGCGTCGTCGACGGCGAGGCCAGGCTCGACCTGTGCTACGCGGAGGACGCCGCCGCGCAGACCGACATGAACGTGGTGTGCACCGGCAGCGGCGACTTCGTGGAGATCCAGGGCACGGCCGAGCAAGAGCCGTTCAGCCGCGACCTGCTCGGCCAGCTCCTCGACCTCGCGGTGGCAGGCTGCGCCGAGCTGACCGCGCTGCAGCGCGAAGCCCTGGCCTAATGCCGGCGCCCGCGGCTCCAGGTCCGGCGGCCGGCACCCTGGTCCTGGCCACGAGGAACGCGGGCAAGCTGCGCGAGCTCGCCAGGATCCTGGGCGGCCAGGTCAACCTGTCCGGGCTCGAGGAGTTTCCCGACGCCCCCGACGTGCCGGAGACCGGCGCCACCTTCGAGGCGAACGCGCTGCTGAAGGCGCGCGCCATCGCCGATCACACCGGCCTGCCCGCGGTCGCCGACGATTCCGGGCTCTGCGTGGACGCGCTGGGCGGCATGCCCGGTGTTTTTTCCGCCCGCTGGGCGGGCGCCCACGGCGACGACAAGGCGAACCTCGTCCTCGTCCTCGCCCAGGTCGCCGACGTGCCGGATATCCGCCTCGGCGCGCGGTTCGTCTGCGCCGCCGCCCTGGTGGTCCCCGGCAGTGCTAGCCACGGCCGGGCCCCGCGTGAGGTGGTGGTGACCGGAAGCCTGGAGGGCCGCCTGATCCGGGTGCCGCGCGGCACCGGCGGCTTCGGCTACGACCCCATCTTCCTGCCCGACGGGTTTTCCCGGACCACGGCGGAGATGACCGCGGAGGAAAAGGACGCGATCAGCCACCGCGGCCGCGCCTTCCGTTCCCTGGTCACCTATATCAGCCCTTGACCCAGGGGCCCGGGCGGGCGTACGACGGTCGTTGGAACCGGCGGCGAGCGGAGGTCGGCACGTGATCAGCTACGACGGAAGGCGCTTCCGCCCGGAGGGCGCGACCGAGCCAGTGGTCACCTACCGGCAGGACGGCGATCTGCTCTGGGCGGAGATCCCGCAGGGCAGCGGCGTCCGCCGCGGCAGCCTGGCCGGCCGGTGCGGGTCCGACGGCGTGCTCAACTTCGCCTACTGCATGGTGCTCGACGACGGCGAGGTGGTCAGCGGCCGCTGCCACAGCACGCCGCTGCGCCGCCGCGGTGGCGGCCTGCGCATCCGCGAGGAATGGGAGCGCTACGGCCCGGACGGGGCCACCGGCGTCTCGTTCCTCGAGGAGGTCGACCCGGCGCCGGGACCTGGTTCGCCCGCCGCCCGAGCCGGGCGGTAGCGTTAGGCCCCCCGGTCTTGGGAGGCTCGATGACGGAATTGACGGGCAAGCGGCTGGCGCCAGGCGACGCAGCGCCCGACTTCACCCTGCCGGACTCCGGCGGCAACGAGGTCTCGCTGTCGCAGTTCCGCGGCCAGCGCGTGATCGTCTACTTCTACCCGGCGGCGATGACCCCAGGCTGCACCAAGGAGGCCTGCGACTTCCGCGACAGCCTGGAGAGCCTGTCGCGGGCCGGCGTCGCGGTGATCGGCATCTCCCCGGACTCGCCGGCCAAGCTGGCCAAGTTCCGCGACAAGGAGGGCCTCACCTTCCCGCTGCTCTCGGACCCCAGCCACGCCATTCACGAGGCCTACGGCGCCTACGGCGAGAAGAAGCTCTACGGCAAGACAACGGTGGGCGTGATCCGGTCCACGTTCGTCGTCGACCCCGACGGCACGATCGCCAGGGCGATGTACGCCGTCAAGGCCACCGGCCACGTCGCCCGCCTGCGAACCGAACTGGGCCTGTTAGCGATACATTCATAACCTGCCCCGCGGGCGTGGCGGAATGGCAGACGCGGCAGGTTTAGGTCCTGTTGATGGCAACATCGTGGGGGTTCAAATCCCCCCGCCCGCACAAACAAGCCCATCGCGGCGCCGGTGTCCCAGACGGCCCGGCTCAGCAGCTGCTGCCTTACTAGTGGCTGCGGGTTCGGGAGATGGTTCCCGTAAGTACACACTTTTGGCCGGATGGGTTGGGCGTTGCCGAGCCGTCAAGAACCCTTCGGTGGGCAGTCCAAAGAGCCGGAGGAGCCGAGGCGCCCGCTAACGTGGCTAGGGCTTAGCGCGGTCTGCGGGGCGCCGGATGCGTATCTCATCGATGCGGATATCGGCCGGATCCCACGTCAGGATCTGCTCCTGGATCAGCACCGACAGGAGCACTGCGAGGTCGTGGTAGGCGGAGCCGTTCCATTCCGGGTTGTTCGATGTGTTGTCGCGTAGGTCGGGGAAGTCGCTGGCATCGATGGTCGCCGTCACTGTCTTGCCTGCACTGGTAAGGACGCCGACGAGCCTGCTCTTGCCGAGGTCGGGGTCGGGGTCGAAGTCCAGCCGGCTCAGGTGCCATTGCTCCAGGAATGGCACCTGTTTGACCTCGGTAAGCCTGCCGTCAGGACCGTAAAACTTCCCCTCGCCGGTTGAGAGCAAGATCTTCCGCAACTCGGGCAGCACGCTCGGCCCGTGGCGTGCGGACACGCGCGAGAGCGCGACGAGACAATGAGACGAACGGAACCGGCAGCGATGTGACTCAGGTCATAGGTACAAAATGCGAACTAGGGCTGCCCGATGTCGAGGGGACGCTGGGGCCACCTCCGGTGCGATGGGTGCGGGCGGGATGTCCCTTCTAGCCCGGTGCAGAGCGGGCTTACGCGGCACGTGATACCACTATTCGTTCTGATCAAATTAATATTTTGATCTTGTGTTCGATTCTAGCATCCGGCACTGACATTCTTAGAACGCCACGCCGCAAGGGTAGGTCAAACCTCACCAGATCGCGGGCTTCCGGCCGTCCACGCGGCAGCATCCCCATACCGAGATGCTGTTGTCGTCGCTGCCTGGCGCGGCCGGCGAGGAGCGCTCGCATCCGGCGCCCCGAAGAAGCCGCTGAACATCGGAGCGTCGGATTCCTAGAGCTCCTTGGCGAGCTCCCGGTAATGCTCGCTGATCCGCTCGGTGGTGCCGTAGAAGGCGTGCCGGCTCATATCCGCGCTGAACCGGCTCGCCGGCGGCGTGCGGCCGAGTGCCTCGGCCATCGCGCGGACGTGGTGGGGCGCGCAGCCGCAGCAGATGCCGAAGTAGTTGACCCCGAGCGCGGCCGCCGCGGTGGTGAACGCGCCTATCTCGTAGCGGTTGTTCAGGAACGGGTCAAGCGCCGTCGGGAACGGCCGCCCGTCCGGGATCAGGTCGCAATCCGGGTCGGTCAGCGCCTGGAACGTCGGCTCGGCCTCTGTCGTGCGGTACGGGACCGGCAAGCCGGCGATGTAGCCGTCGCACGCGGCGCGGATCTCGCCGAGCAGCGGCAGCATGGTGGCGGGCCCGCGCTGGCAGTTCAGCCCGATCACGTCGGCCCCGGCGTCTTGCAGCCGACGGCATGCCTCGCCGACGGGGCCGCCCCCGAGGACGACGGGCTGGTTGTGAACACTGAGTGTGACCACCGCGTCGAGGCCGTGCGCCTTGATCGCTTCCAGGGCGAGCAGTGCCTCGTCGAAATAGTCGATGGTCTCGGCGATCACGAAGTCGACGCCGGCCTCGGCGGCCCACCCGACCTGCTCGGTGAACATATCGCGGACGGCCTTATGCGTCGCGGGATCGTCCGGCTCGTACACGTTGGTGTTGCAGATGTTGCCGGCGACCAGGGAGCCGTGCTCGGCGCCGACCTCCTTGGCGATCCGCAGCGCCTGCCGGTTGATCAGCTCGAGGTCGCCCTCGCGGCCGATCACGGCCAGCTTCTCGCGGTGGGCGTAGTAGGTGAACGCCTCGACCACGTCCGATCCGGCATGGACGAATTCCCGGTGCAGCCCGGCCACCATCTCGGGTTCCTCGAGCACCACCTCCGGCACGAACGCCCCGGCCTGCAGGTAGCCGCGGCGCTCGAACTCGAACAGATACCCCTCGGCGCAGATCACCGGTCCGGTGGCGAGCCGATCGAGAAGCTTGCCCATGTAAAGACACCTCCAAGGTCCTATAGTCGGAACGACTGTACCGGGAAAATTGACACGCAGGGATGACTCGATGAAATCTTCCGCGCAGGTAGTCGTCATCGGCGGTGGCGTGGTGGGCGCCTCGGTCCTGTACCACCTCACCGAGATGGGCTGGACGGATGTCGTGCTCGTCGAGCGCAAGGAGCTCACCGCCGGCTCGACCTGGCACGCCGCGGGCGGCATGCACACGCTCAACGGCGACCCCAACGTCGCGAAGCTGCAGCAGTACACCGTCGGGCTGTACCGCGAGATCGAGCGGCGCTCCGGCCAGGACTGCGGCATCCACATGAATGGCGGGCTGACGCTGGCCAGCGACCGGGAGCGGATGGACTGGCTGCGGATGGCCCAGGCCCGCGGCCGTTACCTCGGCATGGATATGGAGATCATCTCGGCGGCCGAGGCCAAGCGGATGTTCCCGCTGCTTGAGGAGCAGTACTTCATCGGCGCGCTCTTCGACCAGGCCGAGGGCCACGTCGACCCGACCGGGGTCACCCGGGCCTATGCCGGCTGCGCGCGGCAGGCCGGCGCCGAGATCTACCAGCACACTCCGGTGAGCGACCTCCGTCAGCGCCCGGACGGCACGTGGGACGTCATCACCGAGGGCGGCGAGATCCACGCCGAGCACATCGTCAACGCCGGCGGGCTGTGGGCACGTGAGGTGGGCCGGATGATCGGGCTGGAACTGCCCGTGCTCGCGATGGAGCACATGTACCTGATCACCGAAGACATGGCCGAGGTGGCCGAGTACAACGCGGCCACCGGGCACGAACTGCCGATGGGCATGGACTTCGACGGCGAGCTCTACATCCGCCAGGAGGGCGGCGGGATGCTGCTCGGCACGTACGAGCAGGCGTGCGTGCCCTGGTCGCCCCGCGAGACGCCGTGGACCTTCGACAAGCAGTTGCTGGCCCCCGATCTCGACCGGATCGCCCCGTCGCTTGAGATCGCGTTCAAGCACTATCCGGCGCTGGCCGGCGCGGGGATCAAGAAGGTGATCAACGGACCGTTCACCTTCGCGCCGGACGGCAATCCGCTGGTCGGCCCGGTCCCCGGCGTGCGCAACTGCTGGGTGGCCTGCGCGGTGATGGCCGGCTTTTCGCAGGGCGGTGGTGTCGGCCTCACCCTCGCGCGCTGGATGGTCGAGGGCGACCCTGGTGAAGACATCTGGGCCATGGATGTGGCCCGCTTCGGCAGCTGGGCGAGCCTCGCCTACACCAATGCCAAGGTGCGGGAGAACTACAGCCGCCGGTTCCGCATCACCTTCCCCAACGAGGAGCTCCCGGCCGGCCGGCCGCTGCATACCACGCCCGTCTATGACCGGCTCACCGCCCACAACGCGGTCTGGGGCGCGGGCTTCGGGCTCGAGCATCCGCTGTGGTTCCAGCGGCCGGGGTCCGAGCCGCGCGAGGACGTGACGTTCCGCCGCTCCAACGCCTTCCCGGTCGTCGCCGAGGAGTGCACCACGGTGCGCGAACGCGTCGGCCTCACCGAGTGCTCCAACTTCGCCAAGTACCGGGTGACCGGCGAAGGCAGCGCCGGCTGGCTGCAGCGGATGTTCACCAACAAGCTGCCGCGACCCGGCCGGATCAACCTCACCGCCGCCCTGGATCCCGACGGTCACATCGTCGGGGAGTTTTCCGTGGCGCGGGTCGGCAGCGACGACTTTTTCCTGTTCGGCTCGCAGATCGCCGAAGCGCATCACTCGCGCTGGTTCGCTGGCCACCTCGCCGAGGGCGTGCGGTTCGACGTGCTGGGCTTGTCCCTGGTGGGCCTCTCGCTGGCCGGCCCGGGCGCCCGCGACGTGCTGCAGTCGGTCACCGACGTTTCGCTGGCAGGAGAGGATTACCCGTTCATGACGTTCCGCCGGATCGACATCGGGATGATCCCCGCGTACGTCGGCCGGATGACCTACACCGGGGATCTTGGCTACGAGATCTGGGTCGCGCCGGAGTACCAGCGAGCACTGTTCGATCTGCTGTGGCAGGCCGGGCAGCCGTACGGCATCGGCCTGTTCGGGTTCCGGGCGTTGATGTCGCTGCGGATGGAGAAGATGTTCGGTACCTGGGCGCGCGAGTACCGTCCGATCTACACGCCGGTGCAGGCGCGCATGAACCGATCGCTCAAGCTCGATCACGACTTCATCGGCCGCGCTGCGGTGGAGGCAGAGCTGGCGCGCGGCCCGGCTCGAACGCTCGGCTACTTCGACATCACCCCCGACCCGGCGGAACCGGCCGACGTCGTCGGCGACGAGCCGATCTGGCACGGCGGGGCGGTGGTGGGCTGGGTGACGTCCGGCGCGTATGCGCATTACAGCCGGCGCTCGCTGGCGTTCGGCTACGTGCCGAGCGAGCTCGCGGTGCCCGGCGCGATGTTCGAGGTGGAGATCATCGGCCAGCGCCGTCCGGCGAGACTGCTATCCGAACCCGTGCTCGACCCGGCGGGCCAGCGCATGCGCGCCTGATGGGACACCACTGATGGGACGCCACTGATGGGACGCCACTGATGGGACGCCATCCTGACCCCGAACGACGGGCCGAACTGCTGGACGAGGTGGTCGGCTACCTCGGCAGGAACGGCGTCGCCGGAGTGTCCCTGCGGCCGGTTGCCCGCGCACTGGGTGTGTCGGTCAACGCGCTGGTGCATCACTTCGGCAGCAAGGACGAACTGGTGGTCGCCGCGTTGCGGCGGGCCGCTGAGATTCAGCGCGGAGTCGAGGGGCGGTGGCGGCGGCAGGTACCTCACCTCTCCACGGCGGAGTTGCAGCGGCGCTGGTGGCGGTGGATCAACCGCAGCCCGGAGCACCTGGCGCTGGTGCGCCTGGGTCTCGAAGCCGCCACGCTGGACGCCACGGTCAGCGGCCTGCCCGGCGATGTGCGTGCGGAGCAGATCTCGGTCTGGCGCGAGGACATCGCCGCCGGCCTGATCGCCGACGGCATCAGGCCCGAGGACGCCGAGCGCGAGGCGTCGCTGGTAAAGGCGACGTTCACCGGCCTGGTGCTCGACCTGCTGGCCACCGGCCACCGCAAGCGGCTCACCGACGCGCTTGAATGCGCCCTCAGCCGCCTCGATGACCAGACGGCCCCGTGAGGGTGGGGAAAGCGCCTCCAGCCGGCACCGGCGTCAGCCGCTGCCCGTCAGCATCGTCGAGATGCTGAACTGCGGGAACGGCAGGAACTGGTGCATGACGTTGGCCACCCGCTGCAGCCGCACCGCGTCCACCGAGCCGGCCGGCCCGTCGCTGACCGGGTAGCTGTCCAGCGCCATGACCGCCGCGGTCTCCTTGTCCACGGCCAGCATCGCGGGCTTGATGTCCTCCATGGCGGTCTGCACCGCGGCCCGGTCGGTGTCGGCGATCTCCTGGCCCTCCTCGAGCGCCCGGTAGAACGCGGCAAGTGTCTTCGGGTACTCCTGCGCCCACTGCTTGGTCACCACGTAACCCTGGACGGGGAAGCTCGTGGTCGCGCCCTGGTTCAGGTCGACGAGCGGCACCGCGCCGTCCTGCTCCTCCGCGCTGCTCGCGAACGGCTCGGGCAGCACCGCCGCGTTGATGGCGCCGGACTTGAGCGCCGCGGCCATGTTGGGGAACGGGATGTCGGACTTGAAGTGCACCTTGCTCACCGGGATCCCGTGATCGGCCAGGACCGACGCGACCAGGAGGTACAGGATGTTGTTCGGCGCGTTGATGCCGATCGTCTTGTTCTCCAGGTCGGCCAGCGTCTTGATCGGCGAGTTGGGCATCACGTAGATGCCCTGGGCGCCCGGCTCCATCACCGATCCCTCGGCGAAGATGTCCAGCTTGGCCTCGCCCGACTGCTCCGCCTGGATATAGGAGACGTAGTTGCCGCCGGTGATGTCGTAGATCTTCTTGACCTGATCGGAGATCGCGGTCTCGCTGCTTGTGACAGGCTCGAAGGTGACGTTCAGCCCCTGCTCCTTGAACAGGCCCTGATAGAGCGCGATGAAGAAGCCGGCCGAGTCCACGGCCGGAACCACGCCCACGGTCAGGTTGGGCTTCTCCACCGCGGGCGGCGACGCCGCGTTCCCTATGTTCGAGCAGCCGGCGGCGAGCACCAGCGCCGCGGACGTGACCAGCAGCAGCAACCCCCGCCAACGCCTGGCATTCATTCGCTCACCCTTCAGTACTGGCGAAGAGGAGCCGCTCGCCGAAGGTACCTGATGTCCGGTCGATGCCGGACCGCGTTACCTCAGCGGCCCGCGGGTCCCCCTCGCCATGGTCCTTCGGCAGCATAGAGCAGCGGACCTGCCCAATTCACGAAGTTGCCGAAACTCAGACGTTGCCGATCATGAGGTACGCCGGGGACGATGAGGCCGAACCAAGGATAATAACGGGGCAATCGGCACTGAAGCGGCGTTACCGCCCAGCTGGTCCGATACCACTCTCACGTTAAGTTACGAGACTCGTGAGATTCGTCACATCACTTGGTGAGGATGTGTCAGCTGAGCCGTTAGTTGTCGGCGAATCGACAGGCAGGCCAGACGAGCCCCGGTCCGGCGGGGCGAGCGCCGCCCCGGCACCCGTCCGCCGGACGGGACTAAGATCCCTCTATCCGAACGGGCCGTCCCCGTTCACTCCTGCCCAGGAAACGGAGCACGCGATGGCTGACGCGGACACCGAGGCCAAGCCCGTCGACCAGGATGCGCTGGTGGCGGACATCGACAGGACCCGCGCCGACCTGGCGCGCACTATCGACGCCATATCCGACCGGCTCAGCCCGAGGAACAACGTCCGCCGCGTCGCAGACCGCATCCGCGAGCGCGTCAGCCAGGTCGACCCCCGCCTGGCCGGCGGCGCCGCCGCGGCCGTCGTGGTAGTAGCCG
The DNA here is from genome assembly GCA_050698735.1 of Streptosporangiaceae bacterium. Lineage (GTDB taxonomy): Bacteria > Actinomycetota > Actinomycetes > Streptosporangiales > Streptosporangiaceae > Palsa-504. The sequence continues at coordinate 11,870 of JBOHCG010000009.1, read as the reverse complement.
CCGCCTACCTCGTCCTCCGCCGCCGCAAGCGCAAGTAACCGCTCAGCCGGCGCTCTTGGTCAGTTCCTCGTACTCGGCGGGGGAGAGCAGGTCGGGCGGCAGTGCCGCAGCGCCGTTGCTGTCCTGTGCCACCTTCACCCGGAACATCCAGCCCGCCGCGTACGGCTCGGCATTGACCAGCGAGGGGTCGTCTTCCAGCTCGGTGTTGACCTCGGTGACCTCGCCGTCCACCGGGGCGTAGAGGTCGCTGACGGACTTGACGGACTCGACTTCGCCGCAGGGCTCTCCGGCGGAGACGGCCGTACCGGGGGCGGGCAGTGACACATAGACCACGTCACCGAGTTGCTGGGCCGCGTACTCGGTGATGCCGACCAACGCCGAGGCGCCCTCGACGGACACCCACTCATGCTCGGGGGTGTAGCGAAGCTCGGCTGGAACACTCATCGTTATTGTCTCCTCCGGTAAAACGGCAGGTCCGTGAGGTGGGCGGGGACGGCCTCGCCCCTGATGCCGACAGCAAGATCCAGTTTGCCCGGGCCTGCGCCCGCGCCTGCGCCCGCGCCCGCGCCGTCGTCCGAACCGGCACCGGTGTCCAGGTAGGCCATCGCGATCGGCACGCCGAGCGTGGGGGACGGCGCGCCGCTGGTCACCGTGCCAACTTGCCTCGGGGGGACACTCTGCCCTCCGGGGACACCCCGGGCCCTGATGGCCCCAGACCCCTCCGCGACCTGCTCCCCGTCCGCGAGCACCGGATAGCCGTGCCTGGCGACCCGGCGGGACTGGACGGTCAGGCCGACAAGGCGGCGCCGCGGCCCTGCCGCGGCCCGCGCGGCCAGGGCCTCGCGGCCGACGAAGTCGCCCGGCTTGTCGAACTTCACCACTCGCCCTAGCCCCGCCTCAAACGGTGTCAAGTCCGGGCCGAGCTCGTTGCCGTACAGCGGCATGCCGGCCTCAAGCCGGAGCGTATCGCGGGCGGCCAGACCGGCGGGTATCAGGCCGGCCGGAGCGCCCGCCGAAGCGAGAGCGTCCCAGACCGCAGCGGCGTCCGCGGGGGCGCAGTACACCTCGAAGCCATCCTCGCCGGTGTACCCGGTCCGGGCTACCCAGGCTCGCCGACCCGCGACAGAACCAAAGGCACCCGCGTAGTACTTCATCGCACTCAGATCCGCCCCCGATACGAGCGGCGCGAGGATCGAGGCCGCCGCAGGCCCCTGGATGGCGATCAGCGCGTAGTCCCCTGTGGCGTCCGTCACCTCGGCGTCGTACGACCCCGCGCGCGAACGCAGCTGCTCCAAAACGACAGAGGTGTTCGCCGCGTTCGCGATGACCAGGAACTCCTGCTCGCCGGTCCGGTACACGACGAGGTCGTCGAGCACGCCGCCGTCCTCCGCGCAGATCATCGTGTACCTGGCGCGCCCGGTCGGCACCGCGGACAGGTAGCCGGTCAGCGCGTAGTCGAGCGCCGCCCCGGCGCCCGGCCCGGTGACCGAGATCTCCCCCATGTGCGACAGGTCGAACAGGCCGGCCGCGCGCCGCGCCGCCTGGTGCTCGGCCATCTCGCTGGCGTACCGCAGCGGCATCTGCCAGCCCGCGAACGAGGTCATCGTCGCGCCGAGGCGCTCGTGGATCGCGTGCAGCGGAGTCTGCCTCTGCGGTTCCGCTGATGAAGTCACCTGGGAATGGTATGCCGTAACCATGGAAACCCTGACCGACAACCAGATCGCCTCGGAGCTCGCCGAGACCCCCGGCTGGGGCAAGTCCGGCGCCGCGATCACCCGCATCGTGGAAAGGGCCGACTTCCGCGACGCCCTGCTGTTCCTCGGGGCCGTCGCCTACCTGGCCGAACGCGCCAACCACCACCCCGACGTCGCCATCAGCTGGAACCAGGTCACGCTGACCCTGAGCACCCACTCGGCCGGCGGCCTGACCTTCGCCGACTTCAACCTCGCCAGGCAGATCTCCGCCCTGATCTGAGGCCCGCATAAGTGCCCAGGACAAGCTGGCCTAACCGGTAACCGGACCGCATCGCCGCCCCCGACGCACATGTCAGGGCGGTGGTCCCAGCCAGGCGGGTGGTAGCGGACAATGGGGGAGTGGAATCCGCTGAGCCCGTGGCCGCCAGGCCCCGCGAGGTCGTCATCCTCGGCTCGACCGGCTCGATCGGCACCCAGGCCCTCGACATCATCAGGCGCAACCCGGACCGCTTCCGGGTGGCCGCCCTCGCCGCGGGCGGCGCGGACCCCGACGCGCTGGCCAGGCAGGCCGCCGAGTTCGGGGTAGCGGCCGTCGCCGTATCCAACCCGGCCGCCGCCCCGCAGCTAGAGGCCGCACTCCGCCACCACCTTGATTTGATCAGAACGAACCGTGGTGCCTCTCCCGCGCCCCTACCTGGTCCCGGGCCAGCACTGCTGATCGGGCCGGACGCGGTGTGCGAGGTGGCCGCGTGGCCGTGTGACGTGGTCCTCAACGGCGTGACCGGGGCGGCCGGGCTGCAGGCCACGCTCGCGGCCCTGGACGCGGGCCGCACCCTGGCGCTGGCGAACAAGGAGTCGCTGATCATCGGCGGTCCGCTGGTAACCAGCAGGGCCAAGCCCGGGCAGATCGTCCCGGTGGACTCCGAGCACTCCACGATCGCCCAGTGCCTGCGGGCCGGGACCAACTCCGAGGTGCGCAGGCTGGTGCTGACCGCGAGCGGCGGGCCGTTCCGCGGCTGGAGCCGCGACCGGCTGGAGACCGTCACGCCGCGCCAGGCGCTTGCCCACCCCACCTGGAACATGGGCCCGCTCGTCACGATCAACTCCGCGACGCTGGTGAACAAGGGCCTGGAGGTGATCGAGGCGCACCTGCTGTTCGGGTTCGGCCTGGACAGGATCGACGTGGTGGTGCACCCGCAGTCGATCGTGCACTCGATGGTGGAATTCGCCGACGGCGCGACGATCATCCAGGCCTCCCCGCCGGACATGCGGCTGCCGATCTCGCTTGGCCTGGCCTGGCCGGACCGGATAGCCGACGCCGCGCCCGGGCTGGACTGGTCGGCCGCCGCGTCGTGGACGTTCGAGCCGCTGGACGGCGAGGCGTTCCCCGCGGTCGCGCTGGCCCGCGAGGCAGCGGCCGCGGGCGGCACCGCGCCTGCCGTCTATAACGCAGCTAACGAGGCATGCGTGGCGGATTTCCTGGCCGGCCGGATTGCGTTCCCGCGGATTGTCAGCACTGTGGCACGGATAGTCTCTGAACATGACGCCGCGTGTGCGGCGGTCACGACGGTGGAGGACGTGCTCGAAGTCGACGGCTGGGCTCGGCGGCGGGCGACGGAGCTGAACTCTTAGCGAGAGGACGACCGGTGGAGGTGCTCGGCTGGGCCATCTTCCTCTTCGCCCTGCTCTTCTCCGTCATGCTGCACGAGACCGGGCACTTCGTGATGGCGAAGGCGTTCGGTATGAAGGCCACCCGCTACTTCGTCGGCTTCGGGCCGACGATCTGGTCCACCAGGCGGGGCGAGACCGAGTACGGGATCAAGGCGATCCCGCTCGGCGGCTTCGTCAAGATCGTCGGGATGCACTCGCTCGACGACGTGCACCCGGACGACGAGCTGCGCGCGTTCCGCGGCCAAACCGGCTGGCAGCGGATCATCGTGCTGTCGGCCGGCTCGTTCATGCACTTCCTGCTCGCCTTCGTGCTGATTGGCGGGCTGGCGCTCGGCATCGGCATCGAGAACGAGAACACCACCCAGCTCGGCACGATCACCTCCTGCGTGGCCTCGAACGTCACGGCCCTCGACAACGACACCTGCAGCGCGGGCAACGCAGAATCACCCGCCAAACTGGCCGGGCTGCGGGTCGGCGACACGATCACCGGCTTCGACGGCAAGCCGGCAAGCAACTGGACCCAGCTCGGCAACGCGATCCGGGTCGCCCCCGTCGGCTCGGTGGCGACCATCACCGTGCTGCGCGCGGGCAAGACGGTGACGCTGCACGCCAAGCTGGCCCACATCAAGGGCCGCAGCGGCGCCTACCTGGGCGTCGCGCCCACTGTCGTGTTCCAGACGGCCAGCCCGATCGGCGCCATCACCTACGCGGGGTCGGCGTTCTGGCAGGTCCTCGACGGCTCGGCGCACGCGGTGGCGGCGCTGCCGGAGGCGCTGCCCAAGCTGTTCAACAAAAAGGAGCGAGCCGACTCGGCCGGCGGCCAGGTCACCAGCGTGTACGGCGCGGCCGAGGCGACCGGCCAGGCGGTCGCCGCCGACGTCGGCTGGCAGTACAAGGTCAGCTTCGTGCTGCTGCTGATCGCGTCGCTGAACATCTTCGTCGGCGTGTTCAACATGCTCCCGCTGCTCCCGCTGGACGGCGGCCACATCGCGATCGTGATCTGGGAGCGGATCCGGGCCCGGCTGGCCCGGCTGCGCGGCAGGCCCGACCCCGGCCTGGTCGACATCTCCAAGGTGCTGCCGATCTGCTTCAGCATCTTCATGATCGTGATGTGCTTCGGCGTGCTGCTGATCGTCGCCGACATCGTTAACCCGCTGAATGTGGTCGGTTAACCGTGTGTTCTGTTCGGCGGTTAATCCCCGACGCGCCCGTCAGCGTCCGTCTCCGTGCATCCACCGGGCGGTGGAACAATGGGTCGGTAGGCCGAGCCGGAAGTGCCAGCCGGGGCTGGCGGGAGCCAACCGAACGGATGGGGGCCATGAGTATTGACCTCGGGATGCCCGAGACGCCGCCCGCGCCGCTTGCCGAGCGCAGGCAGTCGCGTCAGATCATGGTGGGCCCGGTGCCGGTGGGCGGCGGGGCGCCGGTAACCGTGCAGTCGATGACGACCACCCTGACCGCCAACGTGGACGCCACGCTGCAGCAGATCGCCGAGCTGACCGCGTCCGGATGCGAGATCGTCCGGGTCGCCGTCCCGTCCCAGGACGACGCCGACGCGCTGCCTCAGATCGCGCGCAAGTCGCAGATCCCGGTCATCGCCGACATCCACTTCCAGCCCAAGTACGTGTTCGCGGCGATCGACGCCGGCTGCGCCGCCGTCCGGGTTAACCCGGGCAACATCAAGCAGTTCGACGACAAGGTCGCCGAGATCGCCCGCGCCGCGTCCGACGCCGGCGTGCCGATCAGGATCGGCGTGAACGCGGGCTCGCTGGACAAGCGCCTGCTCGCCAAGTACGGCAAGGCCACCCCGGAGGCGCTGGTCGAATCGGCGCTGTGGGAGTGCTCCCTGTTCGAGGAGCACGGCTTCCGCGACATCAAGATCTCGGTGAAGCACCACGACCCGGTGGTGATGATCAACGCCTACCGGCTGCTCGCGAGCAAGTGCGACTACCCGCTGCACCTCGGCGTCACCGAGGCAGGCCCGACGTTCCAGGGCACGGTCAAGTCCGCGGTCGCGTTCGGCGCGCTGCTCGCCGAGGGCATCGGCGACACGATCCGGGTCTCGCTGTCGGCCCCGCCGGTCGAAGAGGTCAAGGTCGGCATCTCGATCCTGGAGAGCCTCGGCATGCGCCAGCGCCGCCTGGAGATCGTCTCCTGCCCGTCCTGCGGCCGGGCCCAGGTGGACGTCTACAAGCTCGCCGAGGAGGTGACCGCCGGCCTTGAGGGCATGGAGGTCCCGCTCCGGGTCGCGGTCATGGGCTGCGTGGTCAACGGCCCCGGCGAGGCGCGCGAGGCCGACCTGGGCGTGGCCTCGGGCAACGGAAAAGGCCAGATCTTCGTCCGCGGCAAGGTGATCGCCACCGTGCCCGAATCCCAGATCGTCGAGACCCTCATCTCCGAAGCCCTCCGCCTAGCCGACCAGGGCTCCCTCCCCGAAGGCGAAGGCACCCCGGTAGTGAAGTTGTACTAGTGCTGGCCCGGGTAAGCCGGCCTGTCTTGTCATCGCGTTGGGCACCATGCTGTCCGCGAAGATGATCTCCCCGACCTGGTCCCCGGCCTGCGCCCTGGCGTCCAGCGGCAGCATGTCGTCGGTGACCAGCACGTCTACCTCGCTCAGCCGGGCGAACGAGCTCAGGCTGACCAGCCCCCACTTGGTGTGATCGGCCAGCACGACGACGCGGCGAGCCACCCGCATGAAGGCCCTGTTGGTCTCCGCCTCCGCCAGGTTGGGCGCGGTGAGCCCGGCATCGGCGTCGAAGCCGTAGCAGCCAAGGAACAGCAGGTCGAAGTGGAGGGACCGGATCGTCAGGTCGGCGACCGGGCCGACCAGCGCGTCCGACGGAGTGCGGACTCCGCCGGTCAGCACGACGGAATCGGCCGTGCCGTCAAGCCCCCGCGTCCCGTTGAACAGGTTCATCACCTGCAGCGAGTTCGTCACGATCGTGAGCCCGGGCACGTCGAGCAGGCACTGGGCCAGCGCGAACGTGGTCGTCCCTGCCGCCAGCGCGATCGCCGTACCCGGCCGGACCAGGCTGGCCGCCGTGCGGGCGATCGCGGTCTTCTCCGGCCGCTCGAGCACGAGCTTGGCCTCGAAGCCGGGATCGTGGCTGGCGGGCGTCCCCGGCAGGACCGCCCCCCCGTGTACCTTCTCGACCAGGCCATCCTTCGCGAGCACCTCGAGGTCTCTGCGGATCGTCATGTCCGAAACGCCGAGCCGTTGGGTGAGATCACTGACGCGTGCGCTGCCATCGCTCCTGACGGCCTGCAGGATGAGCGACTGGCGGTGTCTGGCAAGCATCCGTTGCTTCCCTCCTTGTCGCGCGGATGGCGCCGGTGGCCGTGCGGGTGGCACCGGTGCGTCATCCGTCCTCTGTGAGACGTTTGCCACCCGTGTTCGGTTCCGAGTGCGCTTGTGTGATGCAGATGGGATTCCCTCAGCAAAGCCCCCAGACACATGCCCAGACCTCTCGTCACCCACCCGCCACCGTCTCCTGCGGTCCGTTAGCCCGCCGCCCGCCCCGCACAGACGCCCAGGCTCCCGTCCGCCGCTCAGGGCTTGCTGCCCGCCGCTTGCCGCATGTCCGGCCGCTGTTCTGCCTGTCCTATAGCCTCCGGCACCCCGACCTGGAATGATGGGGCCTGTGCATACCCGCGCCACTCGTCGAGCGCCGCCCGCGACCCGGGCGGTCCGTATCGATGGTGTTTCTAGTTCGTTGCCGGATAGTGACTTGTTAGCGTTAACATCATCGCACGTGTGCTTGTTTGTCACAGCGTGATTACTGCGGTACGGGTGAGATTGAGGGTTGCTCTAGTTACCTGTGAGGCAGAATCTGGGTACGAGCAGAGAGCCATCGCCGGGCGGGACGCTCGGCCCGGCGGCGAAGGGGGTTTGCGGTGAACCGATGCTCACCTGTGCGATTGTCCATTCACCGGGACCGGCGAGCATGCGTTCACGCCCGATATCAAGATGGGCTCATTCTTCTATCGGCCAGCGTGGTGCCTTGACAGGCGGTCATGAGCGGACCTAGCGTCAACGGCGATCCACTGGGTGAGGTGCAATGCCCGACTCCATTTGAGAACGGCGCGTGCGCCCCAAGTGAACCATCAGAGCATACATCGGAATATGTGCGTCTTCGCGTTATCTGCGCGGCGGCACTCGCCGCACACGCTGCGGGCTTGGCTCGGGAGGGCATCCCGTCCAGTGGAAAAATCCATGGAGGTCCTTGATGAAGAAAAAGATCGACCCGGTAGTCGATGAAGCAATCGAGACCCTGAACATGAAGGACGGGCCTCCGCGCCGCAAGCTGCTCCAGGGTGCCGGACTGTTCAGCGCCACGGCGGCGGCATCCGCGCTTCTGGCCGCCTGCACCAGCTCATCGAGCAGCAGCGCCAGCTCGGCAGCGACGTCAGCCTCGGCGTCTGCTACCGCCGCCGCCGCCGGGAGCTTCCCGAGCACGCCGAAGTGGCAGTTCTGGTTCGACTGCCACGTCTACACCAACACGTTCTTCGTGCCCACCCAGTACGGGTTCGCCGACGCCGCCGCGCTGCTCGACATCCCGACACCCAAGTGGGGCGGCTCCGCCTCGACCTCGAGCGTCGCGCAGATGGTGAGCTTCGTGCAGACGGCGATCGCGGCCAAGGCGAACGGCATCGCCACCACGGTCATCAACTCCACCGGCTTCACCACCCCGGTCATGGACGCGATGAACGCCGGCATCCCGGTGGTGACCTACAACGCCGACGGGACGGTCAACTCCTCCGGCACGCCGGACATCGGCACCAACCGGCTCTGCTACGTCGGCCAGGCGCTCTACCTGTCCGGCCAGCAGCTTGGCGAGCGCATCAAGTCGCTGGTGACCACCCCGGGCGAGATCGTCATCTTCATCGCGACGCCGGGCACCGGGAACATCCAGCCCCGCTACGACGGCGCCGCCTCGGTGCTGAAGGCGGCCGGGTACACCGTGAGCGAGATCGCCACCGGGTCGGCGACGTCCGTCGAGCTGGCGGCGGAGAAGGCCTACCTGCTCGGCCACAAGGGCGTCAAGGGCGTGTTCGCGGTCGACGCGGGCTCGACCTCGTTCATCCCGCAGGCGGTGGCCGGCGCCGGCCTCCCCGCCAGCACCCCGACGGGCGGTTTCGACCTCACGCCGACGACGCTCGCCGCGATCAAGGCCGGGACCCTGGGCTTCACCATCAACCAGAACCCGTACCTGCAGGGGTTCCTGCCGACGCTGTACCTGTACATGTTCAACTTGTCGGGCGGATTGGTTCCCCCGCCGGACACCGACACCGGCCTGAGCTTCGTCACCAAGTCCACCGTCGATCCGTACCTGGCCTCGTCCAGCCGGTTCGAGGGCTCGACGACGGCGCAGAAGGTCATCCCGCTGCCGTCCGGTGCGATCCAGAATCCGATCGCCACCACCAGCACCTGATCGGGAAACTGCGATAGCCGCCTGCCCGGCGCCACGGCGCCGGGCAGGCGGTTCCCTCCCAGAGGGTCCCGGCTCTTGCTCATGACCGCGGATGAGCAAGACTAATGATGCGCGTTTTGCGGGGATGTGTTCCGGCCGTGAGCGCGCAGGACCAGAACGCAGAGAACGGAAGAACGACGTGAGTGATACCGCTGAGCGCACCGCGGACGTGGCCGGCCCTCCGCCGGGAAACCAGGGCGCGGGCAGCGATGTCCTAGCGGCCCTCAGAAGCGGCACCGCCGCCTTCCTGCGACAGCGTGAGGCGACCGTCTTCGTCGTGGTCGTCGCGCTGGTGATCTATTTCCGCATCGCCTCATCGAACTTCTTCTCGCACGCGAACCTGGATACCCTCGCCTCCGGGGTCGCGGCACCCTACATCATCCTGTCCATCGGGGAGGTGCTGCTGCTGATCTGCGGGGAGATCGACCTGTCCGTCGGCTTCACCTTCACGCTGGCGCCGTTCATCATGTACTTCCTGGTCGTCTACGACGGCTTCCCTGTGATCCTGGCCATCATCGTCACGCTGATCTTCGGCCTGGTCGTCGGCTTTATCAACGCGTTCCTCACAGTCACGCTCCGGCTGCCGTCGTTCATCGCCACGCTCGGCACGTCGTTCATCCTTTACGGGCTCGTCCTCACGATGTCCCACGCCGAGCCGGTGACCCCGACCGCATCCATGGAGGGCATCGGGAAGTTCTTCGGCAACGAGACCGCCAGCGCCTGGGGATGGTCCGCGATCATCTGGGCGGTCGTGCTGGTCTTCATCTTCCACGTCGTGCTCACCAGGACCCGCTGGGGCCTGCACACGATCGCGGTGGGCGGCAACCTGCTCGGCGCGCGGGAAGCGGGCATCAGCGTGGCCAGGATCAAGTACGGCAACTTCATGATCACCGGCCTGCTCGGCGCGCTGGTCGGCATTCAGGTCGCCTTCTACGACAACACGATCGACCCCTCGGCCGGCGGCTACCAGTACATGTTCTACGCCGTGGCGGCCGCGGTGCTCGGCGGCACCGCGATGCTGGGCGGTGCGGGCACCATCATCGGCGGCTTCCTCGGCGCGTTCCTGCTGTCCATCCTGACCGACGGATTCCTGATCACCGGGGTCAGCGCCAACCCGCTGTTCATCATCTTCGGCGCCGCGGTCCTCATCGCCATGATCGCGAACGTGCAACTCGGGCGGCTGCGTGAAATGGGGAGGATAAGGTGACCGACACGACACCGGGCGACCCGGGTGCGCCGGTACCTCTCGGCGGCAACATCCTGGAAGTCGAGCACATATCCAAGCGCTACGGGGCCGTCACGGCGCTGATCGATATCAACATGCACCTGGCGCACAGCGAGGTGCTCGGCCTGATCGGTGACAACGGCGCGGGCAAGTCCACCTTGCTGAAGATCTTGTGCGGCTTCCAGCCGCCTACCAGCGGGCGGATCCTGCTGGAAGGCCAGGAGATCCAGCTGAAGTCGGTGGACCAGGCCCGCTCGCTCGGCATCGACGCGGTCTACCAGGATCTCGCGCTGGTCAACCAGCTCAGCGTGTACCACAACATGTTCCTCAACAGGGAGACGGTCCGCTGGCCGCTGCTGAACAACCGGTCCATGCGCCGGGAGGCCCAGCGCCGCCTGGACGCCATGGGGCTGAAGATCCCCTCTGTCAACTCCCAGGTGGCCCAGCTGTCCGGCGGGCAGCGGCAGGCGATCGCCGTGGCCCGCTCGGTCTACTCCAACCCGAAGATCCTGCTGCTGGACGAGCCGCTGGCCGCCATGGGCGTCAAGGAGGGCGCCATCATCCTGGACCTGGTGCGCGAGCTGAAGGAGACGGCCAGCGTCTCGATCATCATCATCGCGCACAACTACGGCCAGGTGCTCGAGGTGTGCGACCGGGTCAACCTGATCCAGGGCGGCAGGATCACCCTGGACAAGAGAAGCTCGGAGACGTCCGCCCAGGAGCTGACCGACCTCGTGGTCGCCGAGTACCGGAAAGCCCTGCAGGAACGCCAGCGCGAGAACCGCGAATCCGCCTGACCGCGAACGGCGTCCCGGGAGTGTTGCCACGGTTCGTTCGGCCGAAAAGAATGACGGCGCCCAGCCGGGGCGGCGGGGCGGCGACAGCGATGGTCCGTCGACGTCCCTCGGCCGGGATCGCATCAAGCCCTGCGGGCGCGGCACTGCGGCGCATCGGGCATGATGGGTGGCATGTCCAAGCCTCGTCCGGGCGGGCGTGCGGCACGGCGCGGCGCGGCGCTAGCCGTAGGCTTGGCCGTGCTTACCGTCGCCGCCTGCACCTCCGGTTCCGCCGCGACGACCGGCACGAACGGGAGCGCCCAGTCACCCCAGAGCCAGACGCCGGGCAGCGCGCCGCAGGGCGGGGCGACCGGCTCCATCCTCCCCACGCACAGCACGCTGCACTGGCATTCCTGCAGCGGGCAGCTTGCGCAGGAGGGCGTGCCCGACTGCACCATGCTGAGCGTCCCGCTTGACTACGCCGACCCCGGCGGCAGGCACATCAGCCTCGCCCTTGACATGATCCCGGCCACCGCCCCGGCGAGCCAGCAGCAGGGGATCATGCTCGTCAATCCCGGCGGCCCCGGCGGCAGCGGACTCTCGCTCGCCCCTGCCGTGGCGCAGGGACTGGACTCAACCGTGGCCGCGGACTACGACATCGTGGGCTTCGACCCGCGCGGGGTGGGGTCGTCGGTGCCGGAGCTGAGCTGCGACCAGAGTTTCTTCGCTGGCGTCCGCCCGAACTACATCCCGGCGAACCCCGCGGCCGAGCAGGTGCTCATCAACCGGGCGAAGACGTACGCCGACGACTGCGAGCAGAAGTTCGGCTGGCTGCTGCCCTACATGACCACCCAGGACGTGGCGCGCGACATGGACTCGATCCGCGCCGCCTTCGGCGTCTCGAAGATCAACTACTACGCGTTCTCCTACGGGACCTATATCGGCCAGGTCTACGCGACGTTGTTCCCGGCAAGGGTCCGCCGCATGGTGCTGGACAGCACCGTCGATCCCACCGGCGTGTGGTATGTCGACA
>JBOHCG010000008.1:0-43445 GCA_050698735.1 Streptosporangiaceae bacterium | reverse complement strand
GGGTGGCGCGGCTGCCCGCCGCGGCGCCGTGCCGCCGAGCGCCGCCCGCAGCGGGGCGAGCGTGTCGTTGGTGAGCAGCCCGGCCCACACCAGGTCCCAGAGCGCGGCCGCGACCTCGCCGTCGTCGGTCGCCTGGCCGCCGACGTCGAGCAGGCCAGCGACCCGGTCGCTGAGCATGCGGAAGAACAGCGCCCCGCCTCCGCCGAGCACCTCGAGGACCGCCGAATGCACCGGGGTCATGCTCACCTCGCCGGGCTCGGGGAGCAGTAGCTGCGCGCCGTCGGCGGGCGCGAGCACCAGCCAGCCGTCGCCGCCGGGCAGGGTGCCGGCACCGGACCAGACGACCTCGCCTGCCGAGGTCAGCTCGTCAAGCAGGGCGGGGGCGTAGCCGGGCAACCGCCCAGGCAGCACGAGCGTCTCGAGCGCGGACGCGGGCACCGCCGCCCCGGCCAGCCGCTCGACCACCTCGAGCACCGCACCGGCGTCCGCGCGAAGACGCCGCCCCGCGGCAGGACCGCCCGCTCCCGAGATCCCGTGCCAGTCAGGCAGGAACCTGCCGAGCACCTCCGGCGGCACCGGCTCCGCCTCCTTGCGCAGCCGCGCCAGGCACCGCCGCCGCAGCAGCCGAAGCACCTCGCTGTCGCACCACTCGGTCCCGCCCGCCCCAGAGCCAGCCCCAGCCCCAGCCCCAGCCCCAGCCCCAGAGCCAGCCCCAACGATCAAGCCATCCGTCGGCGCCCCGGACGACGCACCCGCGGAAAAGAACTCGCCCTCCACCACACGCCCGGCCGCCGCCAGCCGCCGCAGCGCGAGCGCCACCACCGCCGCGCCGAGCCCGTACCGCCCGGCCACCGCCCCGGTGACGAACGGCCCGTGCGTCCGCGCGTACCTGGCCACGAGATCGCCCATCGGGTCGGCGACCGGCTCGGTGAACGCCTCGGGCACTCCGAGCGGCAGCGGCACCCCGAGCGCGTCCCGCAGCCGCCCCGCGTCCTCGATCGCGGCCCACATCGGCTGCCCCGCCACCCGCACCTGGATGGCACGCCGGGCCACGGAAAGCTCGGCAAGCCAATCCGCAGCAGGAGAACCCGAGACGCACCGCTCCGCCACCTCATCCAAAGTCAGCGGCCCGGAGGTCCGCAGCAGGTCGAAAGCGCCCTCCAGGTCGCGAAGCAGGCGGCCAGCAGACAAGTGCTGCAGATCCCGCTCCAACTCGTTTACGACCGAGGGATCGAGCAGGTCGCGCAGCCCGTCGGTGCCGAGCAGCTCGGCAAGCAGGGCAGGGTCCAGCGACAGCGCCTGCGCCCGGCGTTCGGCGAGCGGCGCGTCGCCCTCGTACATGAACGCCCCGACGTACCGGAACAGCAGCGATTTACCGAACGGGCTCGGCGTCGCCGTCTCCACCTCGACGATCCGCACCCGGCGGGCTGCGATGTCGCGCAGCAGCCCGATCAGCGCCGGCACGTCGAAGACGTCCCGCAGGCACTCCCTGACCGTCTCAAGGACGATGGGGAACTCGGGGTACCTGCTGGCGATCTCCAGCAGCTGGGCCGAACGCTGCCGTTGCTGCCACAGCGGCGTACGCCGCCCCGGCTGGCGCCGCGGCAGCAGCAGCGCCCGGCTCGCGCACTCCCGGAACCTGGACGCGAACAGCGCGCTGCCGCCCACCTCCTGAGTGATCAGAGCGAAGACCTCGTCGGGATCGAGCAGCGCGATCCCGCCCGGCGGCGGCTCGTCAGAGTCCGGCACCCTGATGATGATCCCGTCGTCGGTGTGCAGCGCCTGCACGTCCATCCCGCCGTACCGCTCGCGCAGCCGCGCCGCGATGGCCAGCGCCCACGGCGCGTGCACCCGGTCGCCGTACGGGCTGTGCAGCACGACCCGCCAGTCGCCGAGCTCGTCCCTGAACCGCTCGAGGACCAGGGTCCTGTCGTCCGGCACGTACCCGGTGGCCGCGCGCTGGTCGGCCAGGTACCTGATCAGGTTCCGCGCCGCCAGCTCGTCCAGGCCCGCCCGGGCAAGCGTGGCCGTCGCGTCCGCCTCACTCAAGACAGAAAGCGACCGGCACGCCGCCCCGATCGCCCGGCCGAGCTCGGCGGGCCGCCCCGGCGTGTCGCCGTGCCAGAACGGCAGCCGGCCCGGCTGCCCGGGAGCGGGCGTGACCAGCACCCGGTCCGGCGTGATGTCCTCGATCCGCCACGAGCTCGCGCCGAGCACGAACACGTCCCCGACCCGGGACTCGTAGACCATCTCCTCGTCGAGCTCCCCGACCCGGCGCGGCTGGCGCCCCTCGCCGGAAGAGGCGAGGAACACCCCGAACAGCCCGCGGTCAGGAATGGTTCCCCCGCTGGTGACGGCCAGCCGCTGCGCCCCTGGCCTGCCCCGGATGACGCCCGTCACCCGGTCCCAGACGATGCGCGGCCGCAGCCCGGCGAACTCCTCGCTCGGATAACGCCCGGCCAGCATGTCCAGCACCGCCTCAAGGACCGGCCTGGTCAGCCCGCCGAACGGGGCGGCCTTCCGGACCGTCCGCTCCAGCTCGTCCACCGGCCAGTCGTCAAGCGCGGTCATGGCGACCACCTGCTGCGCCAGCACGTCCAGCGGGTTGTGCGGGATCCGCAGTTCCTCGATCTGCCCGTCCCGCATCCGCTCGGCCACCACCGCCGACTGGACCAGGTCGCCGGCGTACTTGGGGAAGATGATGCCGCGGGAGACGTCGCCGACGTTGTGCCCGGCGCGGCCGACCCGCTGCAGGCCGCTGGCCACCGAGGGCGGCGCCTCCACCTGGACGACGAGGTCGACCGCGCCCATGTCGATGCCGAGCTCGAGGCTGGAGGTCGCGACCACCGCGGGCAGCCTGCCCGCCTTGAGCGCCTCCTCGATCTCGGCCCGCTCCTGCCGGGACACCGAGCCGTGGTGCGCGCGCGCCACCTCCGCGGGCGCCCCGGCCCCGGTGCCCGCCTCCGCCATGACCTCGGCCGGCATCCGCCCGCCGCACCAGCCAGGCGCCGGCTCCAGGAAACCGGCCCGCTCCGCCGCCAGCTCGTTCAGCCGCCCGCACAGCCGCTCCGCGAGCCGCCGCGAGTTCGCGAACACGATCGTGGACTTGTGCTGCTCGATCAGGTCGAGCACCCGCGCCTCCACGTGCGGCCAGATCGACCGGCTCGGCGCCGGCCCGTCCTCGGACTCGCCGCCCGCCGGCCCCGGCCCCGGCCCCGGCCCAGTGCCCAGGTCCGTCATGTCCTCGACCGGCACCACGACCTGAAGCTCGATCCGCTTGGGGCTGGGCGGCTGGACCACGGTGACCGCCCGGCTGCCGCCGAGGAACGTGGCCACCTCCTCCGCCGGCCGGACCGTCGCCGACAGCCCGACCCGCTGCGCCGGGCGCGCGGATCGCAGCGCGTCGAGCCGCTCCAGCGACAGCGCCAGGTGCGCGCCGCGCTTGTTCCCCGCCACGGCGTGCACCTCATCGACGATCACCGTCTCCACCCCGCGCAGCGTTTCCCTCGCCAGCGAGGTGAGCAGCAGGAACAGCGATTCCGGCGTGGTGATGAGGATGTCGGCCGGCTTGGTCACCAGCTTCCTGCGCTCCTCGGCCGCGGTGTCGCCGGTGCGGATCGCGACCGTGATGCCCGGCTCAGCCAGCCCCAGCCGCTGCGCGGCCTGCCGGATCCCGGTCAGCGGTGCCCGCAGGTTCCGCTCGATGTCCACCGCCAGCGCCTTGAGCGGGGAGATGTACAGCACCCGGCAGCGGAGCTTCGGGTCCTGCGGCGGCGGGACCGCCGCGAGCCTGTCGATCGCCCACAGGAACGCGGCCAGCGTCTTGCCCGAACCGGTCGGCGCGACGACCAGCGTGTCCTCGCCCTTGCCGATGGCCTGCCAGGCTCCCGCCTGCGCCCGGGTAGGCTCCGCGAACGCGCCCTCGAACCACGCCCGCGTGGCAGCCGAGAACCCGTCAAGCGCCGCCGGAGCCTCTTCACCCATGCTCCCATAGTGCCCTGCCCCACCGACATTTCCGCCCGCCCCGTGCCCGGCCGGGCCCCGCGACAAGCACCGCAGTAGGATCCAACCGCACTGTCGGGACGCGAAGGGATACCAGAAACCGATGTATGACGCGATGCTGTCCGAGACCGTCACCATCCGCGGCGACGGCGGCGAGGAGATCGAGGCCTACCTGGCCCGGCCGATGAGCCAGGGCCCGTTCGGCGGCGTTGTGGTGATCCACCACATGCCCGGCTACGACGAGCCGACCAAGGAGATCGCCAGGACCTTCGCGGCACACGGATACAACGCCCTGATGCCGAACCTCTACCACCGTGACGCCCCGGGGGCCAGCCCGGACGACGCCGCGGCCGCCGCCCGCGCCAAGGGCGGCGTGCCGGACCCGCGGCTGATCGGCGACCTGGCAGGCGCGGCGGCGCACCTGCGCGGGCTGACGTCATCCAACGGGAAGATCGGCGCGATCGGCTACTGCTCAGGCGGCCGCCAGTCGGTCCTCGCCGCGGTCAGCCTGCCGCTCGACGCGGCCGTGGACTGCTACGGCGCCTACGTGGTGGGCACCCCGCCAGAAAACTCCCCGCTCAAGGTCGGCCCCATCAAGCACCTGATCAAGGACCTGTCCTGCCCGCTGCTCGGCCTGTTCGGCGCGGACGACAAGTACCCCTCACCCGACCAGGTAGCCGAGCTCGAGCAGGAACTCAAGAACCAGGGAAAGACCTACGAATTCCACTCCTACGAGGGCGCCGGCCACGCCTTCTTCTCGGTGAACCGCACCGCCTACCGCCCGGAGGCCGCCATGGACGGCTGGCAGCGGATCTGGACCTGGTTCGGCAAGTACCTGTCCGCCTAAGCGAGCCAACAAGCCGAACAAGCCGAACGAGCCGCCGCCGTCAGGTCGCCGTCAGGCCGCCGTCCTGGCAAGATCGGCTCTTGACGGCGCGGCGGCGCGGCGGCGCGGCGATCTGACTTGCTGGAACCGGTTCCAACCGTCCGTTTCTGGAGTGTGACGATGCTGACACAGCGTCGCGCGACCATCGCGGATGTGGCTGCCGCCTCGGGCGTCGGCGTGGGCACGGTCTCCCGGGTCATCAACGGCGCAGCGAATGTGCGGGAGACAACCCGCGTCTCGGTCCAGAAGGTCATCGATCAGCTGGGGTACCGGCCCCAGCCACCTGGCCGCTTCGCTGTCGCGCGGCACGGCGCGCACGATGGCGATCGTGGTGCCGCACCTGACCAGGCCGTCGGTGGTGATGCGACTCGCGGGTGCGCTGGCGGTGCTGGAGGAGCAGGGCTACGACACCGTGGTGTGCAACGTAGACACCCCCCAGCAGCGGGATCACCACCTGGCCGCGCTGACCAAAAGGCACCGCGCCGACGGCGTGATCGTGGTGTCGCTGCGGCTGTCCCGGCAGCAACTGGCGTCCTTCCAGCGCAGCGGGGTACCACTGGTGACGATCGGCGTGCTGGCTCCCGGCGTTCCGCAGACGGTCACTGACGACGTGACGGGCGGCCGGCTCGCCACCGAGCACCTGCTGTCGCTTGGCCACCGGCGGATCGGCTTCGTCGGCGACACGGCGCGCCGGAGGTCGGCCGCCAACCTGGGCGTCAACGCGTCGCAGTACCGGCTGAGCGGATACCGCCAGGCGCTGGCGGCGGCCGGCGTCGACTACGACCCCGCGCTGGTGCGGCGCGGCCCGTACGGGGCCGTGAATTCCGAGGCGCTGGCCGCCGAGTTGCTGGCTCGCTGCGAACGGCCGTCGGCCATCTTCGCGACGTCGGACACCCAGGCGATGGGTGTGCTCACCGCGGCGGACCGGTGCGGCCTTGCGGTGCCCGGCCAGTTGTCGGTGATCGGCTTCGATGACATCGAGTCGGCGGGTCTGCTCGGCCTGAGCACGGTCCGCCAGCCGCTGGAGCGAAGCGGCGCCGATGGAGCCAGCCGGCTCTGCGCGCTGCTGCGCGGGGAGCGGGTCAGGCCGCTGCGGCAGCAACTCGCGCTGGAGGTCGTGCGGCGCTCGCGGCTGCGGTTCCCCGGCAAGGGCGTGCTCATCGGAATGGCGCTGCTGATCGCGATATTCCCGCAGATCGCGCTGGTGACCCCGCTGTTCAACATCGAGCGCTCGATCGGCCTGTTCAACACCTGGCTCGGCCTGATCATCCCCTACGTGGCGTTCGGCCTGCCGCTCGCCATCTACATCCTGTCGGCGTTCTTCCGCGAGATTCCGTGGGAACTAGAGAAGGCGGCCAAGGTCGACGGCGCCACGCCATTCCAGGCGTTCATCATGGTGATCGCGCCGCTGGCGGCGCCTGGCATGGTCACCACGGCGATCCTGGTCTTCCTGGCCTGCTGGAACGACTTCCTGTTCGAGGAGCTGGCGCAGGATGCGGGACGCGCGGACGCCGCCGGCACCGGCGAGACCATCGCCGCCCGGCTCGACGCCGCCACCCGCATCGCCGAGGGCCAGGACGCCGAGCTGTGGGTGGACGCCCGGCCGATGCACATCTTCGACCCGGCCACCGGCCGTAACCTGTCGCTGGCCGGTGGCGACGGCGGGGCCCCCGCGATATAGGCGGCGCCGGGCCGGGCCGACGCCGGTCAGCCGCAGGCTGCTGCCCCGGACGCCGCCGAGTCAGGCGGCGTCCAATCGGCTCCCGGTCAGGCCGACTCGCCCCCGGCGGCTACCTGACCCTTCGCCGCAGGCGCTCGATGATCTCGTCGTTTCCATTCGTGCGTCCGGATGAGCCGGTACCGCTCGGCGGCGACCCGCATGTAGGCCTCGGCCTCGGTGCGGGAACCGATCATGTACGTGACCGACGCCGGTCTTCCTGGCGAGTTCCCTCAGTGCTTCTCTCAGTGCTCCCCTCAGTGCGCGGCCGTTTCCGGCGCCTCCCGGCGTACGTCGAGGCCGCGCTCCCGCAGCGCCGCTTCCACCCGGTAGATCTCGGCCTGCGCAGCGTGGTCGCCACCCTGCGGCGGGCTGATATCCAGCCGACCGCAGGCCGACGACAATGCATCCGTGTAGGCGAGGCGCAGCGCCTGCACCCGATGGTGCTTAGCGGTCAGGCCGGTCCGGGTCTCCGTGTCCTCAAGCTCCGCGCGCAGCCGGCGCAGGTCGGCCTCCAGACGTTCGATCGGCTCGGGAGGCAGGGCCTTGAAACGGGCCCTGCTACGGGCCTAGCCGAGCCACCCGGCCGCCCGCCACGCGCCGATCAGCGCGAATACCGCGGCCGTGGGCAGCATAATGGCGAAGAGGAACTCGGCAACCATGCTCACCTGTCCAGTGTCGGCTCGGGGATAGCTGAAAGCAAGCGCGCGCCCAGGCACTGAATCAAGGAAAACGGCGCCAGGCTAAGACCGTCGATGCCGATGTCGCTGGTGATAACCGTACTGGTCGTACAGGTCCTCGGCTCTACGGTCCGTCTTGCTGGTAAGCCGATGTGTGTTGAAGCCGGCCAGGGTAACGAAGCCGTAGATCCCGAGGAGAAACAAGAGCCCTACGACGATGTCCACCCACCACATGCTGATCACCACCTTCCGGCCGCCATCTCCGCCTGCCCCTCGGGCAGAGCCTGAAACCTGCTGCGGCTGCGCGGCGGAGATGCCTACTTGCTGGAGGCTTGAGCCTTGCTGGAGGCTTGAGCCTTGACGGCGGCTTTGAGCGATTGCTTATAGGCGCGTACCCGCCCGAGCGAGTCCTCATCGACGATGTCCGCGACCGATAGGTAGGAGTCCACCTCGCCGAACTGCCCAGCCGCCTCGCGCCAGCCAGTGGGCTGTACGCCCAGTTGCTTGCCGAGCAGGGCCACGAAGATCTTAGCCTTCTGCGGGCCGAAGCCAGGCAACGCCGCTATCTGCTTGTACAGCTCGGCACCTGTCGGCGCCGTGGACCACAGCGCGGCTGGGTCACCGTCGTAGTCAGTAATGATCAGCCGCGCAAGTTCTTGCACGCGAGCCGCCATGGCCCTTGGGTAGCGGTGCAGCGCCGGGCGCTGCGAGAAGATGGCCGCCAGCGCCCCTGGATCAAACTCGGCAAGTTCAGCCGCGGTGGGCTCGTGACCGAGCCGCCGCACCAGATCGAGCGGGGAACTGAACGCGCGTTCCAGAGGGACTTGCTGGTCAAGCGTCATACCGACCAGCAGCGCGAGCGGGCTGCGCGTCAGCAGCTCGTTAGCCTCCGGATCAACCGGCATCCATATCGTCACGGCGCCCTCCCCGAGCCCAGCCGACGACCGACGGCCAGCGACCGGCGGTTCAAGATCACATCTGCCCGCAGCGTACTGGAGCTGGCGAGATCATCCCAGTCTGTGCTGCGCTATAAGCTAGAGCGAGCGGGCTGGTCTGGGGGTTCCCGGTCCGAGCGATGGACGAATGGAGTCAGCATGACACCGCACATGAAGTGGGGCATCGCAGGGATCATCATCGGCTTTATTCTCCTGTTCTGGCTCCCGTGGGAGATCTGCCTCGCCCTCATCGTGCTCGCCATCGCGATCCCGGCCGGCGCCTACCTGATGCTCGACCCGTCGCAGCGCCGCAGGCTGCGCGAGATCCGCCGCCGCCAGATCCGCTAGCGCCCGGCCAGCACGTCGCGGGAATGACGGCCGCCCGCCGGGGATTGCAACAGCTAGCAGTCCGCTGAGGGAAGGAAGCTCAGATGGCCGTCCGCCGCCTCAACCACGCCGTCCTCTACGTGAACGGCCTCGAGCGCACCGTCGAGTTCTACCGAGAGACCCTCGGATTCGAGGTCCGCACCCTGATCCCCGGCCGGGCCGCGTTCCTGCGCGCGCCCGACTCGGCCAA
Source organism: Streptosporangiaceae bacterium (assembly GCA_050698735.1). Lineage (GTDB taxonomy): Bacteria > Actinomycetota > Actinomycetes > Streptosporangiales > Streptosporangiaceae > Palsa-504. The sequence continues at coordinate 34,648 of JBOHCG010000008.1, read as the reverse complement.
CGACCACGACCTGGGCCTGTTCGAGATCGGCACCGGGCAGGCCCCCGATCGCCCGGACTACCCCGGCCTGTACCACCTGGCCTGGGAGGTCGGCACGCTCGCGGACCTGGTAGAGACCAGGGCCAGGCTGCTCGCGGCAGGCGCGCTGGTGGGGGAGAGCGACCACCGGGTGTCCAAGTCGCTGTACGCCAAGGACCCGAGTGGCGTCGAGTTCGAGGTGCTGTGGCGGGTCCCGGCTGAGGACTGGGCCGCCGAACTGGCCGGCGGCGACATGACGGTCCCGCTCGACTGGGACGCGGCCATCGCCCGCTGGGGCCGCGACCAGGTGACCGGCGCCGCCGCGGGTTCGCCGACCTAACCGCCCCTCGGACACCCTGGTGATGTAGGTCACCGCCACGAACGACCCGAACATCGCCAGCGGATCGGACCCGCTGATGCGCACCGTGCGCACCCCGGTCCGCTCCACCCCGCGCACCCACGAGGCGACCTCGGCCATGTCCGCCGTCTGCACATGCACGTCGAGCGTCGCCGGCAGCGAGATGTCCGGCGCCTTGAGCCCGCCAGCCCGCTGCACCGCCCGTTCCACCGCTCTGCGTGCCCCGTCGGCGATCATCGCGCAGGCGACCTCCGGGTGCAGGTTGTCCGCGCCGAACCGGGTAAACGACTCCTTGACCACCACCCGCTCCGCGCCGGCCAGGAACGGATCGGCCTCCCCGGCCGTCTGCCTGTCCCCGGTGATCAGCCCCACCGGCACCCCGAAGGCCAGCGCGACGAGGGCGTTGATGCCGCTCTCCCCGACCCGGACCCCGTTCAGCTCGGCGTGCGACACCACCGAGGGGTTGTACGTGTGCGAGAGCACCGAGCTCTCCCCGGAGATCGACCCGTGGTAGCCGACCATGAATACGACGCTGGCCCCGGTGTCCAGGCCCTGCATCATGTACAGCGGCTTGTGCCGCCCGGACACGTATCTCGCCCGCCCGTGCAGCGCCGCCGGGTCCAGGTTGTTCATCGTCCCGTGAGAGTCGTTGCAGACAACCTCGGTCGCCCCCGCCTCAAGCGCCCCGTCAATCGCCGCGTTGACCTCGCCGAGCAGCAACCGCCGCCCCTCCTCGTACGGCACCCCGGGCGCCCGGCACTGTGACCAGTCGACGATCCCGGCCACGCCCTCCATGTCAAAAGAAATAAAAACCTTCATAAAACCCAGAATTTAGCCGAACGGGCAGTGGTGCGCGCCCCAGGCAACCCTCACGGTCCCGGGTGCGTCGCGGTTCACGCCCTTCCCTTACCCCCTTCCCATCCCCGCGCTCCTACCTCACCCCGCCACCCGGCCTCCGCCACCCGGCCTCCGCCACCCGGCCTCGTCAGCCAGCGGCCCCTCCCGTCCGCCCCCCGCGATCCGTCGAGAAGCACCGTGCCCTGGCGTGACCGAAAGCAGATTGAGCCCTCTCGCCGCGCGCCGTGCTGGCTCGATGGTGTCCATTCAGGGGTTCTCGGTCCATGGCGATGTGAGACGGGAGGTGCGGGGCGGCAGCTGGCTCGGGCGCCGTGGGCATAATGAGTGTTCATGGCCAAGGCTCCTGATCGCTGGCACCGGTGGCTGCTTGATGTGCGGTTTGGCGGCGATCCTGAAGCGCGTGAGCAGGCCCTGAGCGAGCGGTTGTACCCGGTTCGCGACAAGGTGCTGGACAAGGCCCGGCTGCGGCCAGGTGACACCGTGCTGGACGTGGGTGCCGGTGACGGCCTGATTGCCTTCGGCGCGCTGGACCGGCTCGGTCCGGCGGGCCGGGTGATCTTCTGCGACATCTCCCAGGACCTGCTTGACCACTGCCAGGAGGCGGCCCGCGCCGAGGGGGTGCTGGAAAGGTGCGCTTTCGTCCGGGCCTCGGCCGATGCGCTGGATGGCATCGCGGATACGTCGGCGGATGTTGTCACCACCAGGTCGGTGCTTATTTACGTGCAGGACAAGGCGGCAGCGCTGCGGGAGTTCTACCGCGTGCTGAGACCGGGCGGGCGGGTCAGCTTGTTCGAGCCGGTCAATGCGCTCATGGACGTCTATAATCCGGACCGGTTCATCGGCTACGACATCACCCCGGTCAAGACACTGGCCGCCAAGGTCCAGGCGCTGTATGAGTCCCTCCAGCCGCCAGGCACCGATCCGATGGTTGACTTCGACGATCGTGACCTGCTGCGGCATGCCGAGCACGCCGGGTTCCCCGTGATCGATCTTGAATTGCGGCTGACCGTGAAGAAGGCCCGGCGGCCGCTCCCGTGGGAACGGTTCTTGCGCATGTCAGGGAACCCGCTGATCCCGCCCGTGGGCGAGGCCCTTAACCGGACTCTCAGCCCGGCTGAGGTCACTGAGTTCGCCGGCTATCTCAAGCCGCTGGTGGAATCGGGGACCGGCGTAGAACGCCGGGCATTCGCCTACCTGACCGCCGCCAAGGAGTAGTCGTCCAGCGCACGAACACAGTGGCGGGCGCTGACCGCCGTGCGCTGGTTGCCCGGCTGCGGGCTGTCATCGAGGCCAAGGACACCGAGATCGGCGTGCTGCGTGGCGAGCTGGAGGCCGCCCGGGAGCAGTTCCGGCGGCTGGAGCTGACGGTCCGCATCCGCAGCTACCTCGACTCCACCGCGAACCACGGACTCACCGCGCTCGACGCCATCACCCCCGCCCTCGCCGGAGATCCCTGGCTTCCGGCTCAAGCGGCCTGAAACCACAGCCCATACCCCACCCCTGAATGGACACGCTCGATGGTCCTTTGTGCCTGCCGAGGCGGGCCACGTTCGCGTGGCGACCGAGCCAGATGGCAGGATTCCCATTACCTCCAGAACGCCACAAACTAAAAAAATCGGGTGATTCCACTAAATGGGCGTGAATATGTCGACTTGGTAATCATCGTCGGCCTTAATTGCGCTCTGGCCCTGGACATACTCGTTATAGATAAATTAATGTGGCCGATGTGAAGGGTTGGTGCCTGCTGACCCTTAAGGTGTTCTTGTACACCTGCGGGGCAGCGATTGGCGGCCTATGCGCGGCATTCGGCATAGGCCTGCTGCTCGCGGGCCCAGCGAGCGCGGCCACCCAGCCTTCTCCCGGCGGCCTGCTAGGCTCCGCGGTCCAGACCGTGCAGGCCACGGTGACCACAACCACCCAGACTGCGACCTCAACTCTCCCGGCATCCACGGTCACCGTGACCGGCGTCGTGACCACCGCCCAGACCGCGGCCGGTGGTATCACCAACACGCTGACCAGCACCGCCACCGGCGTCGTAACCGCCGCCGGAACGGCAGTCACCTCGGTGACCGGCGCCTCCGGCTCGCCCGCCGGCCAGCTAGTGTCCACAGTCACCGGCGCCGTCGGCTCGGCTGCCGGCCAACTCGTGTCCACCGCGACCGACACCGCCGGGTCGACCGCCAACCAACTGGTGTCCACGGTCACCACCCTTACCTCGGCCCCTCGCCCGGGCTCGGGCGGGCCCGCCCCGGCGCCCCCCTCCGGCACCGGCAGCACCGGCAGCACCGGCGGTTCCGGTACGACCAGCGGCACCGGGGGCACTGGCGGCATCGGCGCCGTGCAGCCTCGGACCCCCTGGGTGGTCATACCGCCCCGGACGCCGCATGGCACCGGTACCCAGATTCCCGGTAGCGGGCACCTGGGTTCCGGATCACCGGCGGCCGCGCGTCCAGGTGTCACGACCCAGGCCGCCGCAGGCCGTGATGTGCTGCCGGCCATCGGCGCTGCGTCCAGCCAGCGCACCGGGGGCCTGCCTACCCTTCCGGCCGGTCCGCCGCCCCCCGCGGGAACGCCTGACGGCCCGGTTGTCGCGTCGGGCAGCGGTTCTGGAAGCGGCTCAGGCGCTGCTGGAGCAGCCATTCTGATTTGTGCGTGCCTGCTCGTGCTGGGCAGCGCACGTCGCGGCAACAAGGCGGACGCCCCGTCAACGTCCGCCATTCTCTGTCCTGATGAGGTCCCTGGCTAGCAGCTGAGTGGTGTCCCTCAGCTAATGCCCCCGGATTTGCCACACGGCCCGGGGATGCCAGTCCTTCGATCTCATCAAGGAGAGTGCTTCCAATCATGAATAGAATCCCCGCGCGCCTCACGGCTATTGCCGCAGGCGTCATCCTCCCGGCCGCGTTCGCGGCCACCGCGATGGCCTGCACCGTCCAGCCCGGCCCCGACAATCCGGCTCCCGGCCCGACGCAGTCGGCCTACTGCCACGACCACGACATCTACTCCGGTCCGTACGGCCCCACCTGGTGCTACCGTGCCCACCCGACCACGCCATGCACCGGCCAGGGCGGCTCGGGTAGCCAGGGCGGTTCCGGTAGCCAGGGCGGCCAGGGCGGTTCCGGTAGCCAGGGCGGCCAGGGCGGTTCCGGTAGCCAGGGCGGCTCGGGCGGCCAGGGCGGTTCGGGCGGCCAGGGCGGTTCGGGCGGCCAGGGCGGTTCGGGTAGCCAGGGCGGTTCGGGCGGCCAAAGCGGTTCCGGTAGCCAGGGTGGTTCCGGTAGCCAGGGCGGCTCCGGTACTCAGAGCAGCGGCGGATCGCTGCTCTCCGTCAGTCTGCCCGGTTCGGTGAGCCTGTCCGTCCCGGCGACCGGCGGCAGCGCTGGCACCGGCAGCGCAACCGGCGGCTCCGCATCGGTCGGCGGCTCCACGTCAGCAAGCGGATCCGCCCGGTCCACTGGCTCACTGATCTCGGTGACACTGCCCAGCGGGCTGAGCGCGCTGTCCTCAGCGGGCGGCGGCAACTCCGGCACCGGAATTGCGGTCACCGTCTCGGCCCGCACTGCCCTAACCGGCGGCGCGACTCAGTCCGGCGGCTCCGCTCAGTCCGGCGGCTCCGCTCAGTCCGGCGGCTCCGCTCAGTCCGGCGGCTCCGCTCAGTCCGGCGGCTCCGCTCAGTCCGGCTCCGCCTCGTCCGGTCGCGGCTCGCTGCTCTCGGTCAGCCTGCCCGGCGCGGTCGGCGCATCGGTGTCTGTGCAGACCGGTAACTCCAGCCCTAGCCCGGCCGCGTCCTCCGCAACTACCGTGCCCGTCAGCACCGGCACCAGCACTACGGGGAACACCGCGGGCGGCGCAACCAGCGGCTTGGTCCTGGGGGTCACGAGCAGCCTGGGACTGTAAGCCCACCGCTGATCATCAGATGAGGTAAACGGCGTCTCCGGCCGGGTCCACGGGAACCTGGCCGGAGACGCCCGCAGCGACGCCTACAGCCACCGCTCGAACCAGGTCACCATCCTCCGGCAGCTCTCCGCATCGAGTTCCGGCGTCAGAAAGTGACCCGTCCCTGGATATACGACGCACTGAACTCTGCCCGGCTCCGCCGCATACCACGGCTCGAGCGCGGCGTGGAATTCCCGGATCGGCCCCGGCGGGCAGTGCTCGTCGAACTCCGCCGCCTGGGACAGCACCGCGGCAGGGAAAAAGCGCTCCGGGTGGTGATGCGGGCTGTGCGCCCGCGGCAGCGTCCATTCCGGTGAGCCCACTATCGGTGCGATCGCGCGTACCCGGGTATCGGCGAGCACGGCGGCATAGCAGACGTTGCCGCCAAGCGACCGCCCGCTGACGCCAACCCCTTTTTCCCGCGCCCAGCCGCGGGCTAGCAGGTCATCGACGATCGACGGGACCTCGGCGGTGGTGTCGTCGATGAGCTTGAGGAAGTCGGTCTCGGTCGCCTCGAAGTCCGCGTCCCAGCGGTCTTCATTGAAGATCACGTCGAAGTCGGACATCCGGCGCTCGCCATGGCCCACCGCGTCCAGGCTCACCGCAAGGAAACCGGCCTCGGCGATGGCGGTGAGGTAGGCGTCGGGCCGTTCCTTGGTCCCGCCGAAGCCGTGGTAGAAGAGCACGGTGCCGCGTTCGGCAGCCACCTCGGGCGAGCCGCTGTACCGCAGCAATGCCGGAACCCCTGCCACGCTCGCCGTCGCCATGGAACCAGCGAATCACCCGCGCGCCCCGGCGGCAACGCGATAAACCCGCCGCCTGGTGACGGCGGACATCACGCGCCCGTAGCGCCGTCTATCTGCTCGCGCAGCAGGTCGGCATGGCCGACGTGCCGGGCATACTCCTCGATCATGTGCAGGTAGATCAGCCGCAGCGACATCGTCTCGCCCTTATGGACGAAGGTGTCGTCAAGGGACGCGTGGGCCACGGCGGCGTCGGCGAGTTTGAACTCCTCGGTCAGCCGGGCGTAGTCGGCCGCGGCGCGCGCCGGATCCAGCCGCTCGAAATCGGCGTCCGTGTCCTGCCCGAACGGGTTGTCCACCGGCTCGCCCGCGAACCGCTGCCGGAACCAGGCGCGCTCGACCTTGGTCATGTGTCGCACCAGCCCGAGCAGGGACAGTCCCGACGGAGGCACGGTGTGCTCGGCGAGCTGCTCTCCGGTCAGCCCGGCGCACTTGTGCAGCAGCGTCGCCCGGTACCAGTCAAGGAACGCCTGCAGCATGAGCCGTTCCGCCCCGGTCAGCGGCCCCTCAAGGCGCTCCACGTCTGGTGCTCTCCACGTCACGGCCACCATCCTCCCACGCCCGGCCCCGCGTCCCGGTAACTCGGATCGGCGGGTGACGCGCAGCTTGGACTGCTGGTGCGGGAGCTCTTCCCAATCGGCCATGAACTGCCCGGTCAGGCCGTGCCGGTCGGCCAGCGCCACCAGGGTCTCGGTCCGGTAGTAGAAGTCCTCGCGCAGCACCTGATGCTCGGCGCCCTCGGTGCGGTCGAAGGTGAAGTCGAAGAAGCCGTCCGGCTTCATCACCCGCCCGACATGCGCCAGGCATTCCTCGATGACGTCGATCGGGGAGTGCGAGAACACGCTGTGCGCGTGCACTACGTCGAAGTAATCCGCCGGGAGGAAGGCCAGCTTGAGATCCTGGACCAGGGCCAGATGCGGCAGCTTGCCCTGCAGGTCGGCCTCGGCCACCGTCCGCTGGGCCGCCAGCAGGATGTCGGGGGAGATGTCGATGCCGTAGTAGTCGCCCGCGTTCAGGTGGTCGATGAAGAGCCGGCCCGCCCGCAGGTTGCCGCAGCCGATCTCGAGCATCCGCATGCCTGGCTTGAGGCCATGCGAGACCAGGTAGTCGAACTGCATCTGGCCGATCTTGAGCCAGGACTCGTGCGTGTGGCTGCCGACCGCGCCCTCGTCGCTACGCGCCGCGTCCGACTTCATCACCGCGCGGTAGTAGCTCACGTGGTCGCGGGTCTTGAACCGCAGCACCGCGTCGCGTGCCAGCCGGCGGGCGTGCGGCACGACGCGGCCCGGATGGCGGGCGGCGTAACGCACCTTGAACGTCAGCCGAGACCGGTCTTTGGAATGCATCCCCCTAGTGAAGCAGATTCTCCGCCAGCCAGTCGCAGACGATGGATTCCGTCTCGTCCCACACCAGGCCGATGTCGTGCCCCGTACCCTCGATCCGCTCGTACCTGACGGACCGGCCGAGTTCGACCAGCCGCGCGTAGAACCTGTCGCTCGACTCCACGCCCACCCTGGTGTCGTTGGTGCCGTGGGTGAGCAGCACGCTGGCGCGGACCTGGTCGGCGTGGGACAGCGGGCTGGCCTGCGTCAGGCGGCGGAGGTCCGCCGGGTCATCGATATCGCCGATCCAGTCCCTGACTCGCCTGCGCCAAGTCGGCGGCAGGTTACGCGCGTCCTGCACCAGATCGGACACGCCGCATTCGGACACTCCGGCGCGCCAATACTCCGGCAGCCTGGTCAGGCAGCTCAGCGCCGCGAAGCCCCCGTACGAGGCCCCGTAGACGCCGAGCCGACCGGGATCCACCCATGGCTGGGAGCGCAGGAACTCGGCCGCCGCACGCAAGTCCTCGACGTCGCCGCCACCCCAGTCACGGTAGATCAGCCGCTGGTAGCGCAGGCCGAACCCGGTCGAGCCGCGGATATTCGGGGCCAGCACGCCGATGCCGCGGGCCACCAGCCCGTCGATCAGCGGATCGGACACCGGCCTGGCCTGGCTCTCCGGGCCGCCGTGGATGTGCAGCACGGCCGGGAACGGCCCCGGGCCGGAAGGGCGGTACAGCAGGCCCGACACCCGGACCCCGCCGCCGCCGGTGAAACCGACGACGGCGGGCTCAAGCAAGGAAGGCGCCGGGCCCGCGGGAGCTATCCGCGCGGTCCGGCCGTCGGCCAGCGAGACAGCCCACAGCGCGTCCGCGCCGTCCAGCTCACGATCGTGACTTCACCGGGCTGGCGCTGCTCGATCCGGCCGGGTCGGGGCAGGTGCGGTGGATCGACGCGCCCGAGTACGACATCGACTGCGCGGCGGTGTCGGCAGATGGCAGCAGGCTGGCGTGGGCGGTCAACATCGACGGGTTCAGGTCGAAGGACCTGAGCCGGCCCATCGGGCCAACCGGAAGGCTCACAGCACACCGCCAAGCGCCAGCAGCACGCCGGCAGCCCCGGTGATGCCGCGCAGGAATCTGCCGACCTCCATGTTCTCGTTCGGGGCGTGGTTGCGTTCGTCCGCGTTGGCCAGCGGCACGCCGTAACACGGGATGTCCAGCTCCCGGCTGAACTCCGCGATCGGCAGGCTGCCTCCCAGACTGGGCATCAGCAGCGGATCCTCGCCCAGCCCCGCCCGCGCGCCGCGGACGACGGCCTCCGTATAGGGGCTCTCCGGCATCGTCCGCGACGGCTCCATCGTCGCGCCGACGGTGACCACCACGCCGGGGTCGTGCCGCGAGACGTGGCTGCGGATCGCCGCGATGACGTCCTGCGTCCGCTGCCCGCCGACGAGGCGCATGTCGCATTTCGCGACCGCCACGTTCGGGATGATCGTTCTGTGCTCGCCGCCGTCCTCGCAGGTAAGCGAGTTGATGGTAAAGGTCGGCTGGCTCAGCCGCTGGTAAAAGCCCCGGTCGGCGGGCGGTTCCATGGCGTCCACGCCGATCTTGCCGAGAACCTGGCCGACATCCGCGGGCAGGGCATCCAGCGCGGCCTGCTCGCCAGGCGAGAGCGGCTCCACCCCCGCGTGCGCGCCGTCGATCAGCACCCGGCCGTCGGCCGAACGCATCGAGGCCAGCAGGTGCACAAGCCGCCAGGCGGGATTCGGCGCGACGCCGCCCCAGTTGCCAGAGTGCAGCGGGCTGACCGCGCCGGTGGCCCGCAACTGGAACGCGACCACTCCGCGCACCCCGAGCACCACGGTCGCTCGGCCCGACTCATGCACCGGCCCGTCACTCCACACCGCGAGGTCAGGCCGGTCGCCGGCGAACTGGCGCCGGATGGCGGCGGCGAGGTTCGGGCTGCCGATCTCCTCCTCGCCGTCCAGCACGACGCTCACCCGGCACGGCAGCGAGCCGGCTATCTCGAGCAGCGCCCGCAGGGCCAGCAGTTGTGCGAGGTGCTGGCCCTTGTTGTCGCCCGTACCGCGCCCGTACATGCGGCCGTCCCTGATGTCCGGCTCGAACGGCGGCGTCTCCCATTCCGCCAGCGGCCCCGGCGGCTGCACGTCGTAGTGTCCGTAGACCAGGACATGCGGGGCGTCGGCCGGGTGGCTGTCCGAGCTGCCGACGATCAGCGGCCAGCCGCCCGTCTCCACCACCTCAGCCAGCAGCCCGCAACGCCGCACCAGGTCCGCGCCGTGGTCAGTGGCGGCGGGGAAGCCGGTCCCGTCGCTGCTGACGCTCGGCCGCCGGATCCACTCCGCCCACTCCCGCACCGCCTCGTCACGGTGCGCCGTGACCCACCGTTCCAGTTCCGCGATCACTGCCCATCCCTCCGCCGCCAGATCCCAGGCCCGCTCCGCACTCCCCGAGCCAACCACCCGCGGCCACCCTGCGACTCGCCCTGGCGCTGGCTATCCTCGCCGTACGCCGCAGCGGTAAACTAGTTGAGTCAGGTTGACTCAATAATAGTGAGTCACAAAGGAAAATATTCTGGCGGCCCGCACTAGCCATCGTCGGCTGCCTTTTCCGGTCGATCAAGGACTCAAGATTGAGTCTAATGGGCTAAACTTTCTTTAGTTTCACGTATTGTCGCAGGTCAGCACGGCATGTCAGGATCCGTGCCGTGAGCCACGAGGGGTATGCGAGGCAGGAATGGCTGCGCCGCCGGGTCGGCGTCCTGCGCGAACCGAACTTCCGCCGCTTCTACACCGGGTACTCGACCTCCCTGCTCGGCTCGGCGATGTCCACGGTGGCCATCGCCTTCGCGGTGCTGGATAGCGGCGCGCGCGCGACCGGCCTGGGGTGGGTGTTCGCCGCGAGCGTCGTTCCCCAGGTGCTGTTCATGCCGGTCGCCGGAGCGGTCGCCGACCGGCTCGGAAGGCGCCGGGCGATGCTCGGCGCTGACGTGCTCCGCTGCGCCGCGCAAGCGTCGTTCGCGGCCGTGCTATTCGCCGGCCGGCCGCCCCTGTGGCTGTTCATCCTGCTCGCCTGGCTGGGCGGAACGGGCACCGCGTTCTTCACCCCATCGCTCACCGCGCTCACGGTCGAGATGGCCCCGGCCGGCCAGCTCGGCAACGCGAACGCGCTGTACAGCCTGGCCGGCTCGGCGACCCGGATCGTCGGGCCCGCGCTAGGCGGGGCGCTTGTCGCCATCGCAGGCCCGGCCACGGTGGTAGCCGTAGACGCGGCGTCCTACCTGGCGAGCGTCCTCGCCCTGAGCCTGCTCCGCCTGCCCGCCGCGCCGACGCCCGCCGCGCCGACGCCCGCCGCGCCCGCGGCCAAGCGCCGTTCCCTTCTTGGCGACATGGCCGACGGCTGGGCCGACTTCCGGTCCAGGACCTGGCTGTGGGTCACCACCGTGCAGTTGGCGTTCTTCAACCTGATCACCTGGGCGCCGTGGATGCTGCTCGGCCCCGTCCTCGGCAAGGAGTACCTGGGCGGCGCCGCGGTCTGGGGCGCGATCATGGCGGTGCAGGGCGCGGGCGCGATCCTGGCCGGCCTGCTGTCCCTCGGCCGTCACCCGCGGCGCCCCGTGGTCGTGGCCACCGTCGGCACGTTCTGTTACGCGCTGCCCGACATCCCGATGGCCCTGCACGCGGCCGCGCCCTGGGTGGCCGCCGCGGCGTTCGCCTGCGGCGCGGGCGCGGCGGTCTCAAGCACGTTCTCCGGTACGGCCATGCAGCAGCAGGTGCCGCCGCAGATGCTGGCCCGGGTCAGCTCGCTCATGATGTTCCCGAGCTACGGCATCGGCGTGATCGGCTACATGATCGACGGCCCGCTAGCCGGGGCGATCGGCACCCAGCTGGTCTTCGGGGTCGGCGCCGCCTACGGCCTGCTGAGCAGCGCCGCAGTGCTCACCCTGCCCGCCATCCGCGCCGTCCGCTGGCGTACCAGCGACCCCGGCCAAGCCGACGACGCCCCGACCGCCGATGACCAGGCGGAACTCAGGGCTTCTCCACCGAGCGCAGAGCGGCGAACGCGGCGAGCCGGGCGGCGACCGTGATGACAAAGGCGACCGGCAGTACCTGCGGCAACCCCGCCGTGGGCGTGAACGCAACGATGCCGAACGCCACCGCGACTCCCCCCACGGCAAGTGCGACCGCCGCCCCGACCCGCGGAATGCGCAGGGTCCTGCGCAGCATCAGCCGCGCCTCCCGCGGCAGCCGCAGCACCATCCAGCCGAAGCAGCCGGCCGCGATGACGCCGAGCGCCCCGAGGCCGACCACGAACGGCACCCGGCTCACGTGGCTGACCGCGGGGATCCAGATCAGCACCAGCGCGATCAGCGTGAACACGTAGATCGTCCGCGATACCGCGCGCAGCATCACCACGTCGATGTTCCTGCTGTAGATGCGCTCGTCAGGGGTGGCCCGCGCCGCGCTGATGAAGTGCCTGATCGCGCCAGCCGTGTCGTGCCGCCTGAGCCTGATCCTGCCGAGCTCGTTCATCGCCCCGCTGTGCGCGGGATCGAGGGCGAGCGCGCGCTCCTGGTGCGCCCGCGCCTCGGTCAGCCGGCCGCGGGCGAGGCTCACTTTGCCGGCCAGGAAGTGGACGTCGGCCTCGTTCGGCGCGAGCGCGCGGGCCCGGTCGGCCGCCTCGGCCGCGACGTCGAGCCGGCGTGCCGCCAGCGCGGCCTGCGCCACGCAGACGTGCGTCTGCCAGTAGCCGGGCGCGAGCCTGCGCGCCTCGTAGGCCGCCCGCAGCGCGTCCGCCTGGTGGCCGAGGTGCCCGAGCGCGTTGCTGGCCAGCCGGTGCGGCCACTCGTCGGAGGGGGAGAGGGCCACCGCCCGGTCGGCCGCGTCGATCGCGTCGCCGTAGCGGTCCGCGCCCAGGTGCCCGCGGGCCATCAGGCACCAGGCCCGGGCGTTGTCGGGTTCCGCTGCGACGATCCGGGCCAGCAGCGCCGAAGCCTCGGCGTAGCGCCGCACGTCCAGCATCGCCGAAGCGCGCGCTAGCTCATGCCGCAGCTCGATCACGAATGCGGCCTCACATCAGACGGCGCTTGCGGAGGTAGGCGGCCAGGTCGTCGTAGCTGCCGCCCTCGTTGGCGAACAGCGCAACGTTGCGCGCGGTGTCGAACCAGGCGCCAAGCGACGGCTTCACCTCCGCGATGGCCGACTCCAGGTCGCGGTTGCCGATCATCCGAGGCTCCCCGCGGCGGACCGAGTCCATCAGCGCACGCTCCGCGGCCGTCTCGCAGATGTACGCGATGTCGGCACCGGAGTACCCGTCGGTCAGCCCGGCCAGCTTGGCAAGGTCGATGCCGGCGACAGGCCGCTCCCTGAGGTGGTAGCGGAACACCCCCTCGCGGGCCGCAGCGTCCGGCGGCAGCACGAGCAGCGTCCGGTCGAAACGCCCCGGCCTGCGCAGTGCGCTGTCCACGTCCCACGGGTGGTTGGTCGCGGCGAGCAGGAAGATCCCCTCGTTGTTGCCGGCCACGTCGTCCAGCTCGAGCAGCAGCTGGTTCACCGCGCTGCGCATCGGGGTGTGCCGCAGCTGCGAGCGCTTCTGCCCGATCGCGTCCACCTCGTCAAGGAACAGAACGCACGGCGCGTTCCGCCGCGCGATCTCGAACAGCTCGTGGATGTTCCGCTCGCTCTGCCCCACGAACATGTCGATGATGTCCGCGAACGACACCGCGATGAACTTCGCGCCGAGCTCGCCGGCCACCGCCCGGGCGATGAACGTCTTGCCGCAGCCGGGCGGCCCGTACAGCAGGAGCCCCCCGCGCAGCGACTTGCCGTACAGCCGGCGCAGCTCCGGGTTGCGCATCGGTGCCAGGAACGCCGCCTCGAGCCGCTCCTTCACCTCCGCCATCCCCGCGACGTCGGCGAGCGTCAGCCCCGCACGCTCGGCGTCAAACGCATCGGCCTCCTCGATGGCCGCGTCTGACGCGTCGTCGTCGCCGACGAACATCGCGGGCAGCACGTCCCGCAGCTCATCCTCCGCCTGCGACCAGTCATACTGCCCCTCTCGCCCCGCCGCCCGCCCCTGCCCACCAGGCTGCCCCTGCCCACCAGGCTGCCCCTGCCCACCAGGCTGCCCCTGCCCACCAGGCTGCCCCTGCCCGGCCGCCCGGTCCGCCTCGCCCGGCCGTCCCTCATCCGGCCGCTCGGGCTCCCGCAGCAGCCCTAGCGCCTGCGCGTTGCCAGGATCGCGCTGCAGGACGGCGCCAAGGTGCCGGATCCCTTCGTCCCGTTGCCCGGCGCTCAGCAGCAGCGTGGCCAGGTGAATGCGAAGCGGCACATCGTCGGGCATCGCCTCGACCGCCTTGCGGAGACTGTCCAGCACGGTGAGTTCTGGTTCCATCCATCCGTCCGGGCTCGTGTCGGCTACGGCTGCTTACAGGGTACGGCGAAACCGCGAGGGTCGCCTCAGCCGAGCGGCGCCCACAGAGCCGTCACGCTCACCCCCAGCTCGGCAAGCAGCCGCCGAAGCAGCGGCAGCGACAGCCCGAGCACGGTGCCGTGATCCCCGTCGATCCCGTCAACGAACCAGCCGCCGCGCCCGTCCAGCGTGAACGCCCCGGCCACCGTGAGCGGCTCACCGGAGGCGACGTAGGCGGCGATCTCCTCCTCCGAAGGCCTCCCGAACCGCACCCGGGTCCCCGCCACCGCCGCGGCCTGCCGCCCGGTGGCGGCGTCGATCACGCAGTGCCCGGTGACCAGCGTCCCTGTCCGCCCCGACATCTCCCGCCAGCGCTCGGCCGCCTCCAGCGCGGAGCCCGGCTTGCCAAGCGCCCGCCCGTCCAGGTCGAGCAGCGAGTCGCACCCGATCACCAGCCCGTCCGTCAGCCCGGCCGCCACCGCCGAGGCCTTTGCCTCGGCAAGCACCCCCGCAAGCTCCGCCGGCGTCTCCGCGCTGAACGCGCTCTCGTCCACCCCGCTGGCCACCACCTCCGGCTCCACCCCCGCCGCCCGCAGCACCCCAAGCCGCGTCACCGAAGTAGAGGCCAGCACCACCAAGCTCACGCCACCCGACCCTAGCTCACCACCCCACCCCTCTTAAATCCAGTATTTTCGAACGAGCTGTGGCGCGAGCCTCGTGAAGCTCACCGTCCCCACGCAGCCTAGGATCGGCAGACATGGAGACGACCACGCTCGGCCGGGGCGGCCCGGTGGTGTCCAGGGCCGGGCTCGGCCTGATGGGGATGTCCGGTATCTACGGCCCGGCCGATGACCACGAGAGCATCGCCACGATCCATGCCGCCATCGATGCCGGGATCACCCTGCTCGATACCGGCGACTTCTACGGCATGGGCCACAACGAACTGCTGCTCCGCGACGCGCTGCGCGGCCGGCCCAGAGACAGCGTCTTCATCCAGGTCAAGTTCGGCGGCCAGCGCGACCCCTCCGGCGCGTTCATCGGCCACGACGCCAGCCCGAACGCGGTCAAGAACTCTCTTGCCTACACCCTGACCCGCCTGGGCACCGACCACGTGGACCTCTACCAGCCCGCCAGGCTCGACCCGCACGTCCCGATCGAGGACACGGTCGGCGCGGTCGCCGAGATGGTCGCGGCCGGGTACGTCAGGCACATCGGCCTGTCGGAGATGGGCGCGGACACCATCCGCCGGGCGCACGCCGTGCACCCCATCGCCGCCCTGCAGATCGAGTACTCGCTGATGAGCCGGGGTATCGAGGCCAAGATCCTGCCCACCGTGCGGGAACTGGGCATCTCCGTGACCGCGTACGGCATCCTGTCCCGCGGCCTGCTCAGCAGCGGCGCCGCCCGCCTCGCCCCGGGCGATCCGCGCGCCCGCTTCCCCAGGTTCCGCGACCAGAACCACGCGGCGAACCTGGAACTGCTCGCCGCCCTCGAGGCGATCGCCGATGCCCACGCCGTGAGCGCCGCCCAGCTCGCGATCGCCTGGGTGGCCTCCCGCGGCACCGACATCATCCCGCTCATCGGCACCAAGCGCCGCAACCGCCTCTCCGAGGCCCTACAGGCCCTGGACCTGACCCTGAGCGCCGACGACCTGGCCGCGATCGAGGCCGCCGTCCCCGCCGAGGCCGTGGCAGGCGACCGTTACGACGCCGCCCAGGTAGCCGCCCTCGACAGCGAGCGCTGATCGCCTAGCGGCGGTAATCGGCAGCAAGGTCCCGTAGCCGGCCATGCGCGCCGTCCATCGGCGCGCCTGAGGCCAGGTACCGCTTGGCCACCTTGGCGATCGAGGTGTAGTTGGTGTCGCACACGTTCGCCAGCGGCGACTCCACCGCCTGGGTGACCAGCTGGTAGGCGTCCAGGTGGTCCAGGCCGCACAGCGCGGCCACCCACGTCACCATGTCGTGCTGGGCGATGCGGAACGCGTCCTCGAGCGGCCGCGCGGACCCGGCCGACATGATGTGCGTGTCCGATTCCAGCCGAGGCCACGGGCAGGGAACGCCCTTGAGCAGGTCCACCACGAGAACCGTGTTCATCGCGCACTCGACGGCGACGCCGCATGTTTCGCCCTCGCCCTGGCGGGCGTGCCCGTCGCCGAGGGACATGAGCGCGCCGGGGACGTTGACGCCGAGGTAGCAGGTCACCCCGGCCCGCATCTCCGGCGTGTCCATGTTGCCGCCGAACGCGTCCGGCACCAGCGCGCTGCGCACCTCAAGGTTCGCGGGTGCCACCCCGACCGTGCCGTGCATCGGATCCATCGGCAGGTCCACCTCGAACGAGCCGCGCCGGGCGCTGAACCGGCAGGTCCGCGCGGCGTTGTCGAGCTGCCACAGCCAGACCACCTCGGGCAGCGGGTCCTGCAGCAGCGCGGTCAGGTGCGTCCCGGTGAGCGCGCCGAACAGCGGCACGGTGGTCGAGGCCGCCACCGGCCGGGCCGGCTCGATCGACACGAAGTGCACCGCGACCGTGTCCCCCGCCTCGGCGCCCTCGATGTAGAACGGCCCGGTCTGCGGGTTGAGGAACGGGAACTCGCAGACCTGCGAGACCAGGTCGGTCTCGCTCCGGACCCGTCCCGCGAAGCAGTCCTCGGTATACACGTCGAGCACCGCCGGAGGTCGTATCCGCTTCACCGGCGCGGCACCGCCGAACGTCCACGCGTACTGGTCAGGCTCCGGCCGGAACGTGATCACCTCAAGATCGCTCATCAGCTGTCTCCGTCATCGATCAGGTGCACGAGTCCCACGTCTTTTATCTTGCCGGGGTTCGTCATGAAGAGGTAGATCATGTAGATCACGCCGAGGATCATGAAGCCGGCCACCCCGGGGGCCATGTAGGAATCCGGCGGGGCCAGCGGGGTCACGAACGAGAACACCTTGATGCCCGCCGACGTCAGCCAGGCCGGGACGAACGCCGCGATGCCGAGCACCGGGATGACCAGGTGCGACAGCCAGTTGAAGTCAGCACGGCCCCGGCGGCCGAAGAAGCCGATGCAGGACGCGCACATCAGGATGTAGATGGCCACGAGCACGATGACCAGGCCCGTCCCCACCATGGCGAATGCAACCGTCGGGCCGTAGCCCAGGCCGAGCCCGAGCGTCACCGCGACGGTGATGACGAAGGCCACAAGGACGCTGTAGACCGGAGACCGGTGCCTGGCGCTGACGATCGCCAGGAACTGCGGGAACGCCCCGATCCGCCCCATCGCGTACGAGGTCCTGCTGGACACGTTCACCCCGGCGTTCGCGTTGGCGATGGTGGAGTTGACGATCGCGAGGAACACGAAGAACCAGAACAGGCCGTACAGCGTCCGGGCCAGGCCCTCCCAGGACGCGTTTCCGGTCTCGCTGGCGAACGCGGTGAAGCCCTTCGGCCCGTAGGCGACGTCGACGGCGTAGGTGGTGAAAACGTAGAGCGCGCCGATCAGCAGCGTGGCGAGCAGCACCGCGCGCTGGATGGTGCGCCGCGGGTTTCTGGCCTCCTCGGCAAGCGGGGCGGCGCCCTCGAAGCCGCCGAACGCGAGCAGCGTGAACACCGAGCCGCCGATCACGCCGGTCAGGCCGGTGGGGGAGTCGTGCGTGGTGAAGACCTGCCCGGTGTTGTGGCCGCCCGCGTGCACCAGGAAGAACACGGCCAGCACCAGGAACACCGCGATCTCGGAGATGCCGAGGATGGTGCCCAGCCGGGCCGAGGTCTTGATCCCGTAGTAACCGGCAGCCAGCACGATGACCGCGCCGGCCAGCGACCAGGGCCACCACAGGTTCGCCGGGTAGCCGTGAAACTCCGAGTTGATCGTGGACGCGGTGGTGAAGCCGAGTTGCAGCAGCACCAGGGGCGGGATCAGCCAGCCGACGAGGACGTAGCCCCAGGCGACGAGGAAACCCGCGGACGGGTGCAGCCCGCGGGCCGCGTAGGTGGCCAGCGACCCGGCGGCGGGCATCTCCCTGGCGAGCAGGCCGATGCACCACGCGCCGAGCAGGCACGCAACCAGGGCGAAGACGACCGACAGCGGCAGCGCGCCGCCGGCCAGCCCGGCTCCGGCCGGGATCGAGGCCGCGATGGCGGCGCCCGGTGCCATGTCCGTGATCGACTGGAACAGGACCTCGCGCAGGCCGATCGCGTCGCGGCGCAGCCCGAGTGTGGCTCCTGATGCGGTTTTACCCCTGTGCGCCATGGCGTCATGATGGCACGGACGTTTCCCCTCGCACAGGGCTTAACCTGCCGGATTTCGCAGCGCTTACGGGCACTGACGGTCCGCGGTCTGCTGGGTCAGCCCATGCCGTTCCGGCTGAGCCTGGACGGGTCGGGCTCAACCTGCGGCAGCGACACGTTGCCGGTCACATCCGCCGCGAGCCGCACCCGGTCCCCGTCGACCAGCCGGACCTCCGAGCCGGGAGGGACCCTGTCGTCGTTCACGTACGTGCCGTTGGTCGAGCCCTCGTCCCTGATCGAGGCGTGCCCGGAATCGTCCACCTCGACGGTGGCGTGCCGCCTCGAGATGTTGTCGAAGCGGGCGAACGCCGCGGCGACAAGGGACTCGGCAGGGTCGCGGCCAAGCAGGACGGACGTACCCGCCGGGATGTCCACGTTGCCGGTGGGGAAGGTGATCCGCATGACCACCGGTGAGATGCGCCTGCGGCGGCCGGTCGGCAGCGGTTCCCCGCAGGTGGCGCAGATCACGTCCGCCGCGTCGGTGACCGGGGTGCCGCAGCGCGGGCAGGAAGCCATCGGGTCAGAGCCCGGCGAGATGAACTTCTGCGAAATGGTGGGAGTCAGCACGTCATCGTCTGCTCCGGTGGTATGCGGCAGGTTGGCGCCGCAGCGGAAGCAGATCAGATCCTCGGGCTGGACCTTGACGCCGCAATCTGGGCAGCTCAGGCTGGGCATGTCCTCACTCTCATCGTTCGGGTGCTCGCGAAGCCAGATTACCGCCGCGGCTGAGCGATCCGCAGCGGCCTGTGCGAAGGTGTCACTATGATTAGCTACCGACTCGCGCCGGAGCAGCAGGACCTGCGGGATTCCGTCGCGCTGTTTGCCCGCGAGGTCGTCGCGCCGGTCATCGGCGGCTACTACGAACGCGGCGAGTTCCCCTACGACATCGTGGCGAGGATGGGCAAGCTCGGCCTGTTCGGGCTGCCCTTCCCCGAAGAGTACGGGGGCATGGGCGGCGACTACTTCGCGCTCTGCCTG
The DNA here is from genome assembly GCA_050698735.1 of Streptosporangiaceae bacterium. GTDB lineage: Bacteria > Actinomycetota > Actinomycetes > Streptosporangiales > Streptosporangiaceae > Palsa-504. The sequence goes on along the minus strand of JBOHCG010000008.1, from coordinate 15,681 downwards.
GCCCTGGAGGAACTGGCCAGGGTGGACTCCTCGGTGGCGATCACGCTGGAGGCCGGGGTCTCCCTCGGCGCGATGCCCATCTACCGGTTCGGGACCGAGGACCAGCGGCGCAGGTGGCTGCCCGACCTGTGCACGGGGGAGCGGCTGGCGGCCTTCGGCCTGACCGAGCCCGGCGGCGGATCGGACATCCCGGGCGGCATGCGCACCACCGCCCGCCTGGAGGACGGCCAGGAGGGGGCCCGGGGAGGGGCGCAGTGGGTTATCGACGGCACCAAGGCGTTCATCACCAACTCGGGCACCTCGATCACCTCGCTGGTCACCGCGCTCGCCATCACCGGCCGCGACGAGGGCGGCCGCAAGGAGATCTCCTCCATCATCGTCCCGAACGGCACTCCGGGGTTCGTCCCGGGCCCCGAGTACTCCAAGGTCGGGTGGTGCGCCTCCGACACGCGGGAGCTGTCCTTCTCCGGCTGCCGGGTGCCCGCCGAGAACCTGCTCGGCGAGCGCGGCCGGGGCTACGCCCAGTTCCTGCAGATCCTGGACGAGGGCCGGGTGGCGATCGCGGCGCTTGCCACCGGCCTGGCGCAGGGCTGCGTGGACGAGTGCGTGAAGTACGCCGGGCAGCGCGAGGCCTTCGGCCGCCGGCTCGAGCAGCACCAGGCGGTCCAGTTCGCCATCGCCGACATGGAGGCGCGCGCGCACACCGCGCGGCTGGCCTGGTACGACGCCGCCGCGCGGCTGGTGTCGGGGCAGCCGATCAAGAAGGAGTCCGCGATCGCCAAGCTGACCGCGTCGAACGCGGCGATGGACAACGCGCGGGCCGCCACCCAGGTGTTCGGCGGCTACGGCTTCATGAACGAGTCCCCGGTCGGCCGCTTCTACCGCGACGCGAAGGTACTGGAGATAGGCGAGGGCACCTCGGAGGTCCAGCGCATGCTGATCGCCCGCGAACTCGGCCTCGCCACCCAGCCCGCCTAGCCAGTCCCGGCCCCGTCCGCAGCAGGTGCGGGGCCCCCTACCCCCGTCCTATGGGGGCGATGGGCCCCGCACCCCTGTCCCGCGCCCCTGTCCCGCGCCCCTGTCCCGCGCCCCTGTCCCGCACTCCTGTCCCGCACCCCTGTCCCGGCCCGCGGCACACCCGGGCAAACACGAACAGGCCCCGATCCGAGAACTGCCCCGATCGCCGAACATGGCCGAACTCCTAACCACGCCATCTGGCGAACATGCCCGCGGCCGCGATCCGGCCGCGTCCGATTTGAGCAAAGTGTGCCCTTAATTAGGCCTAAATACGGACCATATATATCATTGCGGGCTCATTAGAATCGCGCCCGATTGGTTTCGGCGCGGCAAGGGCTCCAGGCGAAGGCCGCGCGCCAGGCCGCAGTCCCGGCCCTCGCCTGCGGCGCGGGCCAAGGAGCATGCCGCAGGAGAGAGGAAGAGCATGCCAGCAGAAGAGAGGACAGCGTCGGTGCATGCCAGGCGGCATGTACCTGAGACCATCCTCTCATTACGAAGAGTTACCATTTGATCACAGGTAGACATCAGAGCGTGCTCATAGGCGTTCCGTCAAGATCGTACCGGTACCCTAGTTCGTGAAGATCTCCCCCGTTTTACTTACGAATGCACCCTGGTACCCCGCCGGAAGATGATTATATGTCCTTACCCGTTTTGTGACGGGAGAGTGTGGCCTCGGCCGCCCTGTTTGCCCGAGCAGTGCTGACCCGAGCTAGGCGATGGTTGCGGAGGGAAGGGGTTCGGATGTTGTGCGGTCGTAGCACGACAGACGTCCAGGTCAGGTTTGCCGATGCGAGGTGCGAGCGTAGTGCGTAGGCGATCGGGGACGAATCTCGGCGAGACGGCGCCCGGGTCCGTCAACGGACGGCAGGCCGACGGGGGAGGTTCAGGGCTTCTAGCGGGAGGCAGCGCGACCGGGACGGGGACCGGCGTTGTAGCCAGACGGGACACAGACCCCAACTCGCGACAGACACGGGGCACCCAGGGACCACAAGGGCCTCAGGCGGTCGCGCCGGGTACCGCCATCGCGCCGTCCGCGGGCCAGCCGGGCACCGGCACCCGCCCGGCCGCGGGGCGAGGGCGCCCGGCCACCAAGTCGCGGATGGCGCTGAGCAACTGGCGGGTCCGCTGGCGGCTGGCCGCGATCATCGCGGTCCCCGTGCTGACCGCGGCGATCCTCGGCTCGCTGTTCATCTACGGCGACGTCAGCAACTGGAGCGCTTCGGGTCGCGTGCAGCACCTGGCGCAGCTCAACGCCGCGGTCGTGGTGCTCACCCAGAAGCTGGAGGACGAGCGGGACCTGTCCGCGGGCTACGCCGCCGTCCGGTCGGCCCCGGGCCCCCTGGCCGGCGAGCTGACCGCCGCGCAGCGGGCGACCAACGCCGCCGTCACGACCGTGGTGAACGACGCGAACGGCGTCGGCGCCGGGTTCCAGCCGGGCACCCAGCAGAACCTCACCTCCCTGCTGGGCAGCCTCAGCGACCTGAAGTCCATCCGCCAGGGCGTAACCAGCTCGCTTGACCCGCCGTCGAAGATCATCCAGGTCTACACGCAGAACGTCATCGAGCCCGCGAACACCTTCAGCGCCTCCGTGGGGACCGGCGCTAACGACGCCGCCCTTGAGGGCAACGTGACCACCCTTGGCGCTCTGCTGCAGGTCGAGGACGAGATGTCGGTGCAGCGCGCGATCCTGTTCGCCGCGCTCACCTCCCCACAGCAGACGCTGCTGCCCGAGGACCTGTCCAACCTCAATCAGGCCTTCGCGCAGCAGACCGCGGACCAGTCCAACTTCGGCGCCTCCGCGCCCACCGCCGAGCAGCAGCTCTACGAAAACACCGTGGCCGGGACCCAGGTAGACCACGCCTCATCGGAGGAGTCGCTGGCGATATCGACGGCGACGACTGATCCGACCACTCCGCTCTCCCGCGAGTCTGGCCTGACCGCCACGAACTGGTACACCAACCAGACGTTCACCATCGGCAAGGTCCGGCAGGTCGCCGACCAGCTGGCCACCGCCATCACCGCCCGGGCCGGCGTGGTGCGGTCGCAGGCTACCCAGGCGCTGCTGATCACCAGCCTGGTGGCGCTGCTCGTGCTGCTGCTCGTCCTGGTGGTCACGACGATCGTCACCCGCTCTCTGATCCGCCCGCTGCGCAAGCTGCGGGCGGACGCGCTCGACGTGGCCGGTCACCGGCTGCCGGAGATGGTGCGCAGGCTGAGCCAGAGCGAGGGCGCGGACGAGGGCGTCGAGATCGAGCCGATCGGGGTCACCTCCACCGACGAGATCGGTGAGGTCGCGCGGGCGTTCGACCAGGTTCACCGCGAGGCGGTCCGGCTGGCCGCCGACGAAGCCATGCTGCGCGGCAACCTGAACGCCATGTTCATCAACCTGTCCAGGCGCAGCCAGTCGCTGATCGAGCGGCAGCTGTCGCTGATCGACTCGCTCGAGCAGAGCGAGCAGGACTCTGGCAGGCTCAGCAGCCTGTTCCGGCTCGACCACCTCGCCACCCGCATGCGCCGCAACTCCGAGAACCTGCTGGTCCTCGCCGGCCACGAGGTGTCACGGCGGTGGAGCCAGCCGGTGCCGCTTGTCGACGTGCTGCGGGCCGCGATTTCCGAGATCGAGCAGTACGAGCGGGTCGTCCTCAACGTGCAGCCAGGGATCGTGGTCGTCGGCCAGGCCGTCAACGACGTCGTGCACCTCGTCGCGGAGATCGTGGAGAACGCGACCACGTTCTCGCCGGAAGACACCCAGGTGTCCGTGTCCGGCCAGCCGCTGTCCAGCGGCGGCGTGCTCCTCGACATCACCGACAACGGCGTGGGCATCTCCGACCAGGAAATGTCGCACGCCAACTGGCGCCTCGACAATCCGCCCGTGGTCGACGTCGCGGTCTCCCGCCGGATGGGCCTGTTCGTGGTCGGCCGGCTGGCGGCCAGGCACGGGGTCAGGGTCCGGCTGCGGCACGCCCAGGCCGCCGGCCTGACCGCGCTGATCTGGCTGCCCGATACCGTGGCCGCACCCGAGGTCGCGCCGCAGCTTGGCCGGCTGCGCCGCTTCGAGGCGGACGATTTCGGCCCGACCCCCTCGCTGTCGGCGCCCACCCCGCCGAGCGCGGCCGCGCAGGCGACCGCCGCCGCGCGGATACCGAGGTTCTCGCCCTCGGCGCCCTCGGCGCCCGCCGCGCCGGGCATGCCGTCCACGCCTCCGTCCTTCAGCCCGGCCGCCGGTCCCTCCAATCCGGGAGCGCCGGGAGCGGCCGGAGCCCCGACGATCCCAGCGGGCGCGCCGGGCGCGCCAGCAGCGGCCGGCGGGGGCAACGGCTGGGAAAGCCCGTCGGACTGGGACAAGCCGGACTGGGGCGCTCCCCCCGCCGCGCAAGCGGAGACCACCCCGGCGCTGCCGGTGCGCAACGGCAACGGCAGGTCCCCGGCGGCCGCCAACGGCACCCCGGCGGCCGAGAACGCCGCTCCCGACCAGGCCAGCACGCGCCCGCCGGCCCTGCCGCGTCCCCCGGCCGGTCCCGGCCCGGGTACCGGCGGCCCGAGCAGGCTGCCCGCCTTCGGCGGCGGCCAGCACCCGCAGTCTCCGATCGGCGGCCAGAACGTCCGGGGCGGCGACGGCCCGAGCGCGTCGGACGCCGCGAGCGCGACGAACTCAATGCCGGCCATGCCCGCGGGCCAGGGCTCGGACGGCGCGGTTGCCGACCCGAACTCGGTGACCATCCCGCCCGCGGCGACCCAGGACCAGCGGCTGCCCATCTTCGACTCACTTGAGTCCGACTGGTTCCGCCGGAGCGGGACGACCATGAACGCGACCCGGCCGCAGGCCGCCGCCCAGCCTGCCGCGGCCGCGGCCTGGACCTCGCCCGCCGACGACGGCTGGCGCGCGGCCGAGGTGGTCGCCTCGCCCACAGCAGGCGAGACCACCCAGGCGGGGCTGCCAAGACGAGTCCCGAGAGCTAACCTCGTACCAGGATCGGTCGGCAGCGGCGCGCCGGGCGGCCAGGACGCGGAGGCCGGCGCGCCCGCCAGGTCGGCGGACGTTGCGCGCTCCCGTATGGCTAGCTTCCAGCGTGGCGTGCGCGAGGGCCGCGCCGTCACACCGCAGCAGAGCGAGGAGCCGTAGACCGATGAGACGACTTGACGGCCCACCGGAAGCGACACGACGAGGAGGTACCTGTATGAACGGGCGACGAGGGGAGTGCCCATGAGCACGCCAGGGCGCCCAGCGCAGGACCTTAACTGGCTCATCACCAACTTCGTCGAGCGGGTGCCCGATGTGGCGCACGCGGTGGTGGTGTCATCCGACGGCCTGCCGCTAGCGTTTAGTGCCGGTTTCCCGCAGGAACGGGCAGATCAGCTGGCTGCGGTGACGTCAGGCCTGACCAGCCTTACCCAGGGCGCGTCGCGAGTATTCGAGGGCGGCGCGGTAGTGCAGACCGTAGTGGAGATGCAGCGTGGTGTGCTGGTGATCATGGCGATAAGCAACGGCTCGAGCCTGGCCGTTCTCGCCGCGTCCACCTGCGATCTCGGGCTCGTTGCCTACGAGATGACCTTGCTGGTTGAGCGGGCGGGCCGGGTGCTGACGCCCGCCACCCGTGGCATGATGCAAGCAGCCATCCCGGGTGACGGGCGTAGGTAGACCGGAGGTTTCTGTGGCTGGCCAAGGGCGAGGTGACGACAGGTCACCGTTCGTGGGCTTGTCTGGCTCCTGGCAGGGCCGGGCTGGCCTGTGGGATGAGGGGCCTGGACCCGCCCGGTCAGGCTACGGTTTCGCCAACGAGGAGGACGGCGCCACCCGGCTTGTCCGGCCGTACACGGTTACCGGAGGCCGGACGCAGCCCAGGTACCAGTTGGCCATCGAGGCACTGGTTACCGCGACTGTCCTCGAGCCGAGGGACCTTTCCGTGCTCGCGCCGGAATGCCAGGCGATCCTGCAGTTCTGCCGGGACTGGAGGTCGGTGGCGGAGGTGTCGGCGGTGCTACGCCTGCCGCTCGGCGTAGCCAGGATTCTCATCGCGGACATGGGCGCGGACGGGCTAGTCCGCATCCACCAGCGCGATGACTCGGAGGGCCGTCCGGACCTCCATCTGCTCGAAAGGGTGCTTAGTGGACTCCGTAAGATCTAGCGTCGCCCAGCCCAGGTCCGACGCTCCCGCCGCGATGACGTCGGTGAAGATAGTGGTGGCTGGGGGTTTCGGCGTAGGCAAGACGACATTCGTGGGTTCGGTGTCAGAGATCACGCCGCTGACGACCGAAGCCGTAATGACCGTAGCCAGCACGGATGTGGACGACCTATCGCACGTGCCGGACAAGTCCACGACGACGGTGGCGATGGACTTCGGGCGGATCACGCTGGACAAGGACCTGGTGCTGTACATGTTCGGGACACCCGGGCAGCACCGCTTCTGGTTCATGTGGGACGACCTGATCCAGGGCGCGATCGGCGCGGTGGTGCTTGTGGACACCCGCCGTCTCGCGGACTCGTTCCCCGCCGTCGACTACTTCGAGGCATCCGGGCTCCCGTTCGTGATCGGGATCAACGGGTTCCACGGTCAGTTCCCGCACCGGTCGCGGGATGTCAGCGAGGCCCTCGCGATCTCGCCCGACGTCCCGGTGATCCCGTGTGACGCGCGGAACCGCGAGTCGACGAAGGCGACCCTGGTCACGCTCGTCGAGCACGCAATGTCCATGCAGACCGCCGGGCGGTACTGATTCGTGGCGGCTGGTTACTACACGACCAGCACGGCATTTCTCGAGGCACTGGCTGAGGCCGGGGTCAGCTACATCTTCGCCAACCTCGGCAGCGACCACCCCGGCATCATCGAGGCGCTCGCGCAGGCGCGCGCCGAGGGCCGCGAGGACTCGCTGCCGCGGCTGATCGTCTGCCCCCACGAGACCGTGGCGCTTTCCGCCGCGCACGTCTACGCCAGCGTGACCCGGCAGCCGCAGGCCGTCATCGTGCACGTCGACTCCGGCACCCAGAACCTCGGCGGCGCGATGAACAACGCGATGCGCGGCCGCATCCCGGTGCTCGTCTTCGCGGGGACCTCGCCGTACACGATCGAGGGCGAGCTGCCCGCCGGGCGCAACGAGTTCATCCACTGGATCCAGGACGCCCGCGATCAGCGCGGCATCGTCCGCGGCTACGTCAAGTACGACAACGAGATCCGCACCGGCCGCAACGTCAAGCAACTCGTCCACCGGGCGCTGCAGATCGCGCGCAGCGAGCCGGCCGGCCCGGTGTACCTGATCGGCCCCCGCGAGGTGATGGAGGAGCCGCTCGAGCCGCACGCCACGGATGCCGCCAAGTACCCGCCGATATCCCCGGCCGCGCTCGCCGACGAGGTCGCCGGTGAGATCGCTACCGCGCTGGCCGGCGCCCGTCGCCCGCTGATCATCACGTCCTACCTGGGCCGCAACCCGGACGCCGTGGCCGCCCTGGTCGAGCTTGCCGACCTGCTCGCCGTCGGCGTGCTTGAGTCGGTCCCCTCGCACATGAACTTCCCCGCCGACCACCCGTTGCACCGCGGCTACCAGTTCACCACCACCGAGCAGAACCCCGTTCTCGCCGAGGCCGACGTGATCCTGGTGGTCGACAGCGACGTGCCGTGGATCCACGCCACCAGCAGGCCCTCGCCCGGCGCCGTGATCTACGACATCGACATCGACCCGCTGAAGCCGGAGATGTCGATGTGGCACATCGCCGCGCGCCGTTTCGCCGCCGCCGACTCCCGCGTGGCCCTGGGGCAGATCGCACGGCTCGTTCGGCAAAAAAAGATCGATACGGCGGCGGTGGAAGCCAGGCGCGCCGAGCTAGCGGCCGCCAGCCGGTTCCGCTGGGAGGCGCTGCAGGCGCTTGAGGCGCCCGAGCCGGATGCGATCACGCCGCAGTACCTGACCGCGTGTGTGCGCGAGTTGCTGGACGGCACCGACGCGCTCGTGCTCACCGAGGCGATCACGAACTACCAGGTCGTCGCCGATCATCTGCGCGCGACCAAGCCAGGCTCGCTGCTGGGGTCTGGCGGCGGTTCCCTGGGGTGGGCAGGCGGCGGCGCCGTAGGGGCTAGCCTTGCCATTTATCCAGAACGAACGGTGGTGGCGCTGGTCGGTGATGGCTCGTACCTGTTCGGCGTGCCCTCCAGCGCGCAGTGGGTCGCGCGCAGGTACGACGCCCCGGCGCTGACCATCATCTTCGACAATCGGGGCTGGGGTGCGCCGAAGTTCTCCACCCTGGCCGTGCACCCCAAGGGCGCCGCGGCCCAGGCGGACGACTTCAACGTCAGCTTCGAGCCCGAGGTCGACCTGCCCGGCGTCGCCCGCGCCGCCGGCGGCGCCTACGCCGTCACCGTCTCCGACCCCGGCGAGCTCCCCGGCGTCCTGAAAGACGCCCTAGCCGTCGTGGGAGGCGGCCGCTCCGCCGTCATCAGCGTCCAGCTCCCCAGCGTCTGACCGGCCCTCCCCATCGCCTGACCCGCCCAGAACCGCTTTCTTCACCTCACCCGCCTCGTTCGCCTCCCATACCCCGCCCACCTCGTCCATCACATCAGCAACTTCTGCCCCGATCGCCCCTAGCCCACCTGTCGCCCCAATCGATCCCTCCACCATGGCAGCCCCGGATACCTCTTCTTCACCGATCGCCTCAACCGGCCCTTCCGCCACAGCGGCCTCGGATACCTCTTCTTCACCGATCGCCTCAACCGACCCCTCCACCATGGCAGCCCCGGATACCTCTTCTTCACCGATCGCCTCAACCGACCCTTCCGCCACAGCGGCCCCGGATGCCTCTTCCTCACCGGTCAGGGCGGTGAGCAGATCGTTCAGCCTGGTGACGAAGTCGGCCGGATCGTCGATCCTGGCGCCGAGTGTGAGTACCGCCTGGTTGAACAGGACGTACGCCCAGTCGGCGAGGCGCGGGTCGTCCTGCTGCCGGTTCAGCCGCTCGACCAGCGGGTGCCGCGGGTTGATCTCGAGCACCGGCTGGCTCGGCAGCCCGGAGCCGCGCAGCCGCTGGACCATGGTGATCTCGAGTTCGGGCTCGTTGCCGACGATGCAGGCAGGCGAGCTGGTCAGCCGGCTGGTCACCCGGACGTCCCAGGCCTTCCCGTCCAGGACCGTCTTCAGCCTGCCGGCCAGGCCGGCGAACTCGGTACCCGCCTGGTCGTTGGCCGCCTTCTCCGCCTCGTCCTCGAAGGCGCCGAGATCGGCGCTGCCCTGGGCGACCGACTGCAGCCGCTTGCCCTCGAAGTCGTGCAGGCTGGTCGCCAGCCAGTTGTCCACCGCATCGGCAAGCAGCAGCACCTCGACGCCCTTCGCGCGGAAGGCCTCCAGGTGCGGGCTGCTCGCCGCGGCGGCGAGCGTCGGCGCCACCAGGTAGTAGATCTTGTCCTGGCCCTCCTTCATCCGGCCCGCGTAGTCGGCGAGCGTGACGTCCGCCTCCTCGCCTGCCGAACGCGTCGTGGTGAACCGCAGCAGCCGCGCGATGTCCTCCCGGTTGCCGAAATCCTCGACGATGCCCTCCTTCAGGACCGCGCCGAACTCCTTCCAGAACGTCGCGTACTTGTCCGGCTCCTTCCCGGCCATGTCCGCCAGCAGCTGCAGGATCTTCTTGACCGCGCTGGAGCGGATCCTGTCCACCACCCGGCTGCCCTGCAGCAGTTCCCTTGAGACGTTCAGCGGCAGGTCGGCGGAGTCGATTACGCCGCGGACGAAGCGCAGGTAGCGGGGGAGCAGCTGGCCTTCGTCCTCCAGGATGAAGATCCGCCGGACGTGCAGCCTTACGCCGCGAAGCGACTCGAGGAACCACAGGTTGTAGGGCGCGCGGGCCGGGATGAACAGCAGCAGAGTGAACTCGTAGGTCCCCTCGATCTTGCTGTGCACCCAGCTGAGCGGGTCGGCATGGTCGCCGCTGATGTGCCGGTAGAACTCGGTGTACTCCTGGTCGGTGATCTCGCTCTTGGGCCGCGCCCACAGCGCGGAGGCCTGGTTGATAGTCTCCTCGGCCGGCTCGCCTTCCTCGGCGTTCTCCTTCGGCATGACGATCGGCAGGCTGATGTGATCGGAGTACTTCGTGATGATCGAGCGCAGCCGGTAGCCGTTCAGCAGGTCGTCCTCGCCGTCCCGCAGGTGCAGCACGATCGTGGTGCCGCGGGCCGGGAGCTCCGCCGCCTCGAGCGTGTACTCGCCGCGGCCGTCGGACTCCCAGCGGACCCCCTCCTCGGCGCTCAGCCCGGCCCGGCGGGTGGTCAGCGTCACCCGTTCGGCGACGATGAAGGCGGAGTAGAAGCCGACGCCGAACTGCCCGATGAGCGTCGCGTCCTGGCGCTGGTCGCCGGTCAGCGCCTGCAGGAACTCGCGGGTTCCCGACTTGGCGATGGTGCCGATGTGCTCGATCACCTCGGCGCGGCTCATGCCGACGCCGTTGTCGGCCACCGTGATCGTCCGCGCTTCCTTGTCGTAGGAGACCCGGATCTGCAGCGGCCCCTCCGCCCCGGGAACCTCGGAGCTGGACAGCAATTCAAGCCGCAGCCTGTCGATGGCGTCCGAGGAGTTCGAGATCAGCTCGCGCAGGAATATCTCCTTGTTGGAGTACAGCGAATTGATCATCAGGTCCAGCAGCTGCACCACTTCGGCCTGAAAGCTGAACTTCTCCTGATCCATTTCTGCCGTCATCGGGTCTTCCTACCTCCGCACGTGCCGCCCCAGCTCGTTACCTACCGGCATGTTGGACCATTGAGCCGGGCCGGCACGTTTGGACCATTGAGCCGGGCCGGCACGTTTGGACCATTGAGCCGGGCCGGCACGTTTGGACCATTGAGCCGGCCACTGTCACGATAACCTGCCGCGCCGGGCACGGTACGCCCCCCGGATAACGGCTCGATGTCCATCGCGCCGCTCATGTGCGAAGCTCCTAGATGTGCCCGTTTCCCCAGGCAAGCTGCTCGCCGTCAGCGACCTGCACGTCCGCTACCTGGAGAACCGGCAGTTCGTCGAGGACCTGCGCCCTGGCTCCGACCGCGACTGGCTGCTGGTGGCCGGCGACGTGGGGGACAGGTGGGCGGACATCGAGTGGGCGCTGACCGAGCTGAGCCGGCGGTTCGAGCTGGTCGTGTGGTCGCCGGGCAACCATGAGCTGTGGACCGTGCCGGGCGACCCGGTCCAGTCCCGCGGCGTGGAACGCTACCAGCAGCTCGTGGCGCTATGCCGCGGCCTCGGCGTGCTCACCCCCGAGGACCCGTACCCCGTCTGGCGCGGAGCGGGCGGCCCTGCCGTGATAGCACCGCTGTTCCTGCTCTACGACTACACGTTCCGCCCGCCCGGCACGACCACCAAGGCCGAAGCGCTCGCCGAGGCCTACCAGGCCCGGGTCGTATGCACGGACGAGTGGCTGCTGCACCCCGACCCCTACCCAAGCCGCGACGCCTGGTGCGAGGACCGCGTACAGGCCACCCGTGACCGGCTGGCGGCCGTCGACCACGGCCTCCCGACGATCCTGGTCAGCCATTACCCTCTGGTCCGCGAGCCCACCCGGATACTGCGCTATCCGGTGTTCGCCCAATGGTGCGGCACCGAGCAGACCGCCGACTGGCACCTGCGCTTCCGCGCCCAGGCAGTGATCTACGGCCACTTGCACATCCCTCGCACCACCTGGTACGACGGCGTCCGCTTCGAGGAAGTCTCCCTCGGCTACCCCCGCGAGGTCCGGCAGTATCCCGCCCGCCGTCGCCGCCTGAAGCAGATCCTCCCTCCGGAAGCCGCCGCAGAAGCCGAACTGGTGTAATGTGCAGCGGTGCGGGGCGGTAGCTCAGCCGGTCAGAGCAGCGGACTCATAATCCGCCGGTCGTGGGTTCGAGCCCCACCCGCCCCACCAGCGATTTCACCAGAATTCCCGGCTAGTTCGTGGGCAGAATCGTGCCGCTGGCCCGGTGTCCCGTCAGTGTCATGGCCAGCAGACGGGCCGGACACATAGAGCGACTCCCCACGGGATCCCTGGCGCGTCGGGAACGGCCGACTGACGGGCCGGAAGGTCCGGCTGGGAAAGACCTGCAAGACCGAACGGGCCGCGCAGATTGAACTCGGCAAGCATTTTCCTGAACGGTCCCCCTGAATCCGGCCGGTCCGGGTAGTGCATCTGTTCGTCTGGTCGGCGGGCGAAAATGTCGGTGCCGCGCGGTACAACGCTGCTGTGAACTCCCGACGGGGGAGCCAAGGACAAGGGAGGCCATGATGCTGGATACAACCGCGCCCGCCAGGCCGGCCAGCGCAGACTCGGACGCGCCAGGACAGGGCGAGTGCCTGCGCTGTTACCTCGTCCGGATGCTAGTCCGGCATGCCTGTGACAACGCCCGGCGGTGGACGATCCACTGGCGTGACCGCCGCGCCCCAGGCAACGAGGGGCTGCTGGACGAACTCGCCGCCCGTGGCGGCATCTGCTGCGACTGCGAAGTCGTCATGAACGTCTGGGAAGCCGAGTACGAAGACGAAGGCGACAGGTCCGAGGCGCCGCCATGCCCCGGCGTCGCCAGCATGGACCCGCTCGACCTCTGCGTCCGGTGGTCCGGACTGTCCCTCCAGACTCCGCAGTACGGCTACGACGACGAAGAAGACTACGAAGAGTACATATAACATTACAGAAACGCGGACGTCAGCGTGCGGCCCACGCCGGGCGCTGCAACAGAGCGCTACTGGGGTGGCTATGCCTCGCTGGACGGTGCGCAGCCCCGGCGGCTCGCCGGCGAACTCCCGCCCGTCGAGGAAGATCATCGATCCGCGGACGGTCAGTTCCTCGGCGACCTGACGGATCGGTGCCAGGACGGCAGGTGGCAGCGCGTCGAGCAGGTCATCGGCGACAGGTTCCCAGTGCCAGTCAGCCACCCGCGACCTCGCGGTAGGCCGCCTGGACGATCTGGGCGGCTTCCCGGACTGCCTGGTCCCGGACAGCGGGGTCGTGATCGGCGAGGGCTCGTTCGGCGGCGTGGAGCCGGACGGCAACTGGGGGCCGCCGCTCGATGGCGATGGCGGCGTCCCGGCGCTGGTAGAAGTGGCGGATGGGGAAGACACTGTGCTCGTCGCCGGCCGGGTGAAGGGCCAGCGATTCGAACCTGCTCACCGCCTCCACGCTCCCTGTCCCGGCAGCTATTCTGACTAGCCGCCGTCCTTGTCAGGCTCATCTGGGTCGGCGATCTCCATGAAGTGCAGAGGCTCGTCGAGGTCCCGTGCGTGTTCCCGCCACTTCGCGCCGTCGAGTGTGAGGATCGGGCACACCGAGGCATCGGCGACTGCAGCCACGTGCGCGTCCCATGGGTCGAGCTCCGTCCTGGCGATGACCTCCGCCAGCCTGATGGCCTGCTCGGCGTCCCGCAGGGGCCCGACCATGGCGTTCTCAAGCCGTTCTAGACCCTCCAGGAGTTCAGCGGCCTCATTGCTGGGGATATCGAGCGACGCCCCGGTCACCGCCAGGGTCGGAATAACCAGCGGTTGGCCGCGCGCGTCAAGCTCCTGGACGAGGGTCATAATCCTGGCGTCCCCGCGCGCCACCTCTATCAGGACGCTCAGGTCAACGACCCACGGCGCAGGAGAAGCTCCGCCTTCTACGCTCACCGGTACCTGTGCGCGACGGGGAGTTGCTCCGCCTGGGCCTCCACGTGCGCGATCATCCGCTGCACCTGGGCCGTGTCCGCCTGCGCGGTGATTTCCTTCCACCGCCGCGCGATCCGTCTGTCCCGCTCGACCCTTTCCGACAGCGCGTCGTTGACCACAGCGGACACGGACGGGGCCTTGCCCGCCTCCACTAGGCGCTCGGCGTACGCGGCAAGGTGCGGGTCGATGGTCACGGTTAGGCGAGTCTTGCGGTCGCTCATATCCGGATCATACGTCCGGCGGGGCGGCGGCAAGGGGAAGCGGCGCACCCCAGGGAACATGTTGCTCGCCTGCCGCAGCCCTTGCCGTCGGCGGTGACGTTCTGTAGCTGGCATCCGTGATCGCCATGGTAGGTCGTGGACCGTTTCGTGGACCGAGCCGTCGGCGCAAACAGTGCAATCAGGGCCATCGGCGGCACGCCTCCGTGGTATCCGTGCAACTAGGGGACCCGGAGCGCCGGGCCGTGCTTCTCATAATCCGCCGGTCGTGGGTTCGAGCCCCACTCGCCCCACCAGACTTTACTTGTGCAAATGTTCGCGTTCCTGCCGGTTCGCTGTCCTGCCTCGGTAGGTCGGCAATGGAACCGGACGTGCCTGTCCTGCGTCTCCCTTGAAAGGGATGTAGGAGACGATGATGCGAACATGGCCTGCCACTGCCGTGATGGCGGCGTTTGCGCTGCTCGCGGGCTGCAGCTCGGCGGCGGCACCCGCCACTGTCGCGGTCGACTCCCTGCATTCGGCCACGGCTTCGGCTGACGGATTGCGGGAGAGGGCGCAGGCACTCGTCTGGCGGCTGGTCAACGAGCTAAGTCCGCCACCGGGAACCAGGACAGTACACCTGACCAAGTTGCCACCGCCGCTGAGCAGCCCGTCATCGCCTCTGCCCGTCGGGTGGGTCCGAGCCCAGCGGACCCTCGAGGCCCCGGCGCAGCCTGGGGCTGCCTGGGCCGGGCTGCTGACGCACACGCCGCTCAGGCAGATCGGCACGATCATCCCTGGTGCGACGGGCAAAACCTTCCTGCCCGCCCCGGAACCTGGCATCGACGTAGCCGAGTTCGGCGTCACGCTGGTCCAGCTCACGAGCAAGACAATCCTCATCGCCGTCGGTGCCGAAGCAGCCTGGCTGCCTGCCCGGACACCGGCTGAGCATCTCGATCCGGCCGCCTTCCGCGCGGTGACGATCTCCGCGCAACGCTGGACGCAGACACGCATGATGACGCTCACGGTTACCGCCCAGGCCGACATCAGCAGGCTGACGGCCGTCATTGACTCGGGCACCCCCGCACCCCCGAGTGTGGTGGGCGGGATGCACTGCGCCCCGGTGGCCACCGTGTACGTCCTCCGGTTCATGCCCCGGGCCGCTGGGGGGCCATCCGTCATCGTCACCCTCGGCGCTTGCCCGCACGCCTACGGCATCGTCGTAAACGGCAAGCAGCAGCCTTCGCTGTGGGACGACGGCAAGCTGCGCATGGCGGCGGCCGCCCTGGTAGGAGTGCGGTGATCACGCCGTACATCACCGGCCGGGGCCAGCGGCGCTGGCGAGGAACTTCTGCGGCTGCTTGGGTTAGCTGATCCAGTTCACCTGGCTGATGACCACGCGTTCGCCGCGGACGTCGGTTAGGTAGACGAGCATTAACGGGCCTCGCTGGACGGTGCGCAGCCCCGGCGGCTCGCCTGTGAACTCCCGCCCGTCCAGGAAGATCATCGATTCACGGACGGTCAGTTCCCCGGCTGCCTGGCGCGCCGCTGCCATGGCGGCAGGTGGCAGCCCGTCGGGCAGGTCATCGCTAACGAGTTCCCAGTGCCAGTCAGCCACCCGCGACCTCGCGGTAGGCCGCCTGGACGATCTCGGCGGCTTCCCGGACTGCCTGGTCCCGGACAGCGGGGTCGGGGTCGGCGAGGGCTCGCTCGGCGGCGTGGAGCCGGGCGGCGACCGAGGGCCGCCGCTCGATGGCGATGGCGGCGCCCCAGCGCTGGTAGAAGTGGCGGATGGGGAAGACGCTGTCCTCGTCGCCGGCCTGGGTGAAGG
>JBOHCG010000007.1:0-44796 GCA_050698735.1 Streptosporangiaceae bacterium | reverse complement strand
GCACCGGTACCCCGCCGGCGACAGCCGGGCACCGCGGGACCGCGGCGGCGGGCCTGGTCCGCACGGGCGGCCCGAGGACGACATCCAGCGCGACCGCAAGCCCCAGCCCCAGCCCCAGCCCCAGCCGGCGGCGAAACCCGGCGGCAAGCGCCAGCAGCGCGATCCCGGAGCATGACCTGCTGTTGCAGGCCCAGAGCGACGGCATCGCGTTCAGTCCGAACGGCAGGCTGCTGGCCAACGACGTCGGCAGCCAGATCGACCTGCTGGATGTCAGTACCGGCGCCCGCGTCGGCACGCTGACAAGTCCCGGTTCCACCGACACCTCCGGGGGGCTGTTCCCTGGTGGCCTTGCCGCGGCGGCGTTCAATCCGAGCGGCACGCTCTTTGCCGCGGGCGCCACCGACGGCAATCGCGTCTACCTGTGGAATACCAGCACCGACAGCCTCACCACCACCCTGACCGGCCCGTCTCCCAAGAACGCGGACTTCGCCACGATCACCGGGGTCGCGTTCAGCCCGAACGGCTCGCTGGTGGCCGCCAGCGACGAGAACAGCGACCTCTACGTCTGGAACGTCGCCACCGGCGCGCTCAAATACGTTCTCATAACGGCGAGCATCCTCAGCTCGGTGGAGTTCAGCCCGGACGGCTCGCTGCTGGCCGCCGGCGCCGAGACCGCCGGGCGACAGACGTTCCTGTGGGACGTCGCCACTGGCGAGCGCGTCGCCAACCTTATCGATCCGGGCACCTCGGGCGTCGGTGACATCGCGTTCAGCCCGGACGGCGCGCTGCTGGCCGCCGCCGATCTCGGTCACGCCGGCCGCATCTACCTGTGGAACACCAGCACCCACGATCTGGTCGCAACGCTGCCCTCAACCCAAAACGACGGCGGGGCGCTGGGGCTGGCATGGAGCCCGGACGGCACGCTGCTGGCCTCCGCGGACAACTACAGCTATACCTACCTGTGGAACGTATCCGCGGAGAAGACCGTTGGCCAGTTCCATGGCGTGCACGACGAGGAAATGAACGACGTGGTGTTCAGCCCGGACGGCAAGCTGCTGGCCATGACCGACGAGGGCGGCTACGTGTATGTCCGGCTCACCAGCGAGCTGACGTCCTGATCCCCCCGGTGCGGCCGCGGGCCGGGCTAGATCGCGGTGAGATCATGGATGCCGGGATCCGCCCGAAGGATAGGAGCGTGCTCGGATGAAGATCGGCTTGCATGTCGCGGACCTCACGTGGGAAGGCGGCCCGGCTGAGCTGCGCGGGCGGCTGGGCGAGGTGGCCGTCAAGGCGGAGCAGGCGGGCGTGGACCGGATCAGCGTGATGGACCACGTGTGGCAGATCGCGACCCTCGGGCCGCCCGAGCACGAGATGCTCGAGGCGTATACCGCGCTCGGGTTTCTCGCCGCGAGGACCGAGCGGGTCAAGCTGCTCACCGTGGTGACCGCGGTGGTCTACCGGGACCCCGGGCTCCTCGCCAAGGCGGTCACCACCCTTGACGTGCTGTCCGGCGGGCGGGCGATGCTCGGCATCGGAGCGGCCTGGAACGAGGAAGAGGCGAGCGGGCTCGGCCTGTTCTTCCCGCCGCTTGCCGAGCGCTTCGAGCGGCTCGAGGAGGCTTTGCAGATCTGCCTGCAGATGTGGAGCGGCTCGGAGGCGCCGTTCGACGGCAAGCACTACCAGCTGGCCCGCACGCTGAACTCACCGCAGTCGCTGGCCCGCCCGCATCCGCCCATCATGATCGGCGGCGCGGGAGAGAAGAAGACGCTGCGGCTTGTGGCCCGCTACGCCGACGCGTGCAACATCTTCGCCTCCCCCGACCTGGCCCGCAAGCTCGACGTGCTGCGCGAGCACTGCGCCGCCGAGGGCCGGGACTACGCCGAGATCGAGAAGACCGCGCAGGTGCGCTTCAACCTGGGTCGCAGCGGCGAGAACGTGCAGCAGATCATCGAGCAACTGCACGGACTCGCCGAACTCGGCATCACTGTCGCCCAGGGCACCCTCGCCGACGTCGGCTCGCTCCGCCCGCTTGACCTGATGGCCGAACAGGTAATCCCCGCCGTCGAGAAGTTCTGACCGCGGCACGGGAACCACCGTACGTTCGGAATAAAAAAGATTTTTAAATTTCCCGAACGGGCAGTGGTGCGCGTGCCGAGCCCGGCGAGAGTAGGCGCGGGGCTGGTGCCGACCAGGCAGCGGCGTGCGCGTAATGAGCCGAGCGAGTCGGCGCGCGGGCTGGAGCTAGCCGGGCAGTGGGGTGCGCGTGCTGAGCCGAGCGAGTCGGCGCGCGGGCTGGAACTAGCCGGGTAGTGGTGCTACGGCGCGGGTTCGCGCTAGGCCGCGATCCATAGGCGGACGGCGAGGGCGAGGCCGGCGAGGGCGGCGAGGATGCGCAGGGCGCGCCCGGGTAGGTGCCTGGTGACCGACGGGCCGATCGCGCCGCCTATCAGGCAGCCGACGGCCATCGGGATGACGGCCTGCCAGTCGACCGGCCAGCAGAGGACGAATACGACGCAGCAGGCGACGTCGGCGATGCCGAGCAGCATGTTCTTGAGCGCGTTGGCCTGCACGAGCGGATGTACGGTGGCGATCATGAGCACGGTAAGGGTCATGATGCCTGCGCCGGCGCCCCAGTAGCCGTCGTACACCGAGACGGCGATCAGGCCGACCGGGAGGAGCAAGCCGGGCTGGCCCGCGGGACGACTGGCCAGCCACTTGGTGGCCTTCGGCTGCAGCAGCAGGGCGAGCGCGGCGAGGGCGAGCAGGTAGGGCACCACCCTGGCGAAGGCCGCGGCGGGGGTGACCAGCAGCAGCGCCGCTCCGGCGGCGCTTCCTGCCACGACGAGTGGTGCCTGGCGGCGCAGCCACGATCCCTCGCCGCGTAGCTCGGCGCGAGAGCCGAGCGCCGAACCGGGCCAGGCGGCGACGAACGCGACGGCGTTGGCCACGTTGGCAGCCAGCGGCGTAAGGCCGGCCGCAAGCAGCGCCGGGTAGGAAATCAGCGAGGCGGTGCCGCCGGCGGATCCGACGATGCCGGCCGCGGTCCCCGCGGCAAGGAGCAGAAGTGAATGGCCGGGCGTCATCGGGGCTCGGGGTCGCTGGAGACTGCCCGGTGTCGGGTGACGCCGGGCGGGGCGAAGTAGCCTCTTTTCACGCGTTCCGGCTTTGCAGCCATTCGGTGAAATCGACGGCGACGATGCGTTCGTCGTGCACGTCGCGCGCCTGCGGTGAGGCGAGCCAGACGATGGGCGGGCCCATCACCGCGGGATCCAGGGCGGCGAGCCGGGCCGGGCGGTATTCCGCTGGGGGCATCATCCCGGTCACGGTGGCGCCGCCTGGCAGCAGGATGTTGACGGTGATGCCGGTGCCGCTGAGGTCGGCCGCCATGATCCTGGACAGCGCCTCGGCGCCGGCGCGTGCGGGGCCGTAGGGGACGAAGCCACGGCGGTTCATCGTGGCATGGTTCATCGAGATGTTCACGATGCGTCCTGCCCCCGCGGCGAGCATCCGCGGCACCGCCTCCCGTGCCATCAGGAAGTAGCCGGTGAGGTTGGTGCCGAGCACCGCCTGGAAGCCGTCGGCGGGCACCTGCCAGAAGCCGAAGGGTTCGGTCATGAACCGGGGGTTGACGGTCTTCATGCCCAGGCCCGCGTTGTTGACGAGCAGGTCGATGCCGCCGAGCCGGGACCATGCCTGCGCCACGGCCTGGGCGACGGCGGCCTCGTCCCGCGCGTCGGCGGCGATGCCGATCGCTCCCGCTCCGGTTCCCGGCAGCTTGGCCGCCGCGGTCTCGGCGCGTTCAGCCGACCTGCTGGTCAGCGCGACCGCGGCGCCGGCTCGGGCCAGCGCTTCGGCCATCGCCAGGCCGAGGCCGCTGGTCCCGCCGGTGACCAGCGCCCGGGTGCCGGTCAGGTCGATGTCCTGGATGTCTGCCACGCGCTCCATCATCGGCGATCCGCCTCCCTGGCGGGATCGCGGGTCAAAACTTCCCCTATAAGGGCAGTAACGATCCACGATCATGATTGGGCGGCCGGGGCTGCCGGGCGGCGGGTCGCGTGTCAGGATGGCGCCATGGTGGATCCTCGGGCGGGGCAGCCCGCTGCTCGTGCAGACCTGGTCGATGTCGCGAAGCTGGTAACCGCGTACTACGCGGTGCATCCCGATCCCGGTGATGCCACGCAGCGGGTGGCGTTCGGCACGTCGGGCCACCGGGGATCGGCGTTCGCAAGGACGTTCAACGAGGACCACATCCTGGCGACCACGCAGGCCATCTGCGAGTACCGGGCCGGGGCAGGCATCGACGGGCCGCTGTACCTGGGCGCCGACACGCACGCGCTGTCCGAGCCTGCCCAGGTCAGCGCGCTTGAGGTGCTGGCAGCCAACGGCGTTCGGGTGCTGGTCGACGCGCGCGGCGGGTACACGCCAACCCCCGCGGTGTCCCGGGCGATCCTGGCGCACAACGCGCCGGGGGACGGGCCGCGTGCCGACGGGATCGTGGTCACGCCCTCGCACAACCCGCCACCGGATGGCGGGTTCAAGTACAACCCGCCCGACGGCGGGCCGGCCGGCACCGAGATCACCAGGCAGATCCAGGACCGGGCGAACGACCTGCTGGCCGGCGGGCTGAAGGCGGTGCGCCGGGTCCGGTACGCCGCCGCGGCGGCCGCTGCGGAGCCGTTCGACTTCCTCGACTGCTACGTCTCGGCCCTCGGGCAGGTGGTGGACGTGGCGGCGATCCGGGCGGCCGGGGTGCGCATCGGCGCCGACCCGCTCGGCGGGGCGAGCGTGGCGTACTGGGGGGAGATCGGGGACCGGTACGGCCTGGACCTGACCGTAGTCAACCCGGACGTGGACGCCACGTTCCGGTTCATGACGCTGGACTGGGACGGCAAGATCCGGATGGACTGCTCCTCGCCGTACGCGATGGCCAGCCTGATCAAGCGCCAGCACGAGTTCACCGTCGCGACGGGCAACGACACCGACGCCGACAGGCACGGCATCGTCACGCCGGACGCGGGGCTGCTCAACCCCAACCATTACCTCGCGGTCGCCATCGATTACCTGTACCGGCACCGCGACGGCTGGTCAGCTGATGCGACCGTCGGCAAGACCCTGGTCAGCTCGTCGATGATCGACCGGGTGACCGAGGGGCTCGGCCGGACGCTGCTCGAGGTCCCGGTCGGGTTTAAGTGGTTCGTGCCCGGGCTGCTCGACGGGTCGATGGCGTTCGGCGGGGAGGAGAGCGCCGGGGCCTCGTTCCTGCAGCGGGACGGGTCGGTGTGGACCACCGACAAGGACGGGATCATCCTCGCCCTGCTCGCGTCCGAGATCACCGCGGTGACCGGGCAGTCGCCTTCGGAGCTCTACCGCGACCTGACCGCCCGGTACGGGGACCCGGCCTATGCCCGCATCGACACCGCGGCGACCAGGGAGCAGAAGGCCGCGCTGGCCCGCCTCTCCCCTTCTGACGTGTCGGCCGATGAGCTGGCCGGGGAGAAGATCACCGCGACGCTGACCACCGCGCCGGGCAACGGCGAACCGATCGGCGGGCTCAAGGTCGTCGCGGGGTCCGGCTGGTTCGCCGCCCGGCCGTCCGGCACCGAGGACGTCTACAAGCTCTACGCCGAGTCCTTCCGCGGTCCCGAGCACCTGGCCGCCATCCAGGAGCAGGCCCGGGAGATCATCGCCGCCGCCATCGGCTGAGGTCCGGCTCCCGCCGCTGCCCGGGTTCGCGCCGCCAAGGTCCTGCAGCCCGGTTCGTGCCGCCCTAGCCCGGCCGCCCGCCCCTTCTAGCCGAGGCGTTCGGGAAGTAGGTAACCCCTGTGACTGGTGGGGTTCCCTTACGCAACCTGGCAGGTAGTGGGTGTGGCACCGCCTACCTAAAACGGTAGTGGGTGTGGCACCGCCTACCTAAAACGGTAGTGGGTGTGGCACCGCATACCTCTCCGGCCGGGACGGCCACGGTACTTACGTTTCAGAAGGGATGAGAGTTGGGGGTGGGACGGGTGAAGTCATGGGGCGGGTTGGGGGTAGAAACCGCAGGATGGGGCATGATCATCTTGTGTGCGTATCTGTGTTCGATTATCAGCCGGAGAGGTGCCCGCTTGGGCACAGGTTGTGGCCGGGGCGGGCGCTGGTCGGGTGGAAGCCCTGCCTGTGCGCGGGGGCGCGGGAGGGAGCCGAGCGCGGGCGCGGGATGGGGCACCTGTGGGTGTCCTGCCAGAGCTGCCATGACCAGTTCTGGGATACGACGTTCTACGAGCCGCCGCACGATATCGGGCACCGGCCGGACAGTCCCTGGTAGCCGCCCGGTGTGTTAACTGCCGACCGAGCGCGGCCTGCCCGTGGCCTGCCCGGCGGGTCGCTGGGTTACGGCGATGGCGATCAGGGACCTGAATCGGGCGCGGGGGCCAGGGCGGTCAGTTTCGACCGGGCCTTTTCCGCGTCGGGGTCGCCTAGCTCGTCGAGGATCGTCAGGGCTCTTTGCCAGGCCTCGCCGGCCTGGGCGGGGTTGGCCGCGGCATGATGGGTGTCACCCAGGCGGATCAGCGTCGTGGCCTCGCCGTAACGGGCGCCGACGTCCCGCCATAGCGACAGGGAGCGCTGGTAGCAGGTGACGGCCTGCGCGTGCGCGTTCAGGTAATGGTGGGCGTAGCCCAGGCTGTCCCAGGTGGCGGCCTGGCCGTAGCGGTCGCCGAGGTCCTCCAGGAGAATAAGGGCCTGCTGGCAGGTAGCGAGGGTACGCGGGTAGTCGCCGAGCAGGGCGTGCAGCCAGCCGATGGTGCTGAGCGCGCGGGCCTGTCCCTTCTGGTGGCTGACAGCCTGGTAAAGGTCGAGGGCGCGCGAGGAGTGGTCGAGGGCTTCGGCGTAGCGACCCTGGCGTTCGCGCATGTAGCCGAGGCCGATCTCGGTCCTGGCCTGGCCGACGGGGTCGCCGGCCTGGGCCGACAGCTGCAGGGCGCGGCGGAAGTGCGTGTCGGCGTCGTCGAAACGGCGCAGCTCGGCGTAGGTGTCGGCAAGGCCTCGGTGGGCGAAGACCTGGGCCTTCGGGTCATGCAGGCGCTGGGCCGCGGCGACGGCGGCGCGCTGGACGGTGATCTGGTCGTGCCAGTGGCCCTGCCGGTACAGGAACGGCCACAGCGCCCAGGCCAGCTGCCAGACGTGGGTGTCCAGCCCGGTCTCGGCGGCGAGGCCGATGGCGCCGAGTAGGACCTGGTGCTCGGCGGAGAACCAGGCGAGCGCCTCCTTGCTGTCGGCGGGGTGCTCGGGGCTTACCTTGGCGGACAGGCCGGGCGGCGTGATCGGATCGCGGTACGGGTCGATCTGCCCGGCCGCGGCCATGACGGAGCAGAGGTAATAGTCGAGCACCCGGTGCACGGCTGCCTGGCGCTGGGGTCCGCGGTCGGTGCCTCGGGCCTGGTCGGCCGCGTAGGCACGCAGCAGGTCGTGCAGGGCGTACCGGCCGGGGAGGCGCTCGCCGACGAGGGAGGCCTCGGCGAGTTCGGCAAGCAAGGGCCGCGCCCGAGGCGGGGGCAGGCCTGCCAGGCTGGCCGCGGCCGCGGCGCCGATATCCGGGCCCGGGTGCAGTCCGAGCAGCCGGAACAGCCGGGCAGCGTCGGGGCTGAGTGCCCGGTAGGACCAGGAGAAGACCGCCCGCACGTCCGTGCCGGGATCGGCGCCGGCGAGCGCGTCGAGGACGTCCGGGCCAGGAGGCGGCGTGCCGGGGACGGAGATGCGCAGGTCCGGGGCGGGGGGTGGCGTGCCCGGGAGGGAGGCGCGCAGGTCCGTGGCGGGGGCCGCGCCGGGATGCGGGACGGACGGGTCCGGGCTGGAGCGGGGGGTGAAGCCGCGGAGCTCGGCGGCTAGGGCTTGCAGCGGGAAGGCGGGGTGGGCGGCGGCGCGGGCGGCCACTATGGCCAGGGCCAGGGGGAGGCAGGCGCAGCGGGCTGCCAGCCCGGCGGCGGCCTGCGGCTCGGCGGCCAGGCGGGCGGGGCCGAGGCGCCGGGCCAGGAACTCATGAGCCTCCGCCGCGGTGAGCACGTCGAGCGCGAGGGGGCGGGCGCCGTCGGCGACCAGGCCGGACAGCTGATTGCGGCTGGTCACCAGGACCAGGCAGCCGCGCGTGCCGGGCAGCAGCGGGCGGACCTGGGTGCTGTCGCGGGCATTGTCGAGGACGACAAGCACCTTGCGGCCCGCCAGCACGCTGCGGTAGAGCGCGGCGCGGGCGTCCAGGGCGGGCGGGATCTGCGACGCAGCCACGCCCAGGGCGATCAGGAAGTCGCGGAGCGCCTCGGCGGGATCCACCTGGCCGGCCGGAGCCGCGGGATCGAAGCCGCGCAGGTTCACGTGCAGCTGGCCGTCCGGGAACCGGTCGGCGACCTGGTGCGCCCACTGCAGGGCGAGCGTCGTCTTGCCGACGCCGCCCATGCCGACGATCGCGGCGACCGCCACCCTGGCTCCCGCCCCGGCTGTTTCGGCGTCAACCAGGCGGGTCAGCATGGCGAGTTCGGCGGACCGGCCGACGAAGTGCGGCGTCGCGGCGGGCAGCTGGCGGGACGGAAGCTGCGCCGGCGCGTGCCTGCGGCGCTCCTCGATCCGGTCGCGCGCGGTCGCGAACGCCTTCTGCTCCTCGCTAGTCGCGCCGAGCAGGACCACGAGGACGTCGAGCCGGTCGGTCGGGGGCAGGGTCTTGCCGGTGAAGTAGTCACCGATCACGCTGTGCGCGTAGCCGCTGGCGGCGGAGAGCTCACGGTAGGTCAGCTCGGTGTCGCTGCGGCGGCGGGCATGGCGACGGCGCAGCTCGCGGAGCGCGCGAGCCGGGTCTTCCGGCGTCTGCAGGCCCGACAGCCAGGAGTTCGACGTGACCCGTTCGTCCAGCGTTCCTCCATCAGGCAGGATGCGTTTGCCACGAGCGTAGCTCTTGCCTGGCGCAGGTGTCCGGTTGTGTCCAGGCGTGTTCGGCGTCCGGCGACTGGCACGGCGTGGCGGGGCATGATGGCCCTTGCCGGTTTAGCGGGGGGGGGGGTATCGCACGGCCCTGGGGGTGGCGCGCGACCCTGGCGGGTAACGCGCGGCGGGGGCTAGCCGATCGGGCATCAGGGGGGACCGCCGCTCGGCTAGCTCCCGCATGGGGGTTCACGCGGCGTGGACGGGGCCGCGAGGGGACAATGCAAGCATGCGTTACCTGATCGCTGAAAGCGGAACGAAGATCTCCAGGATCGGGCTGGGCACCTGGCAGTTCGGCTCGCGGGAGTGGGGGTACGGGACCTCGTACGCCGACCGGGAGGCCCGCGCGATCGTGCGCCGGGCACTTGACCTGGGGATCACGCTGTTCGACACCGCCGAGATCTACGGGCTCGGGCGGAGCGAGCGGATCCTCGGCGCGGCGCTCGGCGAGGACCGGGACTCGGCATTCCTCGCGACGAAGATCTTCCCGCTGCTTCCGGTCGCGCCCGTGGTGGAGCAGCGCGCGGTGGCCAGCGCGAACCGGCTCGGTGTCCGGCGGCTCGACCTGTACCAGGTACACCAGCCCAACCCGGTGGTCAGGGACGGGACGATCATGCGCGGGATGCGCGCGCTGCAGCGGGTGGGCCTGGTCGGCGAGGTCGGCGTGAGCAACTACTCGCTGGCCCGCTGGAAGGCCGCGGAGGCCGCGCTCGGCAGCCGGGTGCTGAGCAACCAGGTCCGCTACAGCCTCGCCGACCGCTCCCCCGAACGCGACCTCGTGCCGTTCGCCGAGGCGACCGGCCACCTGGTGATCGCCTACAGCCCGCTGGCCCAGGGGCTGCTGTCCGGCCGGTACCACCGGGGCAGCCGGCCGACCAACGGCGTGCGGGCGGGCAACGCGCTGTTCCTGCCGGAGAACCTCGAGCGGGCCGACGGCCTGATCGCGGCGCTGCGCGAGGTCGCGGACGCGCACGCGGTCACGCCTGCGCAGGTCGCGCTGGCCTGGGTGATCCGGTCGCCCGCCGTGGTCGCGATACCGGGCGCGTCGAGTGTCGGGCAGCTGGAGAGCAACGCGGCCGCGGCGGACATCGAGCTCAGCGACGAGGAGGTCCGGGCGCTGAGCCAGGCCGCGGACCGGTTCCGGCCTATCACGGGGGCCGCCGCGGTGCCGCGGATGGTCGGGGCACGGCTCGGCTCGCGGCCGAAACCATGATCATGTGTCATTAGACGTCATTCTTCTTGACGCAAAAGTACACACGATCCTGCTGGCGGAACGACCGCCAGAGGGTAGTCGGCTGCGTGCGGACGATCGTCCGCTATACGACCAGGAGTACTGTCAGGGTCACTGGGTTGCCGCGCCACCCGGGAACGTCCTCGATGCGGCGGCCAGCTTGCAGACCTAGCTTGACAGGGGGCCTGTCGGGTCTAGGCTGGTCCGTACACCTTCCATGGACGGCTGTCCGTATGACGGACAATCCTACGACGAGAGGCTCCTGGGGGCAATGACGGGATCCGAGCCGGCCACTGGGCCGCTGGCCGGGCTGCTGGTAGCCGACTTCTCCCGGATCCTGGCCGGGCCGTACGCGACCATGCTGCTGGCCGACCTTGGCGCCGACGTCATCAAGGTCGAGAGCCCCGGCGGGGACGACACCCGCACCTGGCAGCCGCCGGTCAGGGACGGCGTCTCGACCTACTACCTGAGCGTCAACCGCAACAAGCGGTCGATCGCGCTCGACCTGAAGGACGCCGGCGACCTGGCCGCGGCGCACGAGCTTGCCCGGCGGGCCGACGTGTTCGTGGAGAACTTCAGGCCGGGCGGGCTGGCTCGCTTCGGGCTGGACTATGACGCGGTCTCCGCTGGGAACCCGGGGGTGGTGTACGCCTCGATCAGCGGGTTCGGCAGCGGGCCTAAGGGGGCGGGGCTGCCCGGGTACGACCTCATCGTGCAGGCCATCTCCGGGCTGATGAGCGTGACGGGAGACTCCGACGGCGAGCCGTTCCGTGCCGGGGTCGCGGTGTTCGACGTGATCTCTGGGCTGCACGCGACGATCGGGATCCTGGCCGCGCTGAACCTGCGGCACGAGACCGGGGCCGGGCAGCACATCGAGATCAGCCTGCTGGCCTCGGCGATGTCGGGCCTGGTGAACCAGACCGGCGCGTATGTGGCCGGCGGGGTGGTGCCGTTCCGGATGGGCAACAGCCATCCCAGCCTGTTCCCGTACGAGCCGCTGCCCTGCGCCGACGGGGAACTGGTCATCACGGCGGGCAACGACCTGCAGTTCCGCAAGCTCGCCGAGGCGCTCGGGGCGCCCGAGCTTGTCGAGGACCCCAGGTTCGGGCGGAACGAGGACAGGACGGCCAACCGGGAGGCGCTGCGCTCACTGCTCGTCGAGCGGCTGCGGACGCGCACCAAACAGGAGTGGTTCCGGACGCTGACCGCGGTCGGCGTGCCGTGCGGGCCGATCAACACGATCGACCAGGGGGTGGCGTTCGCCTCGGAGGTCGGGTTGTCGCCTGTGGTCATGGCCGGGGAGGGGGCGGCGGCGATGCCCTCGGTGCGGAATCCGATCACGTTCTCGGCCACGCCGCCGTCCTACCGGCTGCCGCCGCCCTCGCTTGATGAGCACGGTGAGGAGATCCGCCGGTGGCTGGGGGTGGCGCACGGTGAGTGAGCCTTCGTTTCCTACCTCGCTCGGCACCTCGACGGCCGATGAGATCCGGCTGCTCGGGCAGGACCTGACGGCCGACCTGATGGGCAAGGTCGGCTTCGGGGAGCTGGCCTTCTGGCTGGTCGCGCTGCGGCGGCCGACGCCGTCACAGACGCGGGTGTTCGAGGCCGTGCTCGTCGCGCTCGCCGATCACGGGTTCACGCCGACCGCGATCGCCGCGCGGCTGACCTACCTGTCGGCGCCAGATTCGCTGCAGGGGGCGCTGGCCGCCGGGCTGCTCGGCGGCGGGTCGCGGTTCCTCGGGGTGACCGAGGACTGCGGGATGTACCTGCACGCGGTGCTGTCCGGCGTCGGCGGGCCGCTGCCCTCGGACTCCGACGACGCGGGGTGGGACGAGCTGGCGCTTTCGGCGGTGCGGGAAACCCGGGCGGCGGGGCGGTTCGTGCCCGGGCTCGGGCACCCGGTGCACAAGGTGGCCGACCCGCGGACCGCCGTGCTGATCGGCATCGCCGAGGAGGAGGGGCTGCGGGGGCCGCACCTGCGGCTTTTCGAGGCCATCGGGCGGGTGCACGAGCAGGTGCTCGGGCGGCGGCTGCCGCTCAACGGGGCTGGCGTCGCCGGCGCCGCGCTCGCCGACCTCGGCCTGCCCGTCGAGCTGCTGCGCGGGTTCGCCCTGCTCGCGCGGGCGGCCGGGCTGCTCGGGCAGATCGCGGAGGAGACGCGCCGGCCGATCGGGATGGACGCATACCTGACCGTGGACCGCAACGCGGTTTATGTTGATCCCGAGCCCGTCTCGAATCCTGAATCCGAGTCGTAATCCGAGTCGTAAGGAGGGTGGCATGGCCACCGTCGCAGCGGTCATCGCCTCGACGCATCATCCGTTCTATTACCGCGCGAGCACGTCGACCGGTGCCGACCGGCCGCCGTTCGCGGACGAATGGGTGGCCAAGATCGAGGCGTTCCGTGCCACGCTTACCAGGGCCGAGCCGGATGTGCTCCTCATGGTCGGCAGCGACCACTTCCACCAGCTGTGGCTGGACAACATGCCGCAGTTCCTGGTCGGCAAGGCGCCGTTCTTCGACGCGAACTGGTACAACGAGGAGCGCGAGTTCGGGCTGCCGCGGATGCGCCTGGCGGGCGATGAATCGCTCGCCGCCTTCATCCTGCGCTCGGGCCTGGATCAGGGCTTCGACCTGGCGTTCAGCAACGAGCTGCGGATCGACCACAGCGTGACCTGCCCGATCATCACGCTGCGGCCGCAGGCCGACCTGCCGATCGTGCCGGTGTACACGAACATCTTCGCGCCGCCGATGCCGCAGCCGTCGCGGTTCGTGGCATTGGGGCGTGCCCTGCGGGCCATGGTCGAGTCGTGGCCGTCGGACAAGCGGGTCGCCATCGTCGGCACCGGGCACCTGTCGCTCGAGCTCGGCGGGCCGCGTCAGTTCGGCCCGCACGGGCCGGATCCCGAGTTCGACCGCAAGGCCGTGGCCTGGATCGCCGACGGCGATATCGACGCCTGCCTGGCCGAGGTCACGCTGGACAGCCTGCACGCGCCGGGGAACGCCACGCACGGGTTCATGGACTTCATGCTGATGATGGGCGCCGCGGGCGACGGCGTGACGGCCGATTATGCCGACAGCCTCGACCTGTTCCACACCATGGAGGCGTACTTCACCTGGTACCCGGAGGGTTCTGTTGAGTAAGTACCTGCTGGACAAGTTCCTGTACACGGTGGACAGGGACCCGGTGCTCGTGGAGCAGTACCGGGAGGAGCCCGCGCACCTGGTGGACTGGTGGGAGCGGGAGATGGCCAACGCCCTGCTCAACTCCCACGCCGGGGAGAAGTCAACCTGGCTCTCGTTCACGTCGCAGGAGCGGCGGGCGCTTGTCGAGCGGGACCACGTGGCGCTGTTCGAGCTCGGCGCGCACCCGTTCCTGACCCTCACGCTGTTCATCGCCATGTTCGAGCGCGACCACGGGCCGCTTGAGTACCAGATCGCCTACGCGCGGGCCATGGATCACCTGCACCTGCCGTATCCCGACATCGCTACGTGATTGTTTTATCTGGAGCTTCCGCATGATCAGAGCGCTGTACGCGGTGGCCAGGATCGCGCTGGCCGTGGTCTTCATCAGGTCGGGGTACGAGGTGGTGCGGGCGCCTGCGAAGGCCGCTGCCACCGCAGGCCCGCTGCTGGGTGCTATGCGGTCGCAGGCACCGGTGCCGTTGCCTGAAGACCAGCAGTTGGTGCGGGCGAATGCGGCCGCGCAGGTCGCGGGCGGGGTGCTGCTCGCTTCGGGAATCGCGCCGCAGTTGGCGGCGGGGGTGCTGATGGGGTCGCTGGTGCCGACGACGTTTGCCGGGCACTCGTTCTGGAAGCACGAGGACCCTGCCCAGCGATTCAATCAGCGCAATCACTTCAACAAGAACATCGGATTGTTCGGCGGGCTGCTGCTCGTGGTGCTTACCGGCGGTAAGGCGGGACGGAAGTAGCAAGGTGATCGGGCGTGACGCCGGTCACGTCGGCACGTAGGTTGGGCGTGTGGACCGGCGGATATCCGCCATCCGGAGTACTGCACGCCGGAGTGCGACGGATTGCCATCGACCGCGCGGGGACGGGCGGTTAGGCGCGGGGGCCGGGGACGGGGGTGGCTACTAGCTCCTCGATTCGGTCGGCTAGGGCCAGGGCGGTGGCGGGGCGGACGGCGGGGTCGGGGTCGATGGCCCAGGCGATGACCGCGCGGGCGGCCGGGTCGAGCGCTTCGGAGATGACCGGGGGGTGGGAAGCGACGCGGCGCATGGCCATGATCGGGTCATCGGCGGGGAGCGGGCCGTAGAGGCCCTCGCCGGTCAGGGCGTAGTGCATGGTCGCGCCGAGCGAGAACACGTCGCTGGCCCGCGACGGGTCATCGCCGCGGAGCAGGCCGGGGTCGACGTAGCCGATGTCGCGCGCGGGTCCCATCCTGGTGATCGTGATGCCAGGTGAGAGCACGTGGCTGAGGCCGAGGTCGGCGAGCTTGGCGCCGCCAGGGTAGAGCAGGACGTTGCCCGGCTTGATGTCACGGTGGGCGATGCCGGCCTCGTGCAGCGCGTTGGTGGCACGCGCCGCGTGCACCATGGCGATCAGCGCGGTGTCCCGGTCGGGTGCCTGGGTGGGCGCGGCCAGCGAGCCGCCAGGCAGGTACTCCATCGAGTAGTAGAGCTCCTCGCGCTGCTGGCCGGCGTCATACAGGCTGACCAGGTACGGGGAGCTGACCGCGGCGAACGCGGCGAGCTCGCGAGCCGCCCAGCGGAACACGTCCTGGCTGCTGCCGCCGGACAGCACCTTGACGGCCACGTACTCGGCCTCGATCGGCAGCCGGTCCGGACGGTACGCGAGGTAGAACACCCCGTGGCTGCCGGCTCCGAGCTGCCGGACGAACCTGTAGTCGGCGATGCCTTCGCGTTCGTCAGTCATGGTCATTGCTGCCTTCCTGCCTCCACCGGAGTGGCCAGGGTGTCGTCGCTGAACCGGGAGAGCACGAGCGCCTGGGCGCCGCGGGACGCGGCCCGATCCGCGAGCCCGCGCAGCTGGCCCATGGCCTTGGTCATCTGCACCAGCTCGCCGCCCAGGCCGGTGCCCACCTCCAGCCGGTGCTCGCCGCGCAGCGAGACGAGGTGGGCGAGCACAAGCTCGCTGCCGGCCCGCCTCGCCGCCAGCTCCGCGCCGACGTCGACGAGCGGTGCCGCGGCCTCCGGCCGGTCGACGAGCACCAGGATCCGGTGCGCGGGGCCGCCTGCCAGCTGCGCCCGGTCCGCGGCGGCGATGTCGTGCTCCATCACCCGGTCCGGGTAGATGACCCGCAGCAGCGGCCCGCTCATCGCGGTGGTGACCAGGGCCATGATGACCATCAGCGCATACAGCGGCTTGCTGAGGATGTGCAGCTGGAGTCCGACGCCGAGGATGACGATCTCGGTCAGGCCCCTGGTGTTCATCAGCGTGGCCATCACGCCCGCGTTGCGGCCGCGGATGCCGACGATCTGGGCGCCGGCGTAGGCGCCGATCAGCTTGCCGCCGATGGCCACAAGCAGGATCGCGCCGAGGTCCTCCAGGCCCGTGTTGCCGATGGTGGAAAGGTTGATGCTCAGCCCGGACACGACGAAGTACAGCGGGAGCAGCACGAGCACGCTGACCTGCTCGAGGCGCTCGAGGATATCCTCGCGCAGCCCGAGGACGGCCTCGCG
This sequence comes from Streptosporangiaceae bacterium, assembly GCA_050698735.1. Lineage (GTDB taxonomy): Bacteria > Actinomycetota > Actinomycetes > Streptosporangiales > Streptosporangiaceae > Palsa-504. The sequence continues at coordinate 28,959 of JBOHCG010000007.1, read as the reverse complement.
GGGCATGATCACGCCGAAGAGGAACGCGCCGAAGATGAAGTGCAGGCCCATCCAGTTGGTGGCGTAGGAGGAGAGCAGCAGCCCGGCAAGCACTGTTGCCAGCACGTTCGGGGTGAGCCTGCCCGCCTTGGAGCAGAACGCGGAGAGCCGCCGCAGCAGGGGCCTGACGAGCACGAACATCAAGGCGGCGTACGGGATGGCGAGGAACACCCGCCACTGCGTGCCGCTGCCTGCCAGCGCAATCACCACGGCGAGCAGGATCCAGGCGAGCACGTCCGCGACCGCCGCACTGGCCAGCGCGAGGCCGCCGATGCGGGTGCGGTGCAGGCCGCGGTCGGTGAGGATGCCGGCTAGCACCGGGAACGCGGTGGCCGCCATCGCGGTGCCGACGAACAGCGCGAACGTGCTGACGTGGGTGACGTGGCCGACGTGGCCGCGATGGGCCAGCCATACGCCAAGCCCGGTGCCGAGGCCGAGCGGCAGGATGACCGAGCCGATCGACACGCTGAACGCGGCCTTCTCACGGCCCCGGATGAGGCGCAGGTCCACCTCGTAGCCGACGACGAACATGAAGAAGACGAGGCCGATGTCGGCAAGCGCGGTCAGCGGCGCGATCAGGCCGGCCGGGAACAGCGTGGTAGTGATCCGGGCGTGGAAGAACGTGGGCCCGAGCAGTATCCCGGCGAGGATCTCGCCGAGCACCGGAGGCTGGCCGAGGCGCTTGGCGAGCGTGCCGAGCAGCCTGGCAAGGATGATGACGATGGCAACATCCGCCAGCAGCAGCTCGGTGTCGCTAAGGCTCAGGCTCATGGTCCCCCCGGCTCGACCGCATGACTACCTGTGCCGGTGCGAGTCGTATGTGAAGCCGTGGTCGCGTCCCACCCGGACACGGGCGCCGGCGACCAGCGGGGTACGGACCCTGGGGGGCAGCAGCTTGCCGTCGGGTTCGCCTGGCAGCTGGATGTAGGTGCCGTTGGCCGACTCGAGGTCGGAGATGTAGACCTGCCAGCCGTCGAGCTCGATCTTGGCGTGGATCCTGGACACCAGGCCCTCGGAGTCGGTGAGCCGCAGCGGCCTGGCGCTGCCGTCGGCCACCGAGCTGTCCAGCGAGGGCTCCCTGCCGATGACGTAGTCCGCGTCAAGCTGGAACACCGAGCCGTCCTCGAGGACGAGGACGCCGAGCGGTGGCCGCTTGCCCTTCCGCGGCGCCTTGGTCAGCTGCGCCATGGAGATGCCGCAGACCGCGCAATAACGTGCCTCCGGGTCGTCGAAGTGCCCGTTCTTGCAGTACACGCCGAGGACTTCGGGAGCCCTTGTCTCCGCGACGCCCAGGTTCTGCTCAAGCGGCGGCTCTGGCCCGAGCGGCAGCGGCGGGCGCCTGGGAACCTCGCTTCCCGGCTGGCCCTGGCCGAACTGCACCGAAACGAAGTCCCAGGCCGGGGCGCCGCCAGGTCCCGGCGGCGGGCCGGGGGGACCGCCGCGGGCCGGGCCAGGGCCGGGACCGACAGGACCGGGACTTACAGGACCGGGACTTACAGGACCGGGACTTACAGGACCGGGACTTACAGGACCGGGACTTACAGGACCGGGACCGACCAGGTTCTCGGCAGGCGGGCCGCCCTGCACCGGGCCTGGGGGACGACCGAAGTCCCAGTTGAAGCCGCCGTCCTGGGGGCGGCCGCCGGCGGGAATCTCCTCGGCCGCGTTCTCCGGGGCGGGGGTGACGCCCTGCGGCGCCACGTTCTCGGGCTCGGGAACGAGGTTTTCCGGGGCCGGGACGACGTTCGCCGGCTCGGGAACGACATTCTCCGGGGGTGCGATCGGGGCCACGATCGGCGGGGTCACGCTTGCCAGGGCGGGGCGCCTGGCGCGGGGCGGAGCCCCGGGGGCGGTGGGTTCCGGGGCGTAGGCCAGCGCGACCGCGCGCACCACGCCGTCGGCCAGGCGCAGGTAGGGGTCGGTGTCGGCGTTGGTGTCGCCCTCGCGCACGCCCGCCCGGACGGTCGTGACCTGGGACGGCAGGACGCAGCGCAGGCGGCCGTAGGGCTGGCCAGGCGACAGCCGCTGCATGCCGTTGGCGGTCGTGATTTCCGCCCAGGCGGTGCCGTAGAGCGCGACGGCGGTGCCGTCGCCGTCGGGGCCGAAGGCGACGGCGGAAGGGCCGGGCTCTGCCATGTTCGCCGCGGCCGCGTCGGCGTCGAACTCCGCGGTGATGTGGCTGGTGAAACCGATGCCGTCCTGGCCGGCCTGGGCCGCGTCGGTCAGCAGGTCAAGCAGCCGGTCGGCGAAGGTGCCTCCGGCCGGATGGATCAGCAGGACCAGGTCACCCTGCCGGGCCAGCACTCCGTCCCCGTGGATCGGCCACAGGCCCGGCAGGACGCCGCCCTTGCTCACAACAGCCTCCCGCCTATGAACCGCCACCTGATGAAGGGCACCCGCAGCGGCCCGTTGGCGGCGAGCCACACCGCCAGCCAGATCAGGGCGAACTGGATGATGAACGCGGCCCCGCCGACCTTGCCCACGATCCCGGGCATGGCGCCCGTGGCGAGCAGGATCCAGATCAGCAGGCCCTCATTGATCCCGGTGGCCAGGCCGAAAAAAGTAGGCCAGTCCTTCTCCCAGCGCCACTGCATCAGGAAATGGTAAAGGCACTCCCAGGCCACGCCGATCACGGCGACAGCGGCGAGCACGATGAAGCCGTCGCGGTACTTGTCGCCGAGCGGCGCGCTGCTCGGCAGCACCGGGACGATTATCAGCGTCACCAGGCCGCCGGCGATGGCCAGCAGGAAGATCCTGGTCTGGATGCGGCCGCTCAGGGTGGGAGTCATGCCACCACCGGTTTCCTATCGAGGTACGTGGTCGGTTTGCTGCCAGGGCTCATGCGGGCTGCGGGCAGGGTCACGGCGGCTGGTTCCTGAGCCAGCGCAGCCACTGCGACGTGGAGCGGGCCGGCCCCATTCTCGGGCAGAACCCGTTCCTGGCCAGGTCATCGGTGATCTCCTGGGCGGCGATCTGCAGGCCGAGGAAGGTGTCCACGCCGGGGAAGTAGCCCCCGAGCGTGGCGGCCCCAGAGGCATACATCACGCCCGTCCCGCTCCTGGTGCCGCGTAGCTCGAAGGTGCGCTCGACGTCGAGGCGATTTTTCGGGTTGCGGCCGGCGCCGGAGTGCTCGAGCAGGTCCGCGAGGACCCGGTGCTCGGTGATGTCGGCCTCCAGGCCGGTGCAGTCGATGACGAAGTCGGCCGCGATCTCCACCACGCCCTGGGGGGTCTTGACCAAGCTGACGACCATCCCGTCGTCGCGCACCTTCATCTGGTCGACCGTTCCCTCTAGCGTGTGGTACCAGCCCTGGGTCCGGCCCTCGTTCATCTGCGCCTGCCAGCTCCGCCGCCACGGCGTGTTGGTGCCGCCCATCAGGTCGTACTCCTTGGCCCTGTCCTGGCCCTCGAGCTTGCGCATCTTGGCCTTCAGCTGACCGCCCCACACCGACTTGGGGTAGTTAAAGCCCTGGTAGGCGAAGCCGTTGCTGCCTGGGCGGCGCATCCACGCGTTCGGCCCGTGCGGGCTGCGCACGTAGGTGCGGAACAGGTGCACGATCTGGGTGTTCAGGTTGTACTTGGCGCGGTCGTCCATCAGCCGCTGCAGCGCTCGGGAGGAGACGATGCCGCCGCCGCGCAGGAACACCGTGCCTGGCTTGGCGCGGAGCCTGTCGTAGACGTGCTCGTGATCTTCGTAGGCGCTGACCACGTGGTAGAAATCCTGGTGCTCGGTGCGGAAGTTCTGCAGCTCGGGCAGGTACTTCAGGCCCGGGTAGCCGACCGCCAGGTGCACGAACTGCGAGCGGAAGGCGACCCGCTTGGCCGGCTCGGCCTCTGGCGGCGTCAGGATCGTGAAGTAGCCGCCGTCGCTGCGGCGGCGGACCATCCGGACCTGGCCCTTGGCCAGCATGTCGAAATAGCTGATCCGCTTGGCCTCGCGCTCGATCCCGGTGAAGACCATGCCCGCCCGCGGGGTGTAGAAGTCGGCCCACATCGGCTCGAGGAAGACCTGCTTGAGCGACGCCAGGCTCTTGGTCTGGATGGCCTCCGACAGCGCGTAGGACGGGAAGCCCCAGATGTTGTCCGGCCGCGACGCGGAGTCCGAGCGGATGCGCGCGGACCGCGGGATCTGCGACACGCGGGTCAGGTACTCATAGGTCTGCCAGGGGTGGTCGATGTCGGAAAGGACCTTCATCCGGTCCGTGCCGACCCCGGCGATGCGCAGGTAGTCGACGGTGACGAAACTCCCCATGCCGCCGCCCAGCGTCACGAATTGGGAGTCCACGATGGGAATTCCGGCCGCCGCGACCATGCCGTCCGACCAGACGCCGGTCCTCAGCAGTTCCTCGGTGAGGTCACCGCCGCCACTGCCGCCGCCGCCGCTGATACCGCCTGCGGCGGGAGCGGGGGCGGGGGCGGGGGCGGGGGCACCGCCGCCGGCCTGATCCCACCACTGCGGATTCTGACCAGAGGCCGGCGGCCTATTGGTCTGACCTGCAGAAGAGCCGTCTTGGACCATAGCCCGCTCCCCCCGTACCAGGGACTAGTGTTGCCGGTGCCTGCGAGCCCACTCCACAAGCCACCGTGCCTTTAGATGGTAGTGCCATGTAGCCGGCCCGGAAAGGGGCTTAATGCAGGCCGAAAGCGGGCTTCCGGGCTAGCGACACCCGCCGCCGTAGGTCGGCATCCAGCCGTAACCTTTTTTACATTCCTACCGAACGGACACTGTGCTACGTGCCGGTGATACGCGCCTCGTGCTGATTTCCTGTACTCAGGTCCTTGTCGGACACGTTCACCATGCCGTTGGCGTCGATGAGGAAGGTGACTTCGGGGCGGGCGGGGATTACCGCGGAGTGCCCGGCGGGCCTGCGGCGGGCTGCGGGGCGGCGCCGGCCGGGGCGGCGGGACTGCCGTCGGCGGCGCTAGCCGGGGCGGCAACAGCCTGGGCGGCACTGTCTTTGACGGCACTGCGCTCGGCGGTGCTGCCTTCTGTGCTGCCGCGGAGCAGGTAGGCGGACCTGAGCAGGTCGGGGTTGTCGCGCAGGTCGCCGGCCGGGCCGGAGAAGCGGATGCGGCCGCCCTCCATGACGTGGGCGTGGCCGGCCAGGCCAAGGGCCACGGTCGCGAACTGCTCGATCAGCAGCACGCCGGTGCCGGATTCGGCGACGGCGGCGATGACCGGGATCAGGCGGCTGACCACGACCGGGGCCAGGCCGAGCGACAGCTCGTCGATCAGCAGGTAGCGGGGCTGCGTGATCAGCGCCTGGGCCAGCACGACCATCTGCTGCTCGCCACCGGACAGGGTCCTGGCCATTGCCGTCAGCCGCTTGCTCAGCTGCGGGAACAGCTCGAGGACACGGGTCCGGCCGGTCTGCGCCGCGTCGCGGGACAGGGCATAGCTGGCCACCCGCAGGTTGTCCTCGACGGTCAGGTCCGGCAGCAGGCGGCGGCCCTCGGGCACGATCGCGACGCCCGCCTGCCGGATCCGCTCCGGGCGGCGGCCGACGATATCCGCGTCGTCCAGCAGCACCGACCCGGCCTTTGGGCGCAGCACGCCGCCGACGGCCAGGACCAGGGTGGATTTGCCTGCGCCGTTCGGGCCCAGGAGGGCGGTCACCTGACCGGCCGGGATCTCGACCGAGACGTCCCTGACCACCGGGCGGCCGCCGCGCTCCACGGTGAGGTCACGTAGCAGGAGCGCGCTCATTTACGTCACTCCCAGGTAGGCGCGGATGACGTCGTCATTGCGAAGCACGGCGGCGGTGGGGCCGGAGGCGATCAGCTTGCCGAAGTCGAGCACGGCGGTGGTCTCGCAGCAGGCCGATACCAGGCTCATGTCGTGGTCGACCAGGATCGTCAGCGCCTGCGTGTGCTCGGGGATGCGGCGGATCACGTCGCCGAGGTGGCTTGTCTCCTCGTCGGGCAGGCCGGCGGCGGGCTCGTCGAGCAGCACCAGGCGGGGGCGGCCGACGACGGCGCGGGCGACCTCGACCAGGCGGCGCTGGCCGGCCCCGAGGGTTCGCACCGGCGCCTCATGGGCGGCGTCCAGGCCGACGAACGAGATCGCGTCGAGCACGTCCTTGCGGCGGGAGGAGCCGCCGAGCCTGGAGTGCTCGTGCACCATCGCGACGTTGTCGAAGACCGAGAGTTCGTCGATGGCCTGTTCGGTCTGGAACGTCCGGCGCACCCCCCAGCGGGCGCGGCGGAAGTGGGCCATCGCGAGCAGGTCGTCCCCGAAGGCGCGGACCGTGCCGGCCGCGGGCCGGACGAAGCCGCTGAGCACGTTGAAGAAGGTGGTCTTGCCCGCGCCGTTCGGGCCGATAAGACCGCAGGTGCCGGCCTGGAAGGTCAGGCTCATGTCGTCCAGGGAGGTGACCCCGCCGTAGCGGACGGTCAGGCCGGAGACCTCGATCATGCCGCGCCTCCCCCGGGTACCTCGGAGACCTCGGTGGGCTTTGTCGAGGCGGTCGCCTTGCCCTCGGCGGGGGCGGTCGCCTTGCCGGCCGCCACCGCGGGCGTGGTCGGCTTGCGGCGGTCGCCTTGCCGGGCAAGCCGCAGCAGCAGGCGACCGAGGCGGGCCAGGTCCTTCGGCACCTGGTCGGCAAGGCCGGCCGGCGCCGTGGTCAGCGCCCCCAGCACGCCCAGCCCGAACAGGATCGTCAGCCAGTCGGCCGAGACGCCCCAGTTGTTCAGCAGGGCGGGAAGGAACTGGTAGAGCAGCGCGGCAACCACCGCTCCCCACATGCTGTAGGCCCCGCCCATCAGCACCACCGCGAGCAGGATGATCGAATTTTGGGTGGGAAAGTCGATCGAGTACAGGTAGTGGGAGGCGCCAGCCAGCAGGCCGCCGGCCACGCCGGTGATGAACGACGCGAGCGCCAGCGCCCACAGCTTGTACAGCGTGATGTTGATCCCGGCGGCGAGCGCCGCGGGCTCGCTCTGCCTGATCGCCGACCACGCCCGGCCCGGCCGCATCCGGACGTGCGCGTACACAAGCAGGAACATCACGATTGCTACCACTACCGAGTACTGGAAGTAGGCCTTGTCGCTCGCCGCGATGCTCGGCTGCCTGATCGCCGGCGGGGTGATCGCGCTGCCGTTGTAGCCGAGGAAGCCGCGGCCGCCGTTGGGGAAGTTCACCGTGTCCAGGATGACCGTGATCGCCCCGGCCAGCATCAGCGTGATCAGCGCCAGGTACAGGCCGCGCAGTCGCAGCGCCGGCAGCCCGATCACCATGCCGATCACCATCGTGATCAGGCCGGCCTCGATCAGCACCGCCGGGTAGGGCTGCGTGGTGGCGAACAGCAGCCTCGCCGCCACCCAGGCGCCGATCGCGAGCACCGCGACCTGGCCGAGCGAGACCAGGCCGACGCGGCCGACCAGCACGCCGAGCCCGAGCGCGACGATGGCGTACACCGCCACCTGGGTCAGCGAGTCGACGTAGTACAGGCTCATCAGCTGCGGCAGCCCGAACAGGGCGAACAGCAGCAGCGCCGCGATTATGACCGGGCGCGCCGGTACCGTTGGCACCCCGCGCGCGCGCACTAGGCCTCCTCGCGGGACTGGGTCATGACCCGGCGCCGCGACAGCACGAGCAGCCCGATGGCGGCCAGCACGAACGGGGTCATGTCCCGGTAGTTGGTGAGCGAGGTGATCGGGGTCAGCAGGTCATGGATGAGACCGACCGCGATCGCCGCCGCGAACGTGACCGCGATCGAGCGCAGCCGGGCAATCAGCACCGCGGCGAGCGAGGAGATGATAAGGAAGGTAAGGGTCGTCGCGTCGAGTGCAACCAGGTCTGCAAGCAGCAGGCCGGCGATGCCCGCGAGCACCCCGCAGCCGAGCCAGGCCGCGGCCTCCACCCTTCTGACCGGGACGCCGAGGGTCGCGGTGATCACCCGGTCGTTGGCCATCGCGCGCATCGCCGTGCCGAGCTTGGTGTAGCGCAGGAACGCAGCCGTCGCCACCGTGATCACCACGCCGGCCGCCAGCCCGATCACCTGCGTCCAGTCCACCTGGATCTGGGCGACCGAGAAACCGCTGTTGTCCGTCGGCAGCGTGATCGAGCGCGCCTCGCCGCCGCTCGTCGTCCACAGCAGGTCCATCACGCCGTAAAGGACGAGCGTCAGCCCGAGCGTAGCCACCGCCTTGACCAGCGGCTCCCGCCCGGCCAGCGGCGGGCCGAAGATGATCCCGTAGCCGAGCGTGACCACCGCCGCGAAGATCACGCAGGCCAGCCAGCTGATCCAGCCGGGGGCGCCCGCCTGGATCAGCGACCACGCGACCAGCGCGCCCATCGCGCCGACCGCGCCGAACGCCAGGTACAGCACGCCGGTGGCGCGGTAGAGCACGACCAGCCCGACCCCGGACAGGGCATACACCCCGCCCAGGGCCAGGCCGCTCACGATGAACGGCTCGAAATCCGACCAGGCCGGCATATACCGACCTTACGACTTCACCGGCGCCAGCGCCGCCGTGCCCGCATCGGCGCGGTACTTGGCGATCTGCGGGTCGACCGACGAGATCAGCGTGCAGCCCCGCGCCTGCACCATCTTCCCGTTGTCCGGCGTGACCGTGTAGTCCTCGTTGTTCGCGATGTGGAACGGGTAGTTGCCGTAGGTCCACAGCTGGCAGTTCATCCCGGTGTTGTAGTTCGCCACCGCCTTGAACGCGGCGTTGACGGTGGCCACCGTGTACGTTCCGCTGGTGATCGACTCCAGCGCGTGGACCGCGATCTCCGCCTCGGTAAAGCCCATCTCGCTGAAGGCGCCGATGCCGCCGGTGACCGTCTTCTTGCCGTACTGCGCGTAGATGGCCTTGTACAGGTTCATCGTCGGCGTGTTCGTCGAGTCGGGCGGGGTCAGCTCGGCGTTGACGAACAGCTTGTCGTTCCACGCCGAGCCCAGCGAGGTGGCAAGGAAGTCGGTGTTGCACGGCGTCGAGCAGCCCCACAGCTTGACGTGGTCCTGAATGTGGAGCTTCTGCGCGGCCTGCAGGATGACCAGCGCCTCGGGCGGGGTGTAGTTGAGCACCACGGCGCCGTTCGGGCCCGCGTCGTCGACTTCCTTGATCGCGATGGAGTCGGCGTCCGAGATCGGCACGTTCTCCGTCAGGTCCGTGATCGGCACACCCGCCGCCTTGGCCAGCGCGTTCGGCCCCGCGGCTATGTAGCCGGTGCCAGGGACGTTCGACTGGTCGAAGACGATCTTGCTGACGTGCTGGGCGAGCGCATACTGCACCGCACCGTCGGAGCTGTACCGCGGGCCCATGTTGACCGTGATGTTGTTCGGCGTGGCCCAGCACTGGGAGGCGATGCCCGAGCCGATGACGTCGTAGCCGAGCTTGGCCCAGTAGCTGCTGTCGACCGCGCACTCGATGATGGACGTGTTGCCGACGATGCCGACCACGTGGTCGGTGTCCACCAGTTGCTTGGCCTCGGCCGCGATCTGCGTCGGATTGGTCTGCTCGGTCTCGATGTAGTACTTGATCGGGTGGTTGTCGATGCCGCCGTTGTCGTTCACGCAGGTGAAGTAGGCGTTCGCCATGTTGGATATGTCGGTGAACGACGTGCCCGGCTGGTTGGTGACGATGCCGCCGAGCGCGATCGGCGTGCCGGTCGCCACCACGCCCGGCTTGGTGCCGCACGACGAGGTGCTGACCGCCGCCGCGGTGGACGTCGCGGTCGGCGTGCTGGTCGGCGTGGTGCTGCTGCTAGTGGTGCTGCTGCTACTGCTGCATCCGGCCGCGACGATGGCCACGGCGGCCGCGAGCACGATCGCTCTTCGCGGGGTTGTCGCGCCCAGCGCGCGGGTAAATGTACTCATCTATCCCACCCTTCTGGCGGTGAGCCTTATTGTTCAATGGTCACTATAATCTTTATCGCGTCCGGCGGCCGGCTCATGGCGAATTCAAATGCCTCGGCCGCGCGAGTCAGCGGGAAATGGTGCGAGAAAAGCGCGGTTATGGTGCTGCGGCTGGCCTTCACCAGATCTATCGCCTGGCGGAAATCTTCCGCCGTCGCGCAGCTGGTGCCGATGACGTCTATTTCCTTCTCAGGGAAGGCGCCTGGCCGCACCGGCGCGGTGCCTGACGACATGCCGACGACCACCACCCGGCCGGCCTGCGACACCATCTCGATGGCCTGCGGCAGCACGCCGACCTCGCCGCTGGTCTCGACGATGAGCGGCGGTCCCTCGCCTTGCGTCCATTCGCTGACCTGGTCTTGGAGCTCGGCCTGGGGTGCCCAGGTCGCGTGCTCCGCGCCGAGGCGCTTGGCCAGGTCTTTGCGGACTTCGATCGGGTCCACGGCCAGCACCCGCGCGCCCGCATGGGTGGCGGCCAGCACCGCGGCCAGGCCGATCGGGCCCGAGCCGAACACGACCACCTGCTCACCCGGCTGCAGCCCGCCGCGGGCCAGGGCGTGCACCACGACCGAGGCGGGCTCGACGAAGGCGGTTGCGTCGGGCTCGAGATCGCCGACCCCGAACACGAGCTGCGCCGGGACCTCCAGCCGTTGCTGCAGGCCACCGTCTAGGTGCACGCCGACAAGCCGGAACCTGGGGCAGACGTTGGGGCGGCCGATCCGGCACGGGTAGCAGCGGCCGCACGGCAGCAGCGGCCAGATCGCGACCCGCTCGCCTTTACCGATGGCGTCCGCGGCACCCGGGTCCTGCACCACCGCGGACACCTCGTGGCCCTGAATGCGCGGGTAGAAGTCGCGGGCACCGGAAAGCGCGCCAAGCGCGCCGGAAAACAGATGGAAGTCCGATCCGCAGATACCGACCGCCTCGGGGTGCACGATAACGTTTCCGGCACGCGCAGGTCCCGAATCGGGAACGTCCTCGACCACCATCTCACCGGGTGATCTGGTCACTGCGGCTATCACATGCAGTCCCTCTCATACGGTGCCCTTGTCGTCCTCTTGTGACCCTCTTGTGGCAGCCAACAAGAGCGGGCGTCCCGAACCGGACGACCGGAAGCCCAGCTAATAAGTCGTGCTTAGGCGGAGATTTCCATGGACTGCACAGCGGAACAATGACGTGGCCCCCAAATAAGCCCCGCCAATTCCTGAGCCAGACCACAAGGCCTAGCCGAGCCCGGCTGCGCTTCGCAGAGCCGCGGCCTTGTCGGTGTACTCCCAGGTGAAGCCGGGTTCGTCGCGGCCGAAGTGACCGTAGGCCGCGGTCGGCCTGTAGATCGGCCGGCGCAGGTCAAGGTTGTGCACCAGGGCCGCGGGCCGCAGGTCGAAATGGTCGCGGACCAGGTTGGTGAGTTCTTGCCTGGAGACCTTCTCGGTGCCGAAGGTCTCGATCAGCAGGGACAGCGGCCTGGCCACCCCGATCGCGTAGGCCACCTGGACCTCGGCACGGTCGGCGAGCCCCGCGGCCACGATGTTCTTGGCCACGTGCCTGGCCGCGTAGGATGCGGACCTGTCCACCTTGGTCGGGTCCTTGCCTGAGAAGGCGCCGCCGCCGTGCCTGGCGAACCCGCCGTAGGTGTCCACGATGATCTTGCGGCCGGTCAGGCCGGTGTCACCGACCGGGCCGCCGATGACGAACCGGCCGGTCGGGTTGACGTAGAACTCCTTGCGCAGCCCGGCAGGGTCGTACAGGTCCGGCGGCAGGACCTGGGTCACCACCTGCTCCCACAGCGCGTCGGGGAGCTTGGCCTCCACGCCGTCCTCGTGCTGGGTGGAGATCAGCACCTTCTCCACCTCGACGGGCTTGCCCGCCCCGTCGTAGCGGACCGTCACCTGGGTCTTGCCGTCCGGCCGCAGGTACGGCAGCAGCCCGTTGCGCCGTACCTCGGCGAGCCGTCTGGCCAGCTTGTGCGCGAGCATGATCGGCATCGGCATGAGCTCGGGTGTCTCGTTCGTCGCGTAGCCGAACATCATGCCCTGGTCGCCGGCCCCGGCGGCGTCGAAGGCGTCGGTGCGGCCCAGGTGCCTGCTGTCGTGCGATTCGGTCACGCCGCGGGCGATGTCCGGCGACTGCTTGTCAAGCGCGGTGATCACGCCGACCGCGTTGCCGTCGAAGCCGAAGTCGCCGGTGTCGTAGCCGATCTCGCAGAGCACCTGGCGGGCGATCGCGGCGAAGTCGAGCACCGCCGCCGTGGTGATCTCGCCGGCCAGCACCACGAGACCCGTGGTCAGCAGCGTCTCGACCGCCACCCTGGAGTGCGGGTCGCCGGCCAGCGCGGCGTCCACGATCGCATCCGAGATCTGGTCGGCCACCTTGTCCGGGTGGCCTTCTGTCACCGACTCGGAGGTGAACAGGAAACCATCGCTCATGTTGTGCCGCCTTCCCGTTCCTGCTCGTTTTGAGAGCCCGTTAGCTCCGCCCTCACTAGTGCCACCCCGGCCACCATGGCGTGCAGCTTCTGCCTGGCCACGTCGGGCGCGAGGTGCCGCAGCCCGCAGTCGGGGTTGACCATCAGCCGGTCAGCGGGCACGTACTCCAGGGCGCGCCGGATCCTGTCCGCGACCACTTCCACCGGCTCCACCTCGGCCGACTTGACGTCGATCACGCCGAACCCCAGCCACTTGTCCCACCCGTGCTGCCGGATCAGCCGCAGGTCGTCCAGGCCCTTGCGGGCGAACTCGAGGACTACCTGGTCGACCCGCGCGGCCTTCACCGCGGGGAACAGGAAGTCGTAGTGCCCCTCCCAGGACGGGCGCGCGTACCTGTTGCCGTAGCACACGTGCAGCGCCCAGGTGACGGGCACGTCCTGCACCACCATGTTGACCGCCTCGACCGCCAGCTCGACCTGCTCCGGGTACCCGGCGAGGAACGGCTCGTCGATCTGCAGCAGGTCCGCACCGGCGGCCGCGAGCTCGCGGGCCTCCGCGTTGAGCCGGCGGGCCAGGGCGCGGACCAGGTCGCCCGGCTCGGGATAGGCGCCGTCGCGGATCCGCCTGGACAGCGAGAACGGGCCGGTGAAGGAGAACTTGACCGGGCGCTTGGTAAGGCGGCGGGTGAACCTGAAGTCGTCGGCGAGGCTGAGTGTCGCCTCGCCGCCTTCTGGCAGCGGCCGGGTGACCTCCGCGTCGTAGTAGTCGAAGTAGTCGGTCTTGGCCCGCTGCGGGATGTGCACGCCGGGGATGCGGGCCAGGAAGTAGTCGACGTCGTTGTCCCGGCGCAGCTCGCCGTCGGAGACGATGTCGATGCCGGCCAGCTCCTGGTCCTTGATCGCCGCCTTGATCGCGACCTCGTGGATCTCGGTCATGTGCTGCGCGCTGATCCGGCGCTGGTAGTACTCGGTCTTCAGCCGCTCAAGCCATTCTGGCACCGAGTACGATCCCACCACGGTGGTCGGCAGCACTGTCATGCTTTAGTCCCTTGCCTGGGCGGTGAGCGTGGTGATGTTCGAGCCGGTGCGCTGCCGGAACGGGGCGAACTCGACGCCGAACCCGCGGCGGCTCGCCACCAGCTGGAGCAGCGGCCCGTTCACCCAGTTGACCACGGACCCGTCGTACTTCCCCGGCCCGTAGAACCCGTCGCGGTACTGCTGGCTGCCGGTCAGGAACAGGTCGTGGCACTGCACCCGGCCGTAGGGGTGCAGCAGCGGGAGCGTGCCGATGAAGCTGGTGACCGCGCCGTTGCTGACGTGCATCCTGACATCGCCCTGCCCCTCAATCAGCGGCCTGAGGATCTCGCCTGTCAGCGACGGGCCGAGCTGGTAGCGGTCCAGGCCCTCCAGTGGGGCGTAGCGCTCCCGCAGCCGGAGCGCCTCCCACGTCGCCTGCCAGAACGCGACGGCCTGCCCGGGGTCGGCGAAGCGTTCAGGTGCCGATTCGCTGAGGAGCTCGGGCCCGATCCTGAGCAGCCTGTCGATCAGCGGCACCAGGTCGCCGCGGCCGACGCCGAACCGGCCCGCGATCAGCTCGGCGTCGTCGTCGGCGAGGAAGGCCTGGGTCTGCACCTGGTACATCCGGCCGCGGATGCAGGCCACCTCGTCGGTGGGCAGGTTGTCGTAGACGTTGGAGATGTAGACGAGGAACGCCTTGCCCGCGAGGAAGCCGAGCGTGACGCCGGGCCTGGTGGCCTCGACGACGAGCGCGCTGACGTGCTCGCCGTGGTGGGCCACCGCCTGCCTCGCCCGGTCAAGCACGTGCGGGGAGTAGTCCGCCATCAGGTAGCGCAGCCTGCGGTAGTAGTCGCGGCCGTGCCTGCGGTCCAGCTGGATGAACTCATCCAGCCAGGTACGCGCCTGGTTGCCGTTGCCGACGCCGAGCTCGAGGATGTACAGGTCCTCGGGCAGCGCGCGGCGAGCGTCCAGCTCGTCCCAGATCCGGAACAGCTCGAGGATGAGCTCGCGGGCGGCGTCGATGTTCCTCGCGTCGCTCTCGCCGCCGGGCAGCGACTGCTCGTACTCGCGTCCCGTCGCCCGTTCCCAGCCGGACAGCGCCTGCCAGTACAGCTCGTTGAACCGCCAGATGCAGCTGTCCCGGCCCGGTACCCACGGCTCGAGGGCCAGCCCTGGCGTGTCATCGAGGGCCTGCTTGACGGCCGCGGCCAGGCTCTCCGGTGCGAGGTCGTTACAGCGGCGCAGGTCGACGGCGATCTCGGTGCCCTGGTCCGCAATCGGCCTGCCGACCACTGGCTCACGGAAGTTCTTCTTGTACTGGATCCAGTCGCAGACCACGCGCAGCCTGGACAGGTCGGCGGGCGATGCGCACACCGCCTCCATGATCGGGCCGAGCGCCGACCGCACCGCGGCTGATTCCCGCAGCTTCTTAACCGGCCGCAGGTCAACGTCCATCGTCATGCCCCTTGGCCGTGTTGGCTGCCTTGGCCGTGTTGGCTGCCTTGGCCGTGTTGGCTGCCTTGGCCGTGTTGGCTGCCTTGCCCGCCCAGACGCCGGCCTCGTCCAGGATGCCGGCCACCGCCTGCTCGTTCCCCGCGACGAGCAGGTGCACCCCGGCCACGCCCGGCATCTCGGCGAGCTGCTGCACGGTCTCGGCCGCCAGCCGCGTTCCCTCCTTGGCGGTCTGGTCCGGCGGGACCGCACGCAGCCTGCGGTAGACGTCGTCGGGCACGTGTACTCCGGGCACCTTGTCGCGCATGAAGTCCAGCGCCCGGCGGGACCTGACCGCCCCGACGCCGGGCAGGATGTAGCACTGCTCGTGCAGTCCGAGGTCGCGGACCTGCGCCATCCACTGGCCGAACGCCGCGACGTCGAACACGAACTGGGTCTGCACGAACTGCGCGCCCACCGCGATCTTCTTGCCGAGCCGCTCGGCGCGGAACGGCAGCGGCGGCGCGGACGGGTTCTCCACCGCGCCGAGGAAGCACTCCGGCGGCGGGTTGAGCGTGCGCCCGGACAGCAGCGCGTGCTCGTCGCGCATGGTGCGCAGCGTCCAGAGCAGCTGCACGCTGTCCAGGTCGAACACGGGCTTGGCACCGGGATGGTCGCCGAACTTCGGGTGATCCCCCGTCATCACCAGGATGTTGCGGATGCCGAGCGCGGACGCCCCGAGCAGGTCGGACTGCAGCGCGATGCGGTTGCGGTCCCGGCAGGTCATCTGCATCACCGGCTCGAGCCCGGCCGCCATCGCCGCCAGGCTCCCCGCCCAGCTGGACAGCCGGACGTTGGAGCCCTGGTTGTCGGTGATGTTGACCGCGTCGACCCAGTCCCTGAGGTGCTCGGCCAGCCTGGCGATCGGGTCGGTGCTCGCGCCGCGCGGCGGGCTGATCTCAGCGGTAACCGCGAAGCCGCCCGAGGCCAGGCGCTCGCGCAGGCTCACTGGTGCACCGCCGCCACGGGCTGTTTCGTCGCTTTGTTGTCAGCTGGGCCTTCGGCGGCGTCGAGGGCGTCGACCCAGAGACCCTCGTCGCGGCCCTGCCAGTAGTTCAGCCAGGAGCTCTCGCCCCAGCGTCGGTGGTCGATCGGGCGGTGCAGCAGCCGCAGGTCAGCGGCCCGGCCCTGGCTGGCCGCGCGCTCGTAGGCATCGACCCAGACGCAGCGCAGCTCCGGGTAGACCTCGCAGGAGCCGTCCGCGCCCACTCCCCCGCACGGGCCGTTGCGCAGTTCCTTCGGGCAGCCCATCGGGCAGGCGTAACCGGTGACGGGAAGGGCGCACTGGCCGCACATCCGGCAGCCGAACAGGTCCTGTTTGGCCTGCCGCTCCGCGCCGGTGAAGAGCCTGCGGGCGGCTTGCGACGCCTCGATGCCAGCGCTGAGCCTGCCCCAGCCCGCGTTCGGCCGCAGCACCCGCTGCAGCCGGTAGGCCATGCGGACACCCAGCCGCGGATGGGTGGGAACTGGCGTCATTCAGGGCCTATTCCGATTCCGGGATATTGTGGCATAATGGCCGCAAAAGAATTGCGATAGCCTTTTAGCGGCCACACTGACTATTGTCGGAGCCTGGCCCGCGCGGCAGCAACGACCGCCGCCACAAGCTTCGTTCCCGGCCCGTTGTGCGAGCACACAAGCCAGACTCCAAAGTACACGCCCGAATAGCCGGACGACACAAAATGTCCGGCCCGTTATTTGTGACCGCGCACAGCCGGGGTCAGGGGAGGCGGGGGAGGACTTCGCTGCCGAGGAGGTGGATGTGGTCTAGGTCGGTTACGTCGTAGAGGTGGAAGTAGACGGTGTCGGCGCCGGCGGCGGCCAGCTCGGCGACCCGGCCAACGATGTCGCCGGGGACGCCGGTGACGCCCATGCTGAGCATCCGCAGGCCGGCCTCGCCGAGCGCGGCGGCGCGGCGGTTGGCCTCCTCGCGGGTCAGGCCGCAGCAGACGGGCAGCGTGCTGGACAGGCGGACCTGCGCCGGGTCGCGGCCTGCCTGCTCGCAGACGCGGCGGAAGTTGGCGAACCGCTCGGCGGTCCCCTCGGCCATGCCGCAGTTGAACTCGGCGGCGAACCGCGCCGCGAGCGCGGGGGTGCGCCGCGGGCCTGCGCCGCCGACGATGATGGGCGGCGGGCCTGCCGCGGGCCTGGGGATGCTGGCGCACTCCTCAAGCTGGTAATGCTTGCCCTGGTAGCTGAACCGCTCGCCAGGTGTGGTCCGCCACAGCCCTGTGATGATCTCCAGCTGCTCGGTCAGCCGGTCGAAGCGCTCGCCGAGCGGCGGGAACGGGATGCCGAAGTACCGGTGCTCGCGCTCATACCAGGCGGCGCCGATGCCGAGCTCGGCCCGGCCGCCGCTCATCGCGTCCACCGTGGCCACGGCGACCGCCAGCGGCCCGGGGTGACGGTAGGTGCTTGCGGTCACCAGCGTGCCGAGGCGCACCCGCTCGGTCTGCACGGCAAGACCCGCCAGCGTGGTCCACGAATCGGTCGGGCGGTAGCCGGTATCGTCCGCGTCGATGCCCAGGTAGTGGTCGGACCTGAAGAAGGCGTCGAAGCCCGCCTCCTCGGTCGCCCGCGCCAGCGCGAGGAGCTGCGCGTAGCTGGCGCCGTGGTGCGGCTCGAGCAGGACGCGCATCCTCATCGCGTGGTCTCTCCTAATTTTCTTCCGAACGGGCCGTGGTACTTGCCGCGGGCACGGCACCTTCGCTCCCGGCGGGGGCGCAGGTGAGGGGGAAGTGGCATGCCACGGAGTGGCCCGTGGCCAGTTCGCGCATCGGCGGCTCCTCAGCCGCGCACAGCTCGGCCGCCCGCGGGCACCTGGTGCGGAACCGGCAGCCGCTCGGCGGGTGGATCGGCGAGGGCAGCTCGCCCCTGATCGTGGTGGCGGCCCGGGCGGCCGCGGGATCGGTGCTCGGGATGGAGTCCAGCAGCGCCCGCGTGTAGGGGTGCATCGGCTCACGGTAGACCGAATCGCCCGGCCCCACCTCGCACAGCTTGCCCAGGTACATCACCGCCACCCGGTCGCTGACCTGCTTGACCAGGGCCAGGTCGTGCGCGATGAACAGGTAGGACAGGCTGAGCTCGGCGCGCAGCCGCTCGAACAGGTTGAGCACCTGGGCCTGGATGAGCACGTCCAGGGAGGAGACCGGCTCGTCGCAGACGATCAGCGAGGGCGAAAGCGCCAGCGCACGGGCGATGGCGACGCGCTGGGCCTGGCCGCCGGACAGCTCCCTGGGGTGGCGGTCGCCGTGGGCGGAGGGATCCAGCCCGACCAGCTCGAGCAGCTGGTCGACCCGGCCGTGCCGCACGGCCCGGTCACCGGTCCGGTAGGCGACCAACGGTTCGGCGACGATGTCCCGCACCCGCCACTTCGGGTCCAGCGAGCCGAACGGGTCCTGGAACACCATCTGCAGGTGCCGCCGGGCCTGCAGCAGCCTCGAGCCGCGCAGCGTGACCAGGTCGGTGCCGCGGAAGGTGACCGAGCCCGATTTCGGCCGCGGTGCCTGCAGCACGGACCGCGCGAGCGTGGATTTGCCTGAGCCGGTCTCGCCGACGATGCCCAGGGTCTCCCCCGCCCGGACGTCGAACGAGACACAAGAGACGGCCTGCACCACGCCGCCCTTGACCCCGCCGCGGTCGCGGACCACGAACTCCTGGACGAGGTCCTTTACCTGGAGGAGAGATTCTCCCGGTGTCATGCCGCACCTCCGTCTACGGGGTGCCAGCACGCCCACCGGTGGCCTGGCTCCTGCTCGGCAAGCGGCGGCGAGGTCGCGCGGCAGTCGTCGGCAGCGTACCGGCAGCGGGGCGCGAACGAGCAGCCGGACGGAAGCGCGGCCAGGTCGGGCGGGCGGCCGCCGATGACGGGCAGCGGCGAGTGCGCGGGACGCTCGAGCCGCGGTATGGCCTCGAACAAGGCCTGCGTGTACGGCATCCTGACGTGCGTGAACAGCCGCCGGGCCGAGGCCTGCTCGACGATCCGGCCGGCGTACATCACCAGCACCTCGTCGGCGTAGGACGCGGCAAGCCCCAGGTCGTGGCTGATCAGCATCAGCGCCATGCCGAGCTCGGCCTGCAGCTCGAGCAGCAGGTCCATGATCTGGGCCTGGGTCGTGACGTCGAGCGCGGTGGTGGCCTCGTCGGCGATGAGCAGCTTGGGGCGGCTGGCCAGCGCGATCGCGATCATGACCCGCTGCCGCATGCCGCCGGACAGCTGGTGCGGGTACTCCAGGCAGCGCCGTTCCGGCAGCGGGATGTGGACCAGGCGGAGCAGCTCGACGGCCTCCTCGCGGGACCGGGCCCGGCCCACCTGCCGGTGCGTCCGGACCGCCTCGGCGATCTGGGCGCCGACCCGCATGGTCGGGTTCAGCGACCGGGTTGGGTCCTGGAAGACCATCGCGACGTCCGCGCCGCGGTGCTCGCGCATCCGGTCCTCGGACAGCCCGATCAGCTGCAGGCCCTGGAACCGGGCCGAGCCGGTGACCACCGCGGTTTGTGGCAGCAGTCCCATTACCGCGCGGCAGCTGACCGTCTTGCCCGAGCCTGACTCGCCGACGACGGCGAGCGTCTGACTGGGATAGACGCAGTAGCTCACCCCGTTGACCGCGCGCAACTCGCGGTCGCGGCCGGCGAAGGTCACCTGCAGGTCATCGACCTGGAGTAGGGCCTCGCTCACCGGCTCTGCCCTTTCATACGGCCCAGCGTTCCCGCACGGCGTCGCCGACCAGGTTGAGCGACGCCACCGTGGCGAACAGGAATGCGCTCGGGATCAGCACCAGATCCGGGGAGGCTGACAGGGTCTGCTGGCCCTGCGCGATCATGCTGCCCCAGCTCGCCTCGGGCAGCGGATGCCGAAGCCGAGGAAGCTGAGCGCTCCCTCGAGGATGATCACCACGCCGACACCGAGCAGGCTGAACGTCATCAGCTGGGGCATGATGTTGGGGACGATGTGGCGCAGGATCACCCGCCAGCCCCTTGTGCCGGACAGCCGGGCCGCGAGCATGAAGGTCTGCTCGCGCAGCGCGAGCGTGGCGCCTCGCGCGATCCGGCCGAAGGCCGGGATGCTGAACACGGACAGCGCCCAGATGACGTGTACCTCGCTGGGGCCGAGCCCTTCGGCGATGGCCAGCGCGAGCACGAGCGCGGGGAACGCGATCAGCACGTCGAGCACGCGCGAGATGATCGTGTCGGTGATGCCGCCCCAATAGCCGGCCGCGATCCCCAGCAGGCTGTCGAGCGTCATGCGATTTGTCTTGGATACTAAGATCCGCCCGGATCGCCCGCAAGACTCGATTACGCAACGCTCCGCGCCGACACCAGCGCTTGTCCCGGCGCTTGCCCGCGCGCGCCAGCCTTGTGCCGCACCCACAACCCTCAGTCCTGCCCCGGAGGGGCGCACGCCCCCGGCGACGGCGGCTCACTTCATGAGGGCGTCGACCCATTCGGTGAGCTGGCGGAGGTTGCGCACTTCGGTCACCGTGTCACAGTCGACGGCGTACTCGCTGATCCTGGAGTCGGTGGTATCCCACTGAGCTCGTGGTTCGGGGTTGAGCCAGTGAACGCGGCGTACCCGCAGCCGCAGCGCGTGCAGCAGGTCCGCCCGTGACGCGCGGTAGTTTCCCCTCGCGTCGCCGCAGATGAGCAGCACGCAGTCCCGGGACAGGCTGCCGCCGTGGTCGTCGAGGAACTGGCCGAGGACCGCTCCGTAGTCACTGTGCCCGTCGCGGCGTACAACGCCCGGCCTGGACAGCAGGAGCCTGGTGTCGATCACCCCAGGACTTCCCCGGACCAGGTCGGTCACCTCGGCCAGCCCGTCGGCGAAGACGAAGGATCGCAGCCGCGGCAGCTCGGCGTGCAGTGCGTGCAGGAGAGACAGCGTGAACTTCGCGAACTCAGCCACCGATCCGGACACGTCACACAGCGTCACGAGCTGTGGCCGCGGGCGCCGGCGCTGCTGCCAGGCCGGATTCATCGGCACGCCGCCGTCCGCCACGGCGCGGCGCATAGTCTTCCGGACGTTCAGCCGCCCTGAGCTGTGCAGCTTGCGCCGCCGCCGGGCTGCTGCGGCGAGCCGCCGGGCCAGCGGCCGGACGGCCTGCCGCATGGCGGCCAGCTCCGCCGGACCGGCTCGCAGGAAGTCCACGTCCTCGATCGACTCCCGCAGGCGGTCGAGCGATGACTCGGCACCGCCCAGGCTGGCGAGTTGCCACCGCAGCTCGGCGGCTATCTGGGCACGCAGGTCCTGCAGGCGGTCCTGCTGCTCGATGGCGGCAAGCCGCCATTCCAGGCCAGGCGGATCGGCCTGCTCCTCCAGTCGCATTGCGCGCAGCAGCAGTTCGCTGACGTCGAGTTGCCGCAGCACACGGTACTGGTAGTACCGCTCCGAGCCGGCCAGCCGGCCTGTGCCGAGGCCTGCGAACGCGGCGACGGCCTGTTCGGCCAGTGCCTGCATGCCCGCCCCGGGCTCGCCGCGAAGCGCGGCGACGAGGCGGCTCAGCAGGTCATCCCCCGCGATAGGGTCGGCCGCCTGCGCTGCGATCCCGTTCCCCGGCGGCCCTGCGTCCGCCTCCTCCGCCTTGACGGCCACGGCAGTCGGGAAGAACAGGTCGAAAGCGCCATCGAAGGCAGCGATGTCCGCGGACCGCTTGACCATCGTGATCCGCAGCAGACGGCGGAACCTATCCCGGTCGTCCAGGCCGCAGTGCTGGACCGCCCGCAGGGCGTCGGTCAGCTCGACGATGGACAGGTCGAGGCCAAGCCAGCGCAGCCGCCCGGCGAACGCGGCGAGCGCCTCGACGAGCGTTCCGCTCGGCGCCATGGCCTCCGTGCCTGGTGCGCGGCTAGCATTCTGGCTCATGGGCGAAAGCGTACGAGCATCGGCCGGCCTCGGGCCAGAGTCGGCGGCAGTGGCCGCGTCGGCCACGCGGCCGGCAGCCGGACTGCTCGCGCTCAGCGTGGTGGCGGATGGCCGCTCCGGAGTCCCGGCCGCCGGTCAGTTGGCCGGGCTGGCTGGCCGCCTGGAGCTCGCCGGGGTGTGGTGGCGGGAGCCGCCGCTGGCCGGACCGCCCGCGGACGACCTGCCGGCGCTGCTCGAGGTGCTCGGATCCGAGTCGGGGTCGGCGGCCGCCGGGCTGATCGTGGACGCGCGCCGGCTTCCCGTCCTGTCCGGGATACCAGCGGGATACCGAACGGCCCGTGGTTTCTCGATCCGGCTCGCAGCCTGCGGCCAGGGGCTGCTCGCTGAGCCGTGGCCGGGAGGCCTCGCGGAGCTGCGGGATGCCCTCGGCGGCGGCCTGGCCTTGCCGTCGGTCACGGACGCTGACCAGCCCGTGGGGGCCGCGGCGTCCGCGATCTTCGTGCCCGTCCGGCCCGACCGCGATCTGGACGCCGCGGTCGCCGGCGCCGCCGCGGCGGCAGCCGGGCGGCCGGTGCTCGTCGAGGTGGCCGTATCGGTAGGCAGGACTAGCGCCGAGGCACGCGCCAGGGCGGACGGCGAGGAGCTTTTCGCCGCGACCGGGCATCCCAGGGAGCAGGGGCTGTTCGGCACGCTGGAGGAATGCCAGGCCGTGGCGGCGAGGCTGCTGCACGCCGGCGCGACCGAACTCGTCTGCTACCTGCCTCGCTCGCATGATCTTCCCGACGTTCTCGCCCAGCTCCGTGCCATATCCGTGAGTGCCGGCGCGCTGCGCCCTGGCGAGCCGCCGTCCGCGGCACCGCCGCCGCCGCCGGGCTGGGGGGGCAGGCGGCCCGGCGCGGGCTGACGCGCTGTGGCGGCGGACGTTCAGGCCTTGCTCAGGGTGTGCTGGTCCACCGTGGCGGCGGACGTTCAGGCCTTGCTCAGGGTGTGCTGGTCCACCGTGGCGGCGGCCTGCAGTAGCGGCGGGAGGAACTCCTCCTGCATGCGCTCGGCGGACACGCGGCTGGCGTGCGCGCACACGTTCATCGCCGCGATCACGGCGCCCCGCTTGTCGTGCAGCGGGACCGCCAGTGAGCGCACCCCCTCTTCCAGTTCCTCATCCAGCAGGCACCAGCCCTGGCTGGCGACCGTCTTGAGGATGACGCGAAGCTCCTGCTCCGAGGTGATGCTCCGCGGGGTGAGCCGTTCGGGGACCACGGTGCCGAAGTAGTCGTCAAGGGCGGCAGGCGGCTGGTCAGCCAGCAGGACACGGCCCATAGACGTGGCGTGGGCGGGAAGCCGGGTGCCGATCTCCACCAGGACGGTCATGATCCGCTGCGTCTGGACGCGAGCGGTGATGATGATGTCGGCCCCGTCGAGGATCGAGGCGGAACTCGACTCCCGCACCTGCCGCACCAGGCGTTCCATCTGCTCTCTGGCGACATCCCACAAGGACATCGAGGACAGGTAGGCATAGCCCAGGTCGAGAACCTTCGGCCGCAGGAAGTAGTTCCGCCCGTCCCTGCCCACGTAGCCGAGCGCCTCCATGGTCAGCAGGAAGCGCCGCGTGGTGGCCCGGCTCAGCCCGGTCAGCTCCGCCACCTGTGCCTGGCTGAGCTCCTGACGGCGCTGGCCAAAGGCACGGATGATCGCGAAGCTCCGTTCGGCCGCCTGCATGAGCGCTCGCGGCGGGATGTCTTCTTCTGGCACGCGGCCTCCGGGGGGACGGATAGGCGATCGTGGGCGCGCCCTTGCACCATGTTCGTCAAATTATGCCCGACGGTTATCGGTGTGCCCTTGACGCGTCCGCCTGTCATGGCAAGACTTGGCTTACTACGCGAACTTTTGTCCGTCCGGCGAGCGGAGCGTGCCCATGACCTACGTTACGCGGCTGGCATCCCTGGACGACTATGAGAAGGGCGGGGTCGAGGTCATCGACGACGACCCCAAGAACTACGCCTTCTCCAATATCTTCGAAGTCGCCTCCCGAGCCAAGCCGTTCGAGCAGATCGCCGTCGGGAAGAACTTCGAGTACGTGCTCGAAGTCGTCCGGGTCGAGGGGGTCTCTGGGTGGCGCGGCTGCACGCACGACCAGAGCGCGCTCGTCCTCGACGGCGAGGTGGAGTTCACGCTGCGGACGCTGGACGGCTCGCAGAACCTGCCCTCCAACGGCTCGGTTGGCGTCGCCGAGGAGGTTACCGGCACGGCGATGGGCCGGGTGGTCGCCCGGCGCGGCCACCTCACCTTGCTGCCCGGGGGCAGGGCCTACCGGTACGGCTCGGGCCGGCCGGCTGTACTGCTCATCCAGACGGTCGAAGGCGTCGACACCCAGTACCGCTGGGCCGAGATCTGCCAGACCGCGTGACCGGCGTGTATCGGAGGGACCAGCCATGACCACCGCAGAGGTTCCGGCAGTCAGCCAAGGGCAGGAGCCGAACGAGTTCGGCTACCTCGAGTTCTCTCTCGGGGAGTTCCGCTTCAGCCGGGACGAGTACTTCGCGTACGTCACCTGGCCCACCGGCCGGCACGTGATGAGCGTTGAGGCGTTCCTGCGCGCGCTGCAGCGCGATGTCGCCTGGGAGTTCTTCTACGGCATCGTCAACTTCGACGGCGTGCTCGGCACGGTTAACCACTACGGGACCGTGGACCTGTTCGCCGGCCGGTACAACGACGCCTACCGCAAGGCAGAACTCGACCACATGGAGAACCTCGACACCCCCGTCATCCGGGAGATGTTCGCGAGGATGCTCGACAACTGGACGAACGAGGGGTTCGACCCGTTCGCCAGCCCGCAGGAGACCGGGTCCGCCTTCGGCTTCAAGCGCGGGGACAACACCGCGGCCGTCACCCGTCACCGCGTCACCGCGAAGCGGATGGTGTCGCTTCCCGGCGACGAGCCGCTGCGCGACGATGCCAGCGGGCACCCGGTCAACCGGATGTTCGCGGACGTGACCCAGGACGAGCCCGAGGTCCACCCCGAGCCGGGGTTCGAGGCCGAGGTCGGCTCGTTCAACCTGTTCTCCTACCTGTCACGCTCGGCGGTGACCTGGAACCCCAGCGTGGTCAGCGTGTGCCGCGACTCGCTGTACTGCCCGACGACCGAGGAGTACATCCTCCCGATCATCCACGGCAACGACCGCGCCGAGTGGTTCGTCCAGCTCTCCGACGAGATCATCTGGGACGTCGAGGACCGGGACACCGGCCGGAAGCGGGCCAAGGTCATCATGAAGGCCGGCGACGTGGCGGCGATGCCGTCTGACATCCGCCACCAGGGCTACTCGCCCAAGCGCTCCATGCTGCTGGTCTGGGAGAACGCCAGCCTGAAGATCCCCCAGCTGATCAGCAGCGGCCAGTTCCCGACCCAGCCGGTCGACTTCTGAGCCGTGCAGACCAGGCTCTTCATCGGCGGCCAGTTCGTCGACGGACTTTGGGCATGTCCGGATACGGGCGTGAAATGGGCTTCGAGGCCATGTACGAGTACACGCAGGCCAAATCGGTGTGGATCAATGTCGACGGCGGTGTCCCGGACTGGTACGGCGCCTGATGGCGGTCTGGGGCCATGACTGACCGGTTGGCCGGGCCGACGCCGATCAAGGACCGGCTCCGGGCCGCCGGGTACCTCGCCGACGATGCCATCGCCGACGCCCTCCTGCTGGCAGACGGGCTCAGCAAGCCACTGCTGATCGAGGGGCCGGCCGGCGTGGGCAAGACCGAGCTGGCCAAGGCCGCCGCCGTCATCACTGGGTCACGGCTGCTGAGGCTGCAGTGCTACGAGGGCATTGACGAGGCCAAGGCCCTGTACGAGTGGAACTACAAGAAGCAGCTGCTGCGCATCCAGGCGGGCCACGAGCAATCCTGGGACGAGACGGAGGCGAACATCTTCACCCAGGACTTCCTGCTCGAGCGGCCCCTGCTGGCAGCCATCCGGGCGACCGACCCTGTGGTACTGCTGATCGACGAGGTCGACCGGGTAGAAGTCGAGACCGAGGCGCTCCTGCTCGAGGTCCTCTCAGACTTCCAGGTCTCGATCCCCGAGCTCGGGACCCTGACCGCCCGGCGGTCGCCGCTGGTGTTCCTGACCTCGAACGCCACCAGGGAGCTGTCCGACGCGCTTAAGCGCCGCTGCCTGTACCTGCACCTGGACTATCCCGGCCCGGAACGGGAACGCGAGATCATCCGGATCAGGGTGCCCGGTCTGGACGCGGCACTGGCCGGGCAGGCGGCAAGGATCATCCACGCGTTGCGCTCGCTTGAGCTAGACAAGCCGCCGAGCATCTCGGAGAGCGTGGACTGGGCGCGGAGCCTTGCCCTGCTCGGCGTGACCACGCTGGACGCGGCCGCCGTTAGCCGGACCCTCCCGGTGCTGCTGAAGAACAAGCGCGACATCGAACGGGCGCGCACAGAACTCGAGCTTTCCGGCTCGGTGCCGCCGAAATCAGGCCAGCAGGGATGAAATCAAGCCAGCAGGGATAGAGCCCGCCCCGAGAAGGAGGCCAGCAGATGAGCACGGATCAGCAGAGTACAGCGGTGGCCGAGGTTCCGGCCGAGCAGCAGGCCCGTGAACGGGAAGTGGTCAACCGCGTCCTCGCCTCGTTCGCCCATGGGGGCGACGCCCGGCTGAGGGATGTGATGCAGGCGCTGACCCGGCATCTGGATCGAGGTATGGGAGGCCGCCGGCCGGAGCGTGACCCGGCTGCCGGGTTAGGGCGCGTCCTTTACCGAGGGGATTTTGGCGTCGTCTCGGCCGGCCGTGCACCCAGAGGTTTGCACGTTCCGGTGAGGCCTATCTTTACGTCTGGGTCTGACATTCTGGGCTGTTCTTTTCCCGTGTGCTCGCCTGGCCGTTCTGGTTCTCCGCTCTGGCCGCCGCGACGGCTAAGTCGTATGGGCGGTCGTACCGTTAGGCCAGCTTGTGCGGTAGGCGGTCCAGGCGATGGCGGCCGGAGGGCGCCCGCCCGCGTGCACTGTTGTGAGGCCACTAATAATGGCGCGTTTTGCTGAGATCGGACACATTAACCTGCGACTCCGCACCGCGGGAGGATTGTCTCAGCGCCCATTGCCGGGCGACACTTTGGAAAATTACTTCTCCTCAGGGTCGAGGTGAGGCTTGGCGTGGCTGCGCAGGGAAAGCCGAAGGTCATCCCGGTCGACGATTTCGTCCGTGATGAGCTGTATCCCGGTTATACACAGGCTTTCGGCACCCAGCCGTGGAATACCGAGATCCAGAGCGGCTGGAGATCTCCACCGACTGCGGCCTGCGCCGCGTCCCCCGCTACCTGGCGATTAGCAAAATGTCCGCCGCCGCCGAGGCCGCCCGCCGTCTGCGCGCAAGCGGCTGATCCGCTTTTTATCCCGAACGGCCAGGGGTTTCACACCCCATTGACATGTTTTATCCGCAGAATCATGCTTTTCCTATCAAGGTGAAACGAGGAGGTTCAGATGAGTATCGCAAGCTCCAGCGCCAGACGCACGTCCACGCTGGTCGCCCGTATCCCAACCGACGACTCTCTCCCGCGCTGGCGCGCCTGGGTCGCCACGCACCCGATCGGCGGCTCGTTGCTGGCCGGCGCGGTCGCGACCCAGTTCGCGACCGTTTTCGGCATCTGGTTCCGCGGCTTCGGGCTGCCGACGCTCAACTGGCCCACCGTAAACGGCCAGCTGATCATCCCGACCGCTTCTCCCGCCGCGCAGTACTTCGCCGGACTGCTTTCCCACTTCGCCGACGGCGTCTTTTTCGCCCTGCTGTTCGCGCTGCTGTTCCACCCTCTGGTCCCGCTGCGCAACACGCTCCTTGGAAATCTGCTCAAGGCGCTAGCATACGGCACCATACTGGCGATCATCAGTGCCTCCTGGTGGGTGCCGGCCGTGTACGTCCCGCACCACGCGGGCTTCCTCAGCACCAGCCTCGGGTGGAAGGTGACGTTCGGCATCTTCCTATGGCACTGGATCTACGGATATTTCCTCGGCACGGTCTACTGCCCGGTGCCAAAGGCCCCGAAAGAACCGGGCGAAGGGCCCGCGGACGTCCCGTCCGAGACCGCGACCCCGCTGGGCGCCGGGTCCGTGTAGCCCAAGCACAGGTCCGTCAGATCCGCCCGGCGGGCGAGCACCCGCCGGGTCGGCCCGGTACCGCCTCAAACCGGGATCACCGGACCGATCTTGCCAATCACCAGGCCAAGACCCCAGTGGCCGCTGCCGTACTAGTCCCAGACTTCGTGGGCGGTTTCTACTATCAGGCGGAGCTTAGCTTCCTGCTCGGCGGGGGTCAGGGTGTTGCCTTCGGAGGTGGAGGAGAAGCCGCACTGGCCGGATAGGCAGATCTGGTCCAGGGGGACGTACTTGGCGGCGGCGTCGATGCGGCGCTTGAGGTCGTCGGAGGATTCGAGCTCGGGGCGCTTGGTGGTGACCAGGCCCAGGACGACCATCTTGCCCGGGGGGACGAAGCGGAGCGGCTCGAAGCCGCCGGAGCGCTCGTCGTCGTACTCCAGGAAGAAGCCGTCGACGTTGAGCTCGGAGAACAGCGCCTCGGCCACGAAGTCGTAGCCGCCGGAGGCGACCCAGGAGGAACGGAAGTTGCCGCGGCACATGTGCGTAGTGATCGCCATGTTCGCGGGCTTGTCCTTGATCGCGTCGTTGATCTGCTTGATGTAGCGCAGGTGCATGTGCTCGGCGTCCTCGCCGCGCCCGGTGATCTCGGCGCGCTGCGCGGGGTCGTTGAGGTAGGCCAGCGAGGTGTCGTCGAACTGCAGGTAGGTGCAGCCGAGTTGGCCGAGGCGGGCGACCTCGTCGGCGTAGGCGGCGGCCAGGTCGGCCCAGAACTGCTCGATGTCGGGGTAGACCGCCGGGTCGAGCATGGCGGGACCGCCGCGGTAGTGCACCATGTTCGGCGACGGGATGGTGAGCTTGGGCACGGCCGTGGTGACGTGCGAGCGCAGGAACGTAAACGCGTCGGCGAAGATCGTGTCCTCGATGCGTACCTTGCTGTCGACCTGGATCGACGCAGGGGTGAACTCGATGTCGCCTGACGCGTTGTGGAATTGGACCTTGAGGTTGCCCGGCGCCTTGGACACCCCGCCGAGGGCGTAGATGAAGTCCATGTGCCAGGAGGCGCGGCGGAACTCCCCGTCGGTGGCAGACTGCAGGCCGACGTTTTCCTGCATCCTGATCGCGCCAGGGATCTCCTCGTCCTCGACCGCGCGCAGGTCGGCGGCCGTGATCCGGCCGGCGGCG